>NZ_AUKA01000041.1:0-1226 GCF_000424505.1 Butyrivibrio sp. XBB1001 | reverse complement strand
CTTACTACCACTTTCGTGTAAGCCACCTATTTTATTGACTTACATGAAATCCTGCTTCTTGGTCACTTTCGTACAATGGGCACAGATATTCAATCTCTGAATACCATGCTGATTCTCTCATTTCACCATTTAGGAGAATTATTTTTTACAAACAACAAAAATTATTTGCCACAACATCACCTTCATTCGTATATATAAGCAGATAAGAAAAACAACCATTTCACTTTACGTGGCTTATGCTTCACGAACGGCAGGAATAGTTGTTAAGTAAAAAAATAGCATCCACAGCAAAGGTGACGACGTTTCACCAGAGCCCAGAGATGCTATTTTTTTATTCAGATACATTCATTTAGATTTCCATGCTATCTGGATTTAGAAGAAAATCATAAATTCACACACATTATTAGTCTGGCTGCTGACCATCATGGGCAAGCCATTTGCATTCTGTAAGTTCCATATCCGTGAATGTTGCCTTAAATGATGAGTTTTCAGCACTGCAAGCATATATGCCAAAGGCAATTTCATTTTTTACATTAAACATATGGCAGATGCGCATCTGCTTAAATGTAACCCCATCAAACGAATTTTCTATGCAGAAATCATCCTCACGTCTGCTGAATCGGAGCCACACAGATTTTATTTTTGCATCAATATCAGTTGAAGACCAGTCAGAATAACCATTGTTGGTCACTACGCTGCCAAGTCTCTGGATTTCCTCATTTTCATATTCCATGGAAGCCTTGATCCAATTATCACTGTCAAGATACATGATAATCCCACTCTGGTCATAGCGAACCTTGGTATCAAAGTCTGTCCTCACTACAAATGAAAAGAACTGTTCCTCTGACTTCATCTGCAAAATAGGTGCATTATCATTCCTAAAATGATAATATGTTCTCTGCCAAAGATCAGTAAAAGGCTCAGTTGTGATTGTTACTTTATCCTCAGTAATATTGCATACGTTCGGTTTTCTTATCCATTCCATTGTTCTTGCGTCAATTTTCATTTCTTCTGTTCTCCCTTACATATACTATGAAAGTCTTCTAATGTTGTTGCGTCCTGCTTCAGCAAATGAACTAGCTGCCATAATCACCATCTCTTTCCATCTCTATTAAAGAAATAGCCCAAGTTAATTCTGACTTCGCGTCTTCCTATATCATTATAACAACGTGAGAGAAACCCCCTTCCGATGAAATCGGTTGTGGGATGAATCGCACTAGCTTTTC
>NZ_AUKA01000040.1:0-1370 GCF_000424505.1 Butyrivibrio sp. XBB1001 | reverse complement strand
CCTATAGCGAAACGGTCTGATGCGGCTCCGTGGTCAAGCGGTCAAGACATCGCCCTTTCACGGCGGTAACACGAGTTCGATTCTCGTCGGAGTCACTTTTCAGGAGCTTTAGCTCAGTTGGTTAGAGCAACCGGCTCATAACCGGTCGGTCCCGGGTTCAAGTCCCTGAAGCTCCACTAGGTTTTTTCTAAAAACCAAATATACCCAGTTAATATGGGGTCTTAGCTCAGCTGGGAGAGCATCTGCCTTACAAGCAGAGGGTCACAGGTTCGAGCCCTGTAGGCCCCATTCGCGATATGTCCCATAAAACATATCGCGTATTTTTTATCAATTTTATATTGGTAAGATGCCGGCGTGGCGGAACTGGCAGACGCCCGGGACTTAAAATCCCGTGGGTAGCGATACCCGTACCGGTTCGATCCCGGTCGCCGGCAGTAAGAGAAGCAGTGATGCTTCTCTTTTTTGCGTTCATTTATTTTGCTGAGTCAGTTTATTAAAGTATTCTAATAACCTTTTTTCTAAGGATTTATCCTTCTGGAGAGAGTTTACAAATGAAAAGAGTTCTGGGTCTTCAGATGAAGAAATCGTTATTGTACTTGGATTTGGATCATCTGTTAAGCCATAAAGATAGTCAGAAGTAGTGTTGAACGTTGACGCTATGAAACATACTGTTTGGAATGATGGCTCCCTTTGCCCATTTTCATAACGCCCGTAACCCATTGCAGACATGTTGAGTTTTCTTGCTGCTTCAGCTTTGCTCATACCTAATTGTTCACGAATTTGGATTATTCTTTCAGCTTTGAATTTCATATGTACCTCATTTTACTATTGACAAGTAACCAATGGTTATGTATCATACAATAACCATTGGTTATATTATAACCTAAATTATTCATTTATCAAGGAGGAATAAAAATGGGATGTTGGATGATTGGGGCAGGTGAATTAGAGATAATTCCTGCGCCAGATGAGACATTGATCAAGGAGTACATAAAGTTTTCAAATAGGGTCAATCCGTATGAAAAAATGGATGAAAACTTTCCAAATTCGTGGTTTTTTAATGAGGATAATCGATTAGAGTCGATAGCTGGTAAATTTGCCGAACCTTCTGTTTGGTATGACTACATAAAGAACTTTTTTGAGGCGCTAGGTTATAAACTGGTTGGTGAAAAGCAAATAGTGGGTGAATGTGACCCTGGAGTAAACTTCTGGGAATTGAATGATATTCAGTACAAGAAGTATAAAAAGTGGAAAGAGAGGATTCAGGATTATGAATTGGGAGCATTCCTGTAATTCAGAAATAACGCCAATTGAATAAAAAGAAACCTCTAAGTAAGATAAAGGTGTTCATCTTGGCGGATGAAAAAACA
>NZ_AUKA01000039.1:0-1599 GCF_000424505.1 Butyrivibrio sp. XBB1001 | reverse complement strand
CCTCGTATTATATAGTCATACCCATTCTTTACCTTATCTATAGGTATCAGGTATGCTGTTAAAGATGCTGTGGTTTGGTATATCACACCTACCGCTTAGACGGTTTTAGGGAGGCTCCAACCACAGTCTCTTTGTTTAATTGTTAATCAGTTAGATACCGCATGACGGTTTATGTAGAACGAGGTTACAGCACGCAAAGAGCCCTGTGGATCTTATAACAGCAGCATCAAATACTTTTAAGGAGGATCATGATTATGATCTATGTTGGTATCGATGTTGCCAAGGACAAGCATGACTGCTGTATTCTTGACGTCGAAGGCCGGAAGCTCTATCCAGTCTTCACCATCTCAAATGACAAGGTCGGTTTTGATGAGCTTTTCTCCAAGATTGAAGAAGTGACTTCTGATAAGACAGAAATAAAAGTAGGTCTTGAAGCTACCGGTCACTATTCTAGCAATCTTCTGGCGTCGCTCGTTGATAAAGGTTTCCCGACCGTTGTTATCAACCCGCTACACACAAATCTTTACAGAAAAGGTCTAAGCCTTAGAAAGACGAAAACGGATAAAGTCGATGCCTCTTCGATCGCTATGATGTTGATGACCGATAGGACACTCAAGCCCTACTCAAAAACATCATATCACAACGAAGAGTTGAAATCATTAACCCGTTATCGCTTTGACAAGGTTCATGAACGTTCTAAGCTCAAGTCTTCTTTAGCCAGGCTTGTGAACATCCTATTCCCCGAACTGGAGAAACTTGTTCCATCGCTTCACCTTAATTCCGTCTACACGCTTTTAGAAGAACTTCCAGGTGCCGATTACATTGCAGGATGTCATTTGACACATCTCAAAAAGCTTCTTGAGACTTCTTCTAAAGGGCGATACAGCCGAGATAAAGCTATCGAGATCAGGAATGCCGCTATCGATTCTATCGGCACACCTATGGACGCAAAATCCATGGAACTACGACATACCATTCATCTCATCTGGATACTTTCCGAAGAGATTGAAGAAATCGAAGCCTCCATAAAAGCAATCATGGATGAAATGCAATCCCCGATAATGACCATCCCCGGTATCAGTTACCGTATGGGAGCGATGATTCTGGCGGAAGTAGGTGATTTTGAGCGCTTCGATAATGCAGACAAGATTCTCGCTTATGCAGGATTATCTCCATCAACATATCAATCCGGGCAGCTTGATTCATCACACTCGCACATGGAGAAACGTGGGTCACGATACCTACGGTATGCGCTTTTTAACGCCACAAAGTTTGTCTGTAAATGGGATGAATCCTTCGGCATCTACCTCGGAAGAAAAATATCCGAGGGCAAGCACTACAATGTAGCCGTATCACATGCGGCGAAAAAGCTGATCCGAACAATCTATAGGATGGAACTAACCGGACAAGCTTACTCTCCGAGCTAATCAATCAGATATACCTTTTCTGTTTGAGCACCCAATCGGATGCTCTGTTTGTCATGCAATTTTCAAGGAACTGATTGTCGGGAATAAGTCCCGACCACTATACAAATCGCATTTCTGCGTTTTGATCAAAAATCATTTATTTCTTCTTGACTTCTAATAGTTAGTCTCCCTT
>NZ_AUKA01000038.1:0-1761 GCF_000424505.1 Butyrivibrio sp. XBB1001 | reverse complement strand
CGTGTCCGCAGCAGCAACGTATATAAATATATCACTGGCCTATATTAGTGTCAACAACTTTTTTAACATTTTTTTCTTGACGTTATTTGCCATCCGGAAAACTTGTAAATGCGCCCCTTTCAACTATAGGAAGGCCATACTTCTCTTTGGCATCTGCAAATGCCTTGATCATAAATGACATATTTCTAGCCAGGTTTCTCATGGTCTGAAGTCCCTCAAGATCCTTCTTAACATCTTCAGCAGTGAATCCATGTACCTGATTCCAATATGTGCTGGAAGCCACAGGCATTCCGCTTATTGTAAAGTACTTATTAAGGACATCAAAGCTAGCTGTGTTGCCACCTCTTCTTGCACTAACAACAGCTGCTCCAACCTTCATATGTTTGGAGAATGAAGTGCTGTAAAAAAGTCTGTCCATAAAATAACCTTTGCCATAGCGTTATCGCTCCTCTCCTACCTTATACCTGCCAAAATAAAGTATCCTATACCGATTATTATAAACCCGCCGAACATACTCAGCAGATTTGCTACTATTCCATAGCCAAAGCTCTTCAAGAAATTACCATAGCCATCTTTGCACCTGAGCACAAAACCGTAGAATATTCCTTCCCCAACCCATATTATAATTTCCATGATAGCTAATGCCAGCAGCATAGCCATTCCTAATCGTATGGGTTTAAAATACATCAACCTGTTTAGAAAGAACTGTGTTACACCGTTTGCTATTATAAACGCCAGTATATTACCTTTAGTCAACGGATATTTAAACATAAACACCAGAACCAGGCCCTCAATGATATAAGTAAACATCACATTTCTAATAGTGCTTAAAATCCGATTGCGTAGCTGAGTTGTAGTATCTTCTAACAGTTCTCCAGTAGAATAATCCATCGTAGCATAGCAATGGTACTCAACAGCGTCACATGGCTCACTTATAGTTACATTTCCGTACTTGTCTATTACGACCGCCCTGAAATAAGATGGTGCCCAGTAATCAAAGCTATATTTATGTCGTTCATTAGACTTAAGACTGTTCATCCATGTGTTTGGATAATCAAAAAAATACCAGCCATCATAATAAAAATTTTCCAGATATTCCTCAATTTCTTCCTGATTGCTGTAATTCACCGTAAGCGGCGAGTTTGTCAAACTTTCCAGATTGTCCTCTCTACTAGTATACTGCAATAGCCCGACATAATATTCGCCTTCCGGCGGATTAATTATTGTCAGGTCAACAGAGGGCTTGTCTCCCATATCAGCATAGGCTGTTACACTAAATGAGTACATCAGCAATATAGGCAAAAGAAAAATCAGCAACTTGATCAGCTTTTTTGTAGTTTTCATTTTCTTGTATATGTCCATTCTTTTCCTCTTAGTCCCAATCATACTTAAAATCATAGCCATCTTCTGGCTCCCCTATCTCATATCCAAGAACTTTGGTGAGCTTCTCTTTAAGATCCTGATACCACTCTTCCCAAATATCTTGTGGCATTTCACCCGCAAGCTGTATCCCGCTTGGTTCGACTGATGCCCAAAGATCCACGCTTTCGCCTTTCCAACTGGGGCCATTATCATTTCCTGCCCAGTATGGCATGGATTCATAAACTTTACCAATATTTTCCCAAACATGGTCTGGAGCTGTATAGTGAATGTTAAGATTTACATCAATATTCATTTTTACCTTTCCTCTTATCAACATAGATTTATTATAAATATCGTGCGAGAAAACCCCTTCCGATGAAATCGGTTGTGGGATGAATC
>NZ_AUKA01000037.1:0-2467 GCF_000424505.1 Butyrivibrio sp. XBB1001 | reverse complement strand
GAAAGGCCTGTACCCACTCAGCCTTACAGAAAAAGACCTAAGCGGCACCTTTTGCATAACCTCCACCACCTGCTCAGGATCGTCATACTCCCCAACGAAGGCCAGCGTCATGTGCAGGTTCTCACGGCGTGTATAGTTTCCTTTTACCCCGCAGCGTCGCAAGTCATCCTGAATCTCTGCAAGGCTGTCCATCATATTGTCATCAAAACAGATTGCTATAAAGAGTCTCATCAGATCAGCTCCCCATCTATTATTTGAGGTTGCAGCCCTCTCTGTGTTGCAAAATGTCTTACCTGTCCTTTTAATTGTTCAGGTGTGCGTTCTTTCACTATAAAACCTCCATGTATGTCCTAACTTTTGATTCAATATTAAATTGTCTGGCATACTTAACTATTTTTCTTGGATTGCATCTACTTGAAAAATATTCCTTCATTGCTTGTGTATAAATCTGCGTATCAACAGATTTTTTGTCTCTAATTAAATCGCAGATACAGCGTTCCAAATCGTATATTTTTACTTCATAGCCCTGCGGTGTTTTAGCATCAGTTATTCCTAAATCCCACAAGTCTTTTTTACAATAATGAAATCTTGTGTTTTCATAATCCTTTTTTATGCGAGAAACATTATCTCCCTGAGGAACTGTAATATCTAACTCATGAGGTACGCGATCTGAGAGTCCATGTAAAAATAAAGCAGTACCGTGAGAATAAATCATTTTAGGAGAACGATTCTGTATCACACGATATTCGTCAGGTTGATTATCCGCTAACACATAATTTCCATGGGATTCCTTTTTAATTGATCCACTCAGCAATGCTTGGTACAGCGAAAGTCTCGAAACTCCCTTGTCAGCCAATTGTTTAGCAGAAATAATCCCATCATTTGAGTCTATAATCATTTTCAGCGATTCAATTGAGTAATTCATAAACATCACCGCCTTTCATTTCGTTCTTTAATTCTATCACATTAAAGAACGTTTTGTATATATCATTCTTTAATTGTCATATTTCAAAGAACGATATATATTACAGACTCATGTCTCTGTTATGCTTCCGCTTGAATCGTAATCCTTGATGGCATTCAAGTCGAAATCCGGATGATTATTAAGAGATGAATCCGCCATGGATACTGCTCTGTCAACGATGCTATCGTAGCTGTGCCTATCCTTATATGCCTTGTAAAGCTCTTCGACATTGAGGTTCACACCTATGATCCCATCCTCCGGCTTAACTGTGATGGCATCGTAGTTCTCATTCGTCTTCTCTACAGTGTGCGCCTGCACATAGTAGGGTTTTCCGGTTCTTGTCTCTAACTCTCTTCTTACATCTTCTACTACCTTGTCTTTGAATTCTTCGTAGTTCATCGCCTACCTCCTTCTGAAAGTAAATAGTTTCAGGCTCAAAATGAGCGCAAAAAAACAGCTACCTCGTTTGAGATAACTGCTCTATGTAATAGGCGGTTATTATATTTCAGCTTGAACGATATGCCCGAAGTTCAACTCATCTTTATATAAATCATAAATATAAGCAGAGCTTTCACGATAAAGCCCTGTTTCTACATCCTGAAGCTTATCAAAAACCTCTGATTCATAAAAGAAGTTCATAGCCTCGTCATATTCTACGTTCTGGTCTTTCGAGATCATTTCAACGATATCCTGAATAGCATACTCTATTAGTTGCTTTTTCTCATTCATAACTAATTTTCCTCAATAATGAAATAGCTGCAGGTGTATGGAATGAATACTGTGAAGATGTCTTTTTATATATCATGCCTTTAAGAAGTGTATCAAAGTCTATAACTTTTTCTTCATATTGTCTAAACAGCATTGCCATATTATCATCCGCAACAGGTCCAATTACGATATCATACTTAGAATCGAAATTGCACAATGGATCCGAATAATTCTCAAAGCCCCTATTCCTATTATTCATTACAAAACGAGCCCAATCTTCTGATGTCTCTTCACCAAAATTTTTGATTCTAAGACTAGAGGAATCCACAAAAGAATCATATAGTTCCTCCATTTCTCCGGCAAAGAGCTTGTAAATCTTCAACCACATTATCAAATGATAAAAGATGCTCTTCCTCATAGAAATCCTTCAGGAACTCTATTCCCTTGAAATCTCGAAGATATCTATATGCTTCTTTAACATTCAAATTAAAAGCTTCAGCAAACTCATTAACACATGCAACTGTATAATTTATCAATCTTCTCTGATAGCTCATAGCATTTCCTCTTCTAACAATCTTCTATTTAATAATACCATTACCTATTGTATTTATCTACTTGTTTGGACCTAGGGGACGGGGTTTATGGTCCATTATATGGCTCAAAGTTCTGGTGTTTTAATCTTGTTTATATGAATCTACGTCTTACTACCACTTTCGTGTAAGCCACCTATTTTATTGACTTACATGAAATCCTGCTTCTTGGTCACTTTCGTACAATGGGCACAGATATTCAATC
>NZ_AUKA01000036.1:0-3303 GCF_000424505.1 Butyrivibrio sp. XBB1001 | reverse complement strand
GGTATTGCGTGGTTTCTGGGCAGTTGGCTTCTCGGTGCCCTGTATGATTTGAATCCTGTGTATCTTGTCACTGTGTCTGTGGTATCACAGTTTCTAGCGATTGCATTTTATGCTTTATGCCTCCGGTGCAATAAGACAGAGTGCTAACAATTCCAGTTTGCTGGAATGAGCATTATATCGGAATTTTATGTTCTATTGGTGCTAAGGGAATTCCGGGGTCAAGCTTCATATGCGCAAGAATTACTTCGTTTACGCCAGGAAGGATCATTTCTCATGTTAGAAGAGGTCCTTGTTAATTATGGCAGTCTGCTCAAAGCGTTATCAAAGATATTTACGCAGATATCAGCCATTTGTTTTTCGTCTTCCTGCATCCCATCCCTGAACCAGCTTATGAGTATTTGTAAAATGGCAGCTTCGGCAGCAAGTCTGAGATACTTCTTTTCTGGGTCAGCTGTAGGATAGAGCCGCTCTGAGACCGCTTTTTCAAGAAAGAGTTCATTCTGAAGAATTCCGGCTTGGTCAAACAGAGATATTATATCTTTATCGTTTTTGACAGCCCGAAAAATATCTTCGAACCACAGATGTGGGTTTTCGTGCAGTTCGGGCTTTTCGCTGATCTCCGCTATACGCTTTATTATTTCATCCCCAAGCTCATGCAGGATATCTTCTTTATCTGTATAGTTTCGATAGAACGCCGTCCTTGATACTCCTGCACGGCGTACTATCTCGCTGATGGTGATCTTCTCATAAGGGTGTTCGCTCATTAGATGCATAAGCGAAAGCTGCAGACACTCTCTTGTCAGCTGATTGGACTCCTTATTATTCATCCTCAGAACTTCTTTTTTTTGCATTTCTGTTAAAGATTCTTTTGAGCTTTTCATTTTTTCTCCCTCTCGACGTTACAAAAAATGCAAGAATGTAACATCGGTTCACTTAAACGAAATATTGTCATGTCCGATGGTAGAGCCATTGTTATTAATATGCTGTGGCGTTACACTTGTTACATCAGAATAATTGTAGCATCGTTTGGGGAGGCATAACAAGTATGGAATTAGCAAAAAACATTTCTCACAAAGTACAAAGACAGGCTTTTAGCATACTGATTGACAGGTTCCTTGCAAATCTCGATAAAACGGAGAACAGGACTGCTACTTATCTTAAGCTTGTTGACCAGGCAGAGAAATTCTGGGGTAAAGATGGAGCCAGAAAAGAAAGCCTTGATAAAGTAAGAGCGGCATTTAAAGATCCGGATAACAGATGGGTTAAGTTTTTGAATAAAGTAATAGATGAGACAGATCCGCATGTTGCAAAGATGATGATGCTCAATCTTGGCTATGAGGCATTTTTCAGAGGCACAAAAATGATCAGGGCAAACAGGGAAAAATACGGATGCAATATCCCATGGCTTATTCTTTTTGACCCTACAAGCGCCTGCAATATGCACTGTGCGGGATGCTGGTCAGGTACTTATGGACCTAAGCACAATCTGTCTTTTGAAGATATGGACAAAATCGTTACCCAGGGAAAAGAGCTGGGAGTATATCTTTACATGATGACAGGAGGAGAACCTCTTGTAAGGAAGAAAGATATCTTGAAACTGGCAGAAAAGCACAATGATGTTGAGTTCTCTATCTATACCAATTCAACACTTATTGATGAGGATTTCTGTAAAGAAGTTGTAAGGCTTGGAAATCTCACATTCCAGCTTTCTATCGAGGGAACTCCTGAGACTAATGACGCAAGACGTGGCCTTGGTCATTATGATGCAGTAATGAATGCCATGGATCTACTCAAAAAGTACGGAATAGTTTATGGAACTTCCATCTGCTATACAAGAAACAACATCGAGGCAGTTACTGATCCTAAGTTCATCGAGTTTATAGCTGAAAAAGGAGCAAGATTTGGATTCTTCTTTCACTATATGCCGGTTGGAAACAATGCTGTTCCTGAGCTTATGCCAACGGTAGAACAGAGAAAGAAGATGGTGGATCAGATTAGATTCCTGAGAAGTGACAAATGTGACCTGGGATTCTTCCCTATGGATTTCCAGAATGATGGCGAAGCAGTTGGCGGATGCATAGCAGGCGGAAGAAATTACTTCCACATCAATTCAAGCGGAGATGCTGAGCCATGCGTATTTATCCACTTCTCCAACACGAATATATATACACATTCAATACTTGAGATGCTTCAAAGTCCTCTTTTCATGGAATATCATAAGGGGCAGCCATTTAATAAGAATCATTTAAGGCCATGCCCAATGCTTGAAAATCCGGCTCTTTTAAGGGACATGGTTGAAATATCCGGAGCTCATGGTACCAATGAAGAGTCTGAAGAAAGTGTTGAACATCTGTGTGCAAAGTGTGATGATTACGCAAAAGAGTGGGCGCCTGTAGCTGACGATATCTGGGCCGGACAGAAACACTATAAGAAGGCATATGAGAATTATGCAAAAAAGGATGAAAAGCCTCTAAACATAGTTGCATTTAAGCACAAACCCAGACAGCATCACTTTAAACATAAGAGAGCTTAAATGCCTCGAATTATATAGTATTGTTGTTTCATTTACCCTGTCGAATAAAGTTTTATACTTTTCTTTTTCTGATGCAAGGCAGGTTTACAATGATCGGATGTCCCAAACCGGATGAGGGAGATTACACTGAGAAACTGACAGAAGTTATCAGTAACAAGGACATAAGGGATGTTACTATTGCAAGGATGGAAATGCCATGCTGCGTCGGTCTATGGTGTTCCGATGACTCATATAGCGTCGGAACACTTTTTTTATGTTCTAATGGTGCTCCGTGAATCCCTGGTTCAAGTCCCGTATACGCATAAGTTAGCAATGCCGGAATACTAGAAGTCGCCTTTATCGATTTGTTATTTATTATTTATCGTATTTTAACATAATAATGTTAGAATTAAGTGTGAGTATCTAAAGCAAAGAACAAACAATAAGGCGAGTGTATCATGAAATCAAAAAGGATCCATACTACTATCAGCATAGCCCTCCTTTTCCTGGTAATCTATCTGGGAGTCTTTTTGACGCCTGTTTATGCCTCGTCTGATTCTCCTGCTACAGAATTTACAGTCGGTGTGCCTGTAGACAGATGTCCTATGTTTTACATTGATAAAGACAACGGCAAGATTGCAGGAATCGGCGTTGATCTTATGGAATCCGCTGCCAAAGAAGCTGGTTTCAATGTCGCATTCAAAGCTATAAGTGAATCAAATCTTAAGGAAGCCCTTGATAGTACTGAGTACGATCTTGTTATGCCCTTTGGAAGTGCTGTTTCAAGTGCA
>NZ_AUKA01000035.1:0-5871 GCF_000424505.1 Butyrivibrio sp. XBB1001 | reverse complement strand
GGTCCTTGAAATTAATTCAAGCTTTTGATCAGCTGACCATTCCTTCTGATGACCACTGGCTCTGAGCATCTCTGGTCCATGTAAATCCTCAAGTCTATGCCATTTACGTATCTTGCTTCTAAAACTTTCAGTAGAAACTCCTTCTGGCGTGTCAGCCCATATACCTTGCCTGTGAAGTTCTACGCATTCTTTTTTAAATTCATAACTATAGCGCATGAAAATACCCCCTTACTGGATTGTCCAGTAAAGGGGGTACATATCAAAATACAAGGTCTTTATTTTTTGGAGATACAATGGGAGTGTTAGAATCTTTAAGCTCATATGACAAACTGCTAAACACGGAATATCTTATAATAATTGGCAGAAAAGGAAAGGTTAGCGTTCTTTGCCTGGTTTTTGATAAGGTTGATTGGTTCCACACAATGGGATTGCATTATCTGAAGGATCTTGAATTCTTAAACGTACATGGAGCTCAAACAGAATCTTTATATGATGAAATCATCGCAGGAACTTATGAAAATGCTGACTTTGAAAAATCAAGGTATTATACAGATGAAATGGAATTAAGGGTAGAGCTTTTCGGACAGCTTGCGGACATAATAGAAAAGCTGGATAACCAGGAGTACAGCTTTTTTGGCTTTAGTAAAAAGAAGTGCCCTTGGACAAGCATCAATGCAGATTATCTGATAAACAATCATGAGAGATTTGAAAATCTTATGCTATATAAGAAAAGTGATAATCTGGCAGGGATAATATTTATCGGTGAAATGTCTATCTTTTCTTCTGAGGCAAGAATGAATGACTACACAGTAGGACAGACACAGTTTACGGTCCTTAAGGTTGAAAAACGCGAGAAGGTTACAGGTACTGTGACACCTGTATTTACACATAGGAACTATAAAGAATAAAATGGTTTAAGCACATTTGATGTATATCCACAACTATGTTCAAAAGTGGGTTAAGAAATTCAAGTGAAACCGCCAGCCTCCTTTCCATCTGTGTTTGAAAGGCACAGGAAAGTTCAATCCCGGTCGCCGGCAGCATTCGACAGTCATCTGATATAAAAAGCCATTTAGCAGAATAAATTACTGTTGAATGGCTCTTTTTCTGTTATAGTAAAAATATGTTTTTGTTGGAGGGTGTTCGATGAAGCTTATTGTTATAGATGTACAAAAAGGAATCACCGATGAAAGACTATATGATTTTGACGGATTCATAAGGAATGTGACAAATATTATTGATGCTGCAAGGAAGAATAATGTTGAGATTATCTATGTTCAGCATGATGATGGCCCTGGAACAGGCTTTTCTTTTGGTGACAAGGATTTTGAGATAGTTGATCAGGTGGCTCCAAAGGAAAATGAGAAGATTTTCATAAAGACGATAAACAGCTGCTTTGGTAATAATGATCTTGCAAATTATCTCAGAAAATCCAGAGAAAAAGATTTAATGATAGTCGGATTGCAGACGAACTTTTGCATTGATGCCTCTGTGAAATCGGCTTTTGAAAGAGGATACAAGGTAATAATTCCGAAAGGTACCAATTCTACTTTCGACAATGATTACATGGATAGAGAAACTACCTACAAGTATTACAACGATATGATGTGGCCGGAAAGATTTGCAAGCTGCATCTCTGTAGATGATGCAATTAAGATGATAGAGGATTTGTGATGAAGCTGGATAACATAGAATGGCTCTTTTTTGATGTTGGCTCAACTTTGGTAAGCGAGGAAAAGCCATTTTTACATAGAATACACGAAATTGCTGATGCTGTTAATGAACCTTTTGATGCGATACAGAATAAGGTTACTCAGCTTTATAAGGAAAAGAAAAAGGGAGAACAAGTACTGATTCAGGAATACGGAATAGAAAGACCTCGCTGGAGAAGTGAAGATGAGGAATTGTTTCCGGAGTCATATGAGTGCCTTGAGCGATTGAGTAAGAAATATAAAATTGGAGTCATTGCTAATCAGCTTCCGGGAACAGCAGCCAGATTAGAAAAGCATGGTGTTTTAAAGTTCATAGATATTGTCATTGCTTCTGCAGAAGAAAGATTAGAGAAGCCGGACAGGAGAATATTTGAACTTGCTTTATCAAGAGCTAGTTGTAAGCCTGAAAATGCTGTCATGATCGGAGATAGGGTTGATAATGACATAATACCTGCTAAGAAAATAGGTATGAAGACTGTTCGTGTGAAGCAAGGGATGTGGAAGTACTGGGATGCTCTTGGCGAAGAGGAACAGGCAGATTTTGAGGTGGATGATCTGAACGCGGTAATAGAGCTGTTTGGATGGAAGTTTGAGAATAATTAGTTTAAGGGAATGAATCATGGAAAAATGGGATGCATACGACAGTAAGCTTAATAAGATAGAGGGTGTAACTTTGATTCGCGGAGAGCAGGTACCAGAAGGATACTTCCATTTATGCAGTGAAATCATAGTAAGACATACAGATGGAAGCTATCTGATAATGCAGAGAGATAAGAGAAGGCACCTTGGAGGAATGTGGGAAGCAACTGCTGGTGGTTCTGCGCTGCAGGGTGAAGATCCATTAACCTGTGCAATGAGAGAACTACAAGAGGAAACTGGAATAGTATCAGATGAACTGATAGAAATTGGCCGTGTGTTACATCATGGGCATAAGACATATTATGTAGATTATCTTTGTGTCACAGATGTTGATAAAGATAGCATTGTTTTACAGGAAGGTGAGACAATAGCGTTCAAATGGATAGATCCTGATGAGCTTCGTGCCATGTCTAGAGATAATTTGGCAACAATGCGTCAATTGAACTTTATAGAGGAACTGACCTAAAAATAGACAAAGTTGTCTAATGGAAAAAAACGGCATTTTCTCGCTTTATGTCGTGTACTGATCAGGCAACTTTTTATATTCTGTGAGTGAGAGGAGGAACACTTGGATTCACAGAAGATAGGAACATTCTTACGCGAACTTCGTAAGGAAAAAAACTTAACACAGAGCAACTTGCTGAAATATTAGGAGTGTCAGGGAGAACAGTATCTAGATGGGAGACAGGATCAAATATGCCTGATCTTGCTATAATGATAGAACTCGCTGATTACTATGATATTGATATTAAGGAGCTTCTTAATGGAGAAAGGAAAAGCGAGATGGATAAAGAACTAAAAGAAACCTTGAAAACGGTAGCTGATTATACCGATATTCAGAGACAAGAAGCTGTAAAAGCAAGCAGTTATGGATTTATTATTATATTTATGGTAAGTGCAGTTGCTATTGTTGCACAGTTGATAATGTATGCTGACATGAGACTGGTAATTGGAGAAACTGCAGCTATATTAGCCGGAGGCATTATATATCTGACGCTTGTTGTCAGAGCAGGTGCATGGAACGGCTCAAAGAAGGAGTCGGAGGTCATAAGTAGGGATCTTCTTGTCAGTGCAGTAACTTCATTGGTGTTTACAGTACCCTTTTTCTTTATAGCGCTTAGATATTCTGTAAGAAATGAAGTTCAGCTCTCCATTGCTTTCTTTGGTATCATTTTTATTATATCTTTTGTTGTACTTAGGGCTTTAGCGGCTATTTCATTCAGGCACAGAAAATGATGTATTGTCGTATGAGAGCGGAGGTGCATTATGACATTTGACGATGAAAAAGATTATATTATGCGCATTATTAAGGAAATGGTAAGGGTACTTTTTTCATTGGTGCTAGGTAAAAAGTATGTTGCAGTAGAGATGGAGCGTGATAATGGCTATGAAGTTTCCGGGAGAAAACTTGCTGAGCTTCTTGAAATGATAGATTGCGGAGAGATAAATAAAGCTGAAAATCTCCTTTTGGAATCTCTTGATTATTCTGATAAGAATAGCATTGCTGCTGCGGCAATGTTCTATCAATATTTATCTGAGAAGGGGGAAGAGTTCCTTATAGAGCATGATTTCTCCAGGGAAGAAGTGCTTGATGGAATAAGCCGCTTAATGCGACAGGCAGGCTATGCTGATGTTATCGATATTGTGGAAGGTACTGTTATTACTTAATGCTTTGTAATTAGGAAAAACAAAAAAGTGTTAACAACATTGGTCTATAGCTAAAAACCAATTTTTCTTGTCCGAAAGGATGCATTACAGCGCATTATAACACGAAAACAGGTGTCATGATGGATGAAAGCGGAACTTATGCGTTTGACTGGGCAGCTATGGGATTGTTTGAATAGCCTTATTATGTGGAGTATAATTAAATAAAGTAGTTGGGAACCGGTTAAACCAGGAGCACTTAAGGGGATTGAGAAATGTAATAAATGCGTTTCAGATATCCCCTTTTTCTTTTTTGCAGCTAAGGAAGATGGTGAACCCGTAGGATTCCTCTGCTTAAAAGAATTAGAAATAGCGGAGAAACTGTTAACTGTTTTTTTCTTAGTAGGGGTGATAAAAACATGAAAAAATGTATAAGTATGGCATTTTTGCGTTGGCAGTGGTGCTTGTAGCTGCTATAGCAAGTATTCTGGGAATAAGAAAGAATCTGAGCAGAGATGCTGAAGCTTTTTCAGAAGTAAGAGCTTACAGAACTGAGGTTAGCGCTGATACGGAGATTCTTGATGATGTGGTTCCGGGAGATCCGTTCGCTTATCCTATGGATGATGAACTAAGAAACCTGATATCGGAGGCCTATGATGTCGTAAATGCTGCCAGACAGGAGCAGGGGCTTAAGCCTTTAGTATGGAGTTCGACTCTTGAATACGGGGCCAGAGTTAGAGCAAACGAAATAGCCGTTGTTTTTGACAAAAACCATGTAAGACCAAACGGAACCATGTGGTTTACCGTAGAGCCGTCTATAGTTCTTGGAGAGAATATATATAAAGGATATGGCGATGCCTCCAAAGCTATGGAATCATGGCTATCAAGCAGCACTGACAGCGAGAACTTTTTTAGTTCCGATTTTACAACGGTAGCTATTTCTGTTTATGAGAATAATAAAGGGGAGCACTACTGGGCTGCGCTGTTTGGCGGGAAGAAATAAGCAGGATTTTATTCGCCGGATGGCAAATATGCAATGTGAATTAAAAAGCTGGAAAACCAGTTAATATCTGGAATTCCGGCTTTATCTTTTTTATGAATAAAACAGAAAACGTATGTTGACATTATCAGATGGCTTTTGATAACATTGGCGGCTAACTCGTGACTTTAGTCATGAGTTAGCCGCCTTTTCTTGACTCTGCTAATTACGTATGGTATTATGCAGATATGGATAAAGATAGCATATTTACGATAAATTCAGATGTGACGCATGGTAGAGGATATGTATACTGCTTGCAGTACCATATAGTATGGTGTACCAAGTATCGTAAGAAGGTCATTATTGGCAATATAGAGTCAGATGTTAAAGAACATCTTTACCGTACAGCCGAAGATTTAGGCATTAAAATCCTTGCTATGGAAACAATGCCTGACCATATACATATGCTTATAGAATGTAAGCCTCAATGTAGGATTTCAGATGCAATTAAAGTATTCAAAGGCAATACTGCAAGATGGCTGTTTCTTACGCATCCAGAAATCAAAACTAAGCTTTGGGGTGGACATTTATGGAATCCATCATATTTTGTAGCAACTGTAAGTGAGCGTACTATAGAGCAGGTCACTAATTATATAAGCAGTCAGAAAGAAAAGTAACACATGAAGATATACTCCACGTATTCCGTTAAAATAAAACAATACAATCATATATTTTCTGAGACAGTAACTATATACAGGGATGCTGTCAATTTTCTTATGGATGTATGTCTGGCTGAATGGGACTTAGTTTCTGCCATAAAAGGTAATCAGGCTCAAATGATGTATGTAGAGTCGCTTTGTCATAAAACCAAAGAGAACTCTTCTCCTAAATACGATT
>NZ_AUKA01000034.1:0-6057 GCF_000424505.1 Butyrivibrio sp. XBB1001 | reverse complement strand
GAATTTTTACTTACTGCCAGATTTGATTTTTATGAATTTTTTCGTAGCATCGCAGCTTATTATTCTATCTTGAACGAAAAATATCATGGCTTGTTACGGCTTTGATTCTCTTTTTCCTAATATGACAGTAAGAATCAAACAAAACCTTTTAAATTTTACTTCAAAAACAGCTTAGTGTTACTAAAAAATAGCTATTTTATCATTCTAGCAGTAATGATTTTTATGGTTTACGGAGATATTTATTGATTTAAAAAGTAAGCAGTAAAAACCGCACTATAAAACGCTAGATAATTATCGATAATAGCAAATGGCAATAAATAGATTGGCAAAAGTGCAAATTCGGATTTGTCGGGTTGACTGCTGGAACATAAAATCGGAAGATTATTTTTTCCTCAACGAAATAATTCTTGGTTTAGGTTTTGCTTCGAACGTAGTTTCTTGATGTATTTTAAACTTAAGATAGGATTTTAAGAAAAGAAAAAGTGGTAAAAACTCAGTATTTATCGCGGTTTGCGGTCATAAAAATGATTGTGAACCGCTTTTTTATTGCTCCGGATCAGAAGATGATGTGAGTGTCATTTTCCATGAAACAAAGATATTATCTAGAAAATAGTGTTGGTGAAGAGAAAACATTCAGTATCCATGGTGCTTTGTGGATGCAAAAGTGATTGTAAGCCGCTTATTTATTGGATATAATCAAATGTAATTATGTGCATCAGGTTTAGTTGAAACAGAAAACGGGATTTAAGGGGAAAAATGAAGCATAAAAGACTTAACAGAGATGGCTGGGGATTCCAGTATTATCCATATTATCAGATGAGAATAGATTGTGAGTGTTTTCATGGTCTGGCATGCCTTATCAGATTTACTGATGGAGAGGCGAACTTTTGGGAAACTCCAAAGGCAGGAAGAATACAGGTTACAGGAGAAGGAATGACTTGGCTTGAGCTGATTCCTGATAATACCAAAAGAGTTATCACAGTAAAATACTTTCCAGATAACTCTCATGATGTAGAAAGAGTCAACTATCCCAAGAGCTTTTGCTCTAAGTATCGTCCTTCCATATGGTATGTGGATATCATAGAGGGGATTGAATACGATGATGATGGCATAGCAGTATTCATCGATAAGTATCTGGATGTAATCTTTACTCCGGAAGGCGATGTAAAAATTGATGATCGTGATGAACTGGATCAGGCCCATGACTCAGGAGAATTGTCAGAAGAGCAATTTGCGGATGCACTGACAGAATGTGATCACATAATAAATGGCTTATGTTCTGATCTAGCTAAGACCAATGCTTGGTGTGCCGAAGTAAGAGATATTGTAGAAAAAAGAATAGCCGCAGGCGAGGCTATAACTAAATGCCATGAGGTTTTACTACTTGAAAAGCAGGGGGATAGGAAGAGCTAATGAGTCGGAATAAGGCTATTATTTTATATCTGGCTGGTGCGTGGGGACAGATTTGCCTCGTATGTCTGGTAGTGTTTTTGCTAAGAAACATTGGAATAGAAGTGGATTATACCTCTCCGCTTGGCATGATTGCCATTGCTGTTGGAGGAATATCGTCAGCCCTATGGGGAATTGTAGTTTCAAACAAATATAAGAAAATCCCAATATCAAAGGTGGTTAAGGATTTCTTTAATGTGGCGCAAAATCCCAAGTATTATCTGCTTGCATTCTTGTTTGTTTTTCTGGATTTCTTTTCACTTTTCTGGGGAGGCAACCTTAAAATATCTTTCTGGTATGCGCCGATTCTTTTATTTCTTAAGGCGCTTGTGTTTGGAGGAATCGAGGAGATAGGTTGGAGATACTTTTTCCAGCCGGCGTTACAGGAACGAATTAGTTATGTGACTTCAACGATATGTACGTTTATTGCTTGGGGAATATGGCACTTTGCATATTTTTACGTTGAAGGAACGATTCAGGTTGTTGATCCTGTTCCATTTCTCATAGGATTGTTGATTAACAGCTTCATTTTGTCAGCAGTCTTTAATGTTTCAGGAAGCTTATGGTTATGTGTTATGACTCATGCGCTGATAAATGTCTTTTCACAATTGGGTATGGGGGGGAATTTATATGTTTCTGTCGCTTGTAGAGTTTTGATCGTAATAATTGCAATTGTTTTTGTAAAAGAAAATAAAAATCGGCATATGGGGGGAAGATGTCAGTTTTAGATAAAAATAAGATAGATGGCCTGGCTTATGATAAATCAGAAGAGGCACTTGTCATGCTAATAACAGATCATCTGGATTGGAATGATGAATATTCACACCTGATCAGTCTGCAGGATAAGATTAACAGCTATGTTAATTTCTGCGAGACAAAACAGTACGAAGAAAAATTCAGTCATGAAAGTATTAAGATGGCAGTGATTGATGTTCACTTTTTACATGAGCCTACTGAAAATGGTATGCATTTTTTGCAAAGAGTACAGGACCAGTTGGGCGAGTTGGGATTTATGATTAAAGCAACTATTGAGAGTTAGAAGAGGATGAAATCTGAATGCTTGTTTCTGAATTATGTAAAGAAAATCTGACAGATGAAATTGTTGATAGAGTTCTATTTGAAGGAATGACGTGTTTTTGTACGTTTCTCCATTTACAAAATAATTCAAAGGTTGGGGTAAAATGAAGATCCATATAATAGGAGGACCAGGAAGTGGCAAGACTTTCTTGGCCGAAAAGCTTTCAAAGGAATACGGAATAAGACATACAGATCTGGACGAGCTGCAGTGGGACAACCAATCTGAATCCTATGGTATAAAAAGAGATAGCGCGGAGAGAGATAGGCTTCTTAACAAAGTTCTCGAAAATGAAGATTGGATCATAGAGGGCGTGTATTATGCGTGGGTCCAGCAGTGTTTTGCTGATGCTGATAAAATCTATGTTTTAAGTGTTCCACGATACAAGTACAGAT
The DNA here is from genome assembly GCF_000424505.1 of Butyrivibrio sp. XBB1001. Lineage (NCBI taxonomy): Bacteria > Bacillati > Bacillota > Clostridia > Lachnospirales > Lachnospiraceae > Butyrivibrio > Butyrivibrio sp. XBB1001. The sequence goes on along the minus strand of NZ_AUKA01000034.1, from coordinate 3,138 downwards.
ATAGAATAATACGTAGGTTTTTACGTAGAAAGCTTGGTATAGAAAAGGGCAAAAAAGAAACACTGAAAGCCATAGTGGAGCTTTTGAAGTGGGCAGATAAATATCAGAAAGTAAACCTGGTTGAAATACGTAAGCTACTAGAGCCATATTCATCTAAAGTAATAGAAGATTGTTGACTCTGCCCTTGGGGCACCCTTTATCATAAGTAGCAGTATTTTATTGGGGGATTAGAGTATGCTATTTAAGTATTGTGCTGAATGCGGTCACAAAGTAGAAGATATCAGGCTTGGAGATGATGACTGCAAGATATGTCCATCATGTAAAAGAATTTACGGAAGAAATCCTTTACCTGTTGTCGAAGTACTTGTAGTGAATGAGCTTAATGAAATTCTTCTTCTGAAACAGAATTATATTTCAGAGACTAAGTGGACTGTAGTATCAGGCTATATGGTTGAGGGAGAAACTATAGAAGAAGCGGTTTCCAGGGAAGTGGAAGAGGAAACAGGGCAGATTGTCGATAAATGTCAGTATGTTTCAAGTTATTATTTTGAACCAAAGCAGCTTATCATGATTGGCTTTATAGCTTATGTAAAAAAGAGTCAGTTCACTGATTCAGATGAAGTGGATGATCTCAGATGGTACAAGATAAATGAGGTTGAAGATGTGATAGCCAGAGAAAACAACTGCTCTGGAATGCATTTTGATAAGTGTAAACAGTTTTTGTGATATTCAAGTGTATTTGAAAAGGTAAGGGTTAAGAATGCTAGCCATAGACTCATCTGGTAATACAGTGCGCGAGGAGTATGGCGCTATATTTGGTGTGTCTTTGCCTGAGGAATCCTTGGAATTGATAGAGAAACAGAGGATAGATAGGGAAGAAATCGAGAAGATAGCCTTGTTAAAAGAGATTTCTTCTGAGGAAGAAATAAGAGCACTAGACAGGAAGTTGCTAGAATACTACTCATAAAACACCTCAGCATGCCGGAAAATTCAGCATTGCTGAGGCTTTTTGCGAATGTGATTATTCATCCTTCAAGCAATGATAACTCATCATCAATTGCTCTAGAAACAAACTGGTTGATGGTAATTCCTTCATTAGCAGCGTATAATGCGATCTTCTTGTGCTGCTCTGGTTTAATCCTGACATTGAAGGAACCCTTGAATTCGCGCTCTGGCTCTTTTCCAATCTGAACACAGTAATCAAGATAATTGTTCACTGAATTATGGAATTCTATAGTCAGTTCCTGAACAGACTGGCCATGGAAGTTAATAGAATCATTTATTCCAAGCACATGTCCAACAAATATTTGATCTTCTTGATCAAATTCGATTTTGGCATGGTATCCTTCATATTCCATTAAAGAACTAATCATTATAATTCACCTACCTCTCCTAAAAACTTGATGATCATCTTTATCTGATAACGATATAATTCATTGCCTGGGTGAGGACCATCAAACTGGACGATACGTTTAGTAGCTTCGTGCACAAAGCCTATTCCTGAGCCTCTGCCACCTTCGAACTTTTTACATCCACATTTTTTCATTAAGGCATCAAGTTCGCGAGTGGTGAAATTAGTTGGCGTAGGCTTACTGAGGAGTTTTCTGAGTAAATCTTCTTTTTTAGGCATTTTAAAATCCATTGCAACTATTTTCTAGTTACATATTAACATCATAAATATTCTATGTCAATTTGCTTAAAATCACCCCAGTTTATAAAAAATAAGAATTGGAAACAACCTAAATTTTTCAGTCAAAATGTTAAATGATGAGCCGCCGACCTCAGAGCCAGAGCGGCTCATGACAGCATTGTCATTCCTACGAAATAATTCTTGGTTTAAGTTTCACTTCGAACAGACTTTCTTGATAAATTTTAATCTGAAGATGGGATTTTTCAGAGAAGAAAAAGTGGTATAAACTCAGTATTTATCGCGGTTTTCGGTCATAAAAGTGATTGTAAACCGCTTTTATATTGCTACGGATCAGAAGATGATGTGAGTGTCATTTTCCGTAAAACAAAAATATTATCAAGAAAATGGAATTTTGGAAGAGAGAACATCCAGTATTTATAGCGGTTTGCAAACATGAAAGTGATTGTAAGCCGCTTATTTATTGGATATAATCATTAGTAATTATTTTGTAGAAGAATCAGAATTTGATATAACAATTATCTTTCAGTATATATGACAATAGAGAGGTTGATATGAATTTTCTATTTGTAGCACTTGGTGGTGCCTTGGGTGCAGTAGCGCGATATGCAATAAGTCTGATTCCTGTTAAGACTTATTTTCCGATATTAACTCTGATTACAAATATCCTCGGTGCCATACTAATTGGATTCGTTGTTGGAATTACCAGTAACCGAGAAAGTGTATCTGATAATACCATTCTTTTCTGGAAGACAGGGGTGTGTGGAGGTTTTACCACATTCTCTACATTTTCCCTTGAAGCTTTTAATTTGTTTGAGAAGAAACAATATATGAATGGCGGATTATATGTGGTACTGAGTTGTTGTTGCTGCATATTTGGAATTCTATGCGGAAAGAAACTTGCGACGATAATAAAACTTTGAATTTTAGGATAATGAAATAAGCAAATCGGGATTAGTGGAGTAGAACATGGATAAAAAAAGGGCTTTGTCTGGCGCCATAATATTTATAACCTTGATGGGAATCGTAAGTCTGTTTTCGGACATGACTCATGAAGGCGCCAGAAGCATATTGGGCGAATATCTGAACCTCGCAGGGGCATCCGCTGCAACCATCGGATTTGTGTCCGGTATAGGAGAATTGTGCGGGTATTCACTAAGGCTCATATCCGGATTTATAGCAGATAAAACGAAGAAATACTGGACATTTGTTATCACAGGCTATGTAATACAGGCTCTGGCGATTCCTGCACTGGCACTCGTACCTGAACATGGCTGGATTTGGGCCTGCGGTCTTGTGATCCTGGAGCGTATCGGAAAAGCGATAAAAAAGCCTGCCAAAAACACATTGGTAAGCTTTGCGGCTAGCGAGATCGGAACCGGAAAAGGCTTTGCCTATCAGGAGTTTCTGGATCAGCTTGGCGCGTTTCTCGGACCGGTACTGCTTTTTGTAACAGCTCTTGTAAAAGGTACAGACGACCTTTTTACAAC
>NZ_AUKA01000033.1:0-6927 GCF_000424505.1 Butyrivibrio sp. XBB1001 | reverse complement strand
CATCATCTGATTGGAGAAAAGAGGCTTGAACACAGCCATTGAATCTACTGATGATGAATACTGCCTTAAGATGAAATTTGCCCTGTTGTACAGAATGGCTGATGATCTGCAGATATCCCTGCAATAGTCATAGAGTATGTGGTTTTTGCTTATCCTGTATTGCCTTGTTCTGTACACGGTTGTAAATTCCTTATTAGTATTCTATAGTTAGTATTATAGCACATTTTTCAGAATCACACAAACATTTGTTCTTTTTGGATAGAGGAAACTATATGCAGAAATCAGCAGCAAAATCAGTATCAAGATCAGAAAACCTTGACGACTACATAAGAGGCTCACATTCCGTATACAAACTCACATACCATGTGATCTTTGTGACAAAATACAGAAAGGAAGTGATCACAGATGAGATTGGTGATTTCATGAAGAATTACGCTGCTTACCTCTGCGGGCGCATGAACAGCGAGCTCATTTCTGCAGAGACAGATGTCGATCACATGCATCTGCTGATCTCCATGCCACCTGATGTTGCTCCTGTGAAGCTCATCAACTCGTTAAAATCACAATTATCCAAGGAAGTAAGGAATACATATAGGACTCATATAGAAAAGTATCTGTGGGGAGATTCACCATTCTGGAGCGCAAGTTATTTTTGTGCCACTACTGGAAGTGTTTCACTTGAAACTGTTAAGAAATACATTGAAGAGCAACGAACAGAATAACACAAACGCAAATACATTAAGACAGGGAAATACAAAAGGAAAAGCTAGTGCGATTCATCCCACAACCGATTTCATCGGAAGGGGTTTTCTCGCACGAATTTTATAAAACAAAAGGACATCCCATATCTGGAACGCCTCTCTAACAAAAACGCTGGACCGGACAGCTTACATCTGCCTTACATCCTCATGCGGTTTGCAACGATTTACTTTGCTTCTAAGATATTAGCACTTATGCATCAATTAGTCAAAGCTCAATTCATGTTTAACTCTATGTCGTGTGCTTCAGAAAAATCGAAAACATCATCTCCGCACAAGCTATTGATCCATATTTTCACTGTTTCCGCACTATCCCGATCCTTCTTCTCTATATTCCTATAAAAGGTATTTGCAATAAAATCAGCGAGCTGAACAAGTTTTTCATTCTTAGAATCCGTATAATTTGCTGTAAATTTATCACATATCGGATTTCTGATGGTTAGCTGCTGGTTTAAATACTCCTCCAAATCATATTTGGCACCTGTAGCAACATTCTGCTCATCTAGTAAAATCTTAATATTCCCTGCCCCACGCATATATTTACTATGATTTCTATAACAGCTATCAAAAAACACCTGTATCATATAGTTAAATGTCCTGGCATGGTTTTCTATAAACTTGTCTTCAGTATAGTTGTTATCAAGAACAATTACTCCTAGTTCAACCTTATCGTTTCCATGTGCTAATATATGATGATATATTTTTATTTTTTCTTTCTCAGATAGCTCCGAACCTTTTATTTCTTTATTCAATATAATTGTTTCTTTTTTCTTGCTGTCTTTCTTAATCATCTGAGATATTTTCTTTTTAAATAATCTCCTGATTGCAATAGGATTATCAGTAAAAACCATTGCGATGACAAAATACCTATTATTACTAACATTTGTCTTAGTAATACTTCCCGATTCATCAACGTATACATATACGTCATTTTCCTTTTGTAAACACTGCTGAAAGAACCGCAAATAAAAGCCACATATCATTTATCCCCCCGCTTACATTACTCTGTAATCTCTATCTGATTCCCTTCAATTGCAACAATGCAGCTCTCATAATATCCATCGCCGGTAGTCCTTGGACCACTGACTACTTCAAAGCCATCGTTCTTAAGACGATCAGTCAGCTCATCAACTTTCTCTTTGCTCCCAACAGAAAAGGCAATATGAATATACCCGGTCCTGGTAAGCTGCTTCTCAGCATCAACAAGTCCAGGCTTATTCATCAGTTCAAGCCTTGCTCCATCGTCAAAAGAGATAAAGAAAGATCTGAAATCTGTATTCACGTTGTGATAACCATCATTGGACTTACCCCCCAGGTATTTCACAAAGAAATCTCTGACAGTATCCAGGTTATTCACATACATAGCTACGTGCTCAATCTTCATCATTTTCTCACCTCAGAGCTTATTATCAAACCTCATAATCCAGGCAGCTTCTGATTTTTGTATAAGGTCTAACCTTAGAATCAGCAACCGCTACATCCATTATAAAATAGTTACCATTGAATCAATTGGATTTCTTTTTTTATCGCTAGATACACCTTTGAAATCGCTAGCGCGAAATCCCAAATCCAGGAAACAAATAGGATAGATGTTTTCTGGCAGGTCAAAAACCTTCTGTGTTTTAAGAACATCATTCACTCCAGCCCAACATGTATCCAATCCTATATCTGTTGCTGCCAACATCATATGTGTTGCTGCAATAACACCATCTGTCAAATAGCTATTTCCACCCTGAAAATTACTTGCAGCATTTTTATCAGAACATACTAGAATTACCATCGGTGCTCCATAACGGCATGGATGAACACTGTCCATCCTCTGAAGAGCTTCTCCACTTTTTAGTATATACACTCGTTGTGGTTGTTTATTAAAAGCTGTTGGTGCTAAGCGCCCTGCTTCTAGAATATATTTCACTTGATCTTCTGTTGGCTTTGTATCGCTGTACTTACGAACAGACTCTCTCTTCTGAATAACTTTATTAAATTCCATATCTATAATCTCCTTTGCTACATTGATTCTGTTATTTAAAAGATATGTCAGTTATTCAAAAAATCCAAAACTCCACAGTAACATAGCAAATTTCATGAATCTCGTTCCTCCGGCGAATTTACTAAGTATAAGTTAAATAACTCATCCTCAATTATACGAGATGAATTTTAAAAATGTCAGTGAAAAATTTCTTCTCTTATACTCCATTAGTTTAGCCGTAGATTTTTCCATAAAGAAAACCTGTCGAGGAATTAACTTCTTCGGCAGGTTCTTTTTCGTTATATTTTTGATACTGTGTCAGAACTTCATGCCAACAGTTACAATCTTTCAAGGTGTTCCATTTAGTGTACCAATTCAAACACTATCTGTGTGGCATTGGAAAGATCTTCTCTGTAAACATAGCCTAGCCTGTCAAAAGATCTTATGTCATCCTGGTTCTCTATCTGATGCTCTGCCATATACCTGACCATTTCACCTCTAGCCATTTTTGCATACGTTCCTTTGGTAACAAATTTACCCTTTTCCATCTCGCCAAAAACAACTGTTACATAGTGATCTTCGGGTGTTAGATACTTCTCTATGCATTTAGAGTATTCCTTGGAAGCAAGATTTACTATTACTCCAGAATCGTCCCTTACCTCTTTATACAGGGAAGAACCCCAAAATTCATATAAGTCCTTGGCCCCATTTATTACTGCTTTTGCCTGCATTTCAAGCCTATAGGGTGTTACCCCGTCCATAGGTTTTAATACTCCGTAAAATCCTGACAGAATTCTCAGATGTTCCTGAACATAGTCAAAAGAACTGTCCTCAAAAACAGACGGAGCCATATACTGAAATGCAATTCCCTCGTAAGAAATGATCGCCGGAGTCAGCCTTTTATAAATGTCCATTTCTTTAACGCGCTTAAAATTCTGCTCCGCAATCTTGTCATTACAATTCCATAGCCTCTGCAAATCCGCATATGACTGCATTCTAAGCCAATCAAGGATTTCTTTGGTTTGATTCAAAAAGACCGGTAATCCTTGGTGCTCAAGAGTATCAGTATCGATGTTCATTTTCTTTGCAGGAGATAAAATGATCCTCATGACAATTCACCCAGCATCTTCTCGGCATCATCTGCGGCTTTGACCTTATCATTTGCTCTGATGATCATGCCCTCTTCATCAATCAGATATGTCGTTCTGACTACGCCCATGGATGTTTTTCCATAGTTTTTCTTTTCTTTCCAAACATCGTAGGCTTCTATCACCTTGCGCTCAGGATCAGCAAGCAGAGTGAAAGCAAGTCCGTAGTTTTTTTCAAACTTTTTGTGTGATGCCACTGTGTCCTTGCTTACTCCAAGAACAACTGCACCTTTTTCGGTAAATTGAGGGTATCTCTCTGAAAAGCCGCATGCCTGCTTGGTACAGCCGGAAGTATTATCCTTGGGATAAAAATACAGAATAACCTTCCTGCCTCTGTAGTCCTTAAGGGAATGCATTTCCCCATTCTGATCAGGAAGTTCAAAATCTGGTGCCTTTGTTCCTACTTCTAACATAGTAAATCCTCCTCTAAAAAATGGACCGTAAACTCCGTCCCCTAGTCACACCCCGGGCGAACTTTGTCAAGCTGCTCCGGAATAGTATCAAATTATTCTATCAAGCAAATTTAATTATACAATATTGCTAAGATTACCTATATCAAGAGACATGATAGCACAATCATGAGAACAGTAAAGGAAACTGTGGAAAAGAATTAAACGGTAATAGGCAGTTGTTCGAATTAAAAGCAGAAAGGAAAAATAATGAATTGGTTGAAATTACGAAAATCACGAAAATACGTATTTTTTATTACTACCAATTGCATATCAAATATATTATTGATATACTTCTTTTTGGTGATATCACTTCTGCCGGCGCTGTGATACTGCCTGAACTGACAATTAAGTATTGTAAAAGGGGTATATTATGTTCAAGAAAAAGAGCGTTTTGGTTTCGTCGTTATTAGTAGTAGCAATGTCTTTTAACATGATCTCATTCAATTCTTTTGCTGAAGAATTGCCCGATGAAGAGTATGTAACAATCGCCCCCAATGAGGAGAACACAACTATCGATTCTGATGAGGAGGACGCAACAATCACCTCTGATGGGGAGGACACAACTATCGTTCCAGCTGAGGAGCCTGAAGTAACATACGTGTTGCCAGAAGCGCCCGAAGAAGAGACAGAAGTTTTCCCTGAAGAGCCTGTTGTAGCAGAAGAAGCTGTTGCAGCAGAAGAATCTGCAGATCCCGGATACAAGGTTACATTTGCTCTCCTTGAAGATTGGGGAGATGGATACAATGCAGGTGTTACTATCGAGAATACGAGCGATAGGGTTATCGAAGATTGGAAACTGAGCATGGCCTATGACGCTCCAGATTTTACAACAATCTGGAACGGCGTTGTAGAAAGCCATGAAAACGGCGTGTTTGTTATTAATAACTGCGGCTGGAATCAGGATATTCCGGTTGGCGGATCTGTATTCTTTGGGTTCAGCGTTGGTACAGCTTTTAATGGCGAGCCCACTGATTTTAAAAACCTGAATGCCAAGACAGATACACAACAAGAAGACTACACAGTCACTTACGAAGTTATAGCAGACTGGGGGACAGGCTTCACAGGCCAGGTAACTATCACGAACAATACTGACAAGACTATTGAGGACTGGGGACTTGAATTTGTTTTTGCCAACGAAATCACACAGATATGGAACGGCATTATCGAACAGCATGAGAACGGAAGATATGTTATAAAGAATGCAGGTTATAATCAGAATATTCCGGCAGGAGAATCTGTATCTTTCGGATTCAACGTAGTTGCTCCCTGGGATAATCCGGATGTTACAGTAGATTCCTCCGCGCAGATAAATGACTATGTGCTGACAAAGTATTCAGAAGAGGCTGAAGCACCTATTCTCGCAATCTATGGACATGTCATAAATGCTGTAAGCGGATCTTCAATTGAAGGTGCTGTTGTAAGGCTTCGTGAAGGTAAAGACAATCAGGAAGGTGACTTCATTGCAGAAGCAGTCTCAACTGAAAATGGAGATGTACAGTTTGCTGTAAAGGAAGGAGATTACACTGCAGAAGTATCAATCGATGGTTTCATTACCGGATACTTTAACGTTACCGCAGTGGAGCAGGAATCAATAGAAACTGTAGTAATGGCTATTTCACCGGTGCTTCCTGAAGGACAGTACAGAATAGTACTCACATGGAATCCTACGCCCAAAGATCTGGATTCGCATCTGGATATTTATGGGGAGGATGGTGGAAAGGTCGCCAGTGTTTACCACGGAAAGAAAAAACTTAGCAGCAGCGGCGAAGTTGTAGCAACTTTAGATGTTGATAATACACGCGGATTAGGACCGGAAACTATAACTATAGATATCGACAACGAATATTATAATGGAAAAACGCTTAAGTATGTTGTTTATAACTTCAGCGGCAAACCTGTGATAGCAGAATCAGGAGCAATCGTCAACGCATACAAGGGAAGCGTTCTTGTGGACACATTTGAAGTTCCTGCAAGCGGCAGCGGTAATGCATGGTATGTATTTGATATTGACGCAGATGGGGTTCATGAAGTGAACAAATTGATTCAATACAGTTATAGATAAGACTTTAAGGGGGGCTGTCGCACTAAGCTATTAGTGCGCGGCCCTTTTGTCCAATTTGTAGCGAAACAGTTGTTAAGTAAAAAAATAGCATCCACAGCAAAGGTGACGACGTTTCACCAGAGCCCAGAGATGCTATTTTTTTATTTAGATACATTTCAGCCTCACAATGCCCTGGCATACCCAATTTCCGTATATACCACTCCATGCCTCCCCTGCTCAGACTTCATGAGAGAAATGCCATTGACTCTCATAGCGTCACTTTCCTGAAACTCTGGCAAAAAAGCTTTGCCCTTAGTGCAGTCTGCTCTCCGGATCAGCGTCACATGCGGCATGAACTTCTTTCTGTCAAAAGAAATCTCTTCTTCCAAAAGAGCTTTCCTAAGCCTTTTCGCATACTCTTTCAGGCTCTCGTTTTCTTCAAACTCAGCAAAAAACATATCTCTGAAAGGCCTGTACCCACTCAGCCTTACAGAAAAAGACCTAAGCGGCACCTTTTGCATAACCTCCACCACCTGCTCAGGATCGTCATACTCCCCAA
>NZ_AUKA01000032.1:0-7374 GCF_000424505.1 Butyrivibrio sp. XBB1001 | reverse complement strand
ACATACCAGAAACAGGAAATAGGTATAGGACATGTCAATAACCAGAACTTTGTGCAGATACCAATGCTGATATTTGCAGACATGCTCAGATACAAACTTGCTGAATATGGTATAAAGTTTGTTCTCACGGAAGAAAGCTACACATCAAAGGCAGACTTTCTTGCAAAAGACTATATCCCTGTGTATAAAAAGAATGCGAAAGAGAACTTCGCTTTTTCAGGCAAGAGGATACAGAGAGGACTTTACAGGCACTACGATGGTACAATAACAAATGCAGACATAAATGGAGCTGCAAACATCTTAAGAAAAGTATTCCCAAAGGTAAGCCAATGGGATAGAGGCATAGTGGACATGCCCTGTTCTGCAGGGTGCGTAGAGCATCCTGCAGGTTCATGCCGCCATGCGGCATAACAGAAACCCTTTCCAACGTGGAGTCGGTGAGGGTAGTTCATGGAGTCCAAAGTATGAATATATCGGTATTTGGAGCGGGCAAGTCCTTCACAAACTGTACTCTGAAGTCGAGTGCCACACGGATGGATCAATATCTTGCCCTTGAACCAAGGATGAGCCTTGTGTCCGAGACGAACTATAACGAAGAGATGAAGAAATATTCAATACGCTGAAGACTCTTTGCTATTGTGGGCAAGAACATCAACAACAGGCTTGCAGTATTTAAGTGGTAATACGGAGGCATGATTGTAATAGCTCTGGAATCAAGATTTGATTAGTTGATGTCCGGAGCTATTTTATTTTTGTCTGAAAAAAGGTATGATAATCCATAAGTTGTCGGAAAAGATGATAGGGAAAAGGTCACATTCAAATCAGACATGGCTGAAGATGAAGTGGACCGCATATTTGATGCAAAATACGAGTATCGTGAGCTGGAAAAGACAGATGGGAGCTTTATCATTACAGTATATGGTGATGCGCCTTTTCCAGACAACATAGAAGGGCATTAAAAATATAACTTTCAGTTTAACGAGGACGGGTAATATGATAAAGTTTTTACATTTGTTCAAGAACTATTACTTGGGAATATCGTTTATAGGTATAGCAGCATTTGTGATACAAGAGATTCCATATATCGTTATGCCATTGATAAAACCTGCATCAAATCCAATCATGAATATGTCGAATGAGATCAAATGGATTGGTACAGTACAGGGAATATTTGGTATTTTGTCTATGATTCTGCTGATGTTGATTGTAAGGGATGATGTTAAACTTATTCCGAAAGAAACAACAAAAGAAAAGATATTTCTTTTTCTTATGATTCTGATGATCCTGATCAACTTTATTGGATGGATACTGTACTATATGGGTTACCAGTATGGATGGCTGATCATAATCACTCAGTTTGCCGTTGTTCCGTTGTACTATTTGTTTTTAGGACTTTGGCAGGGAAATTACCTGTTGGCAGGAACGGCGGTTCCATTTTTTGTGATTCATACCATCAACGGGATTATGAATTTTGCCGTTAAGAGATAGTATCTTTCAGGTTTAACGAGCGAAGAATCAAAGCAAAGTGTGGAGGTTGTCTATGAAGGAGAAACCGAAGGTGGTATACCACGGCAGCCAGTATTTATTTGACATCCTGATGCCGCGACAGGCGAACGGACAATGTGAGGCTGAAGCCCAAATGGGGATTTACGCGGCAGCAACGATGGAGGAAGTAATTCCTTTTGCACTGCCGTTTCGCTTCTACCCGGACTGTCCTGAGGGAAAATTATCATTTGATTCTGACGGGATCAAAAGCTACCTGCGCTACGGGGCCATTAATCCAAACGGAAAAGGCTATGTATATGTTCTGCCGTCGGATTCCTTTGAACTTGTCGATGAATGGGAATGGCTTTCCAGAACACCGGTAAAGCCAATAAAGGTGATTGAGATTGCTGTCAAGGATTATTGGCATACGATTTCATTTTCCGAGGAGGCAGCAAGAATTCAGCGGGAGTTGTACGGCGATATCTCCGGATAAAAACCTTTGAATTTCAGCATAATTGACTAACAATAATCAAAAAGAAGGAAGTATGTGAAAATGGTTTATAAAAGGGTTATAGCTACTATTATTCTTATAGTGGGAACTGCCGCGCTTATCTGCATTTCATTTATATATATACATTGGACCGCGTATCAGATTGCAGCGCATCATATAGATTATGCCGAAGTCGAACCACCAGTTATTATGAGTCTTGCGGCACTTGCAGTGTTTGCTATTTCGGTAAAAAAGCAGAACAAACACTTCCTGTATAAATACTTGGCAATTATTTCGCTAATCCTATTTGTTTTAAGTATAATAACAGAGCTGTTTTCTACTCATGCGTATTGTCCGGTATGCAACTATGTTGATGATGATAAGTGGTATCCGATATTGTACCAGTTATTTAAGGGAACAGTATATGAGCCAATATAAGGGTTTAGACTACCAAAGTAATATATCTATAGTAAGGAAAACCGGAATATAATCGCTTAAGAAAGGGCGTTGTTTGGCAGTAATAATACTGTTAAACAGCGCTTCTTTTTGATATAGTTGAAATATGTTTGTTGGAGGGAGTGTTTGGATATGAGTATGGACATGACAGTGCCATGTGACAATGGACTTATAAACATCAGAGTAGGAGCAATCATTCTTAAGGATGGAAAATTCCTAATGGTCGGGAATAATATCAGACCGGAGTATTTGTATTCTGTAGGCGGCAGAATTAAGTTCGGAGAAACTGCTGAGGAAGCGGTAATCCGAGAAGTATATGAAGAGACCGGTGTCCGCATGGAAGTGGACAGGCTTGGATTCATAAATGAAAACTATTTTTATGGGGACGCAGAGTCTAATCTCGGAAAGCTGATATATGAGATATCTTTCTTCTTTTACATGAAAGTACCTGAGGACTTTGAGCCGGAGTGTAACAGTTTTACCGAGGATGAGCATGAAGAGTTTCTTAAGTGGATTGCACCTGATGATCCGGTTAAGTTTTATCCGGAGTTTTTCAGAACAGAATTGCTGCATCCTGTAAATGTGGTTAAGCATTTTTTGACGGATGAGCGTTGAAATCAGAGAAAAATTGTATTGACATCAATTTGTCAGTCAATTATACTTACGACTAATATTTTTCAGAAAGAGAGACGTTATGGAAAGACTTATGCTCGTCACAATGTATAAGGTCATTACAACATCCGTGGATATGATTCAGGGGTCTGTTTTTGATATGCATGATGAGGATAAGTCAAATTGTAAGGCATAGATAGTGCTTTATAACTGATATAGTATTTAAGGCCTCATCAAGCGAGAGTTTGATGGGGCTTATTTTTTCGGAGGTGGATATGAGAATAGAGGAGCGCAAATACATTTTACCTGATGGGAGAGAGATTACTATTAGGAGTGCAGGTCCTGAGGATGCTATGAAAGTTAAGCTTCATAGGGAAGCAACTTCTGCAGAGACTCATTTCATGGCAAGAGAACCCGAAGATGGTCAGTTTAGCCTTGAGAAGATCACAGAGATTCTTGGAAGTATTGCTGAAAGCGACAGGGACTTCATGGTAAGCGCTTATATTGGAGATGAACTCATTGGAGATCTAGGCGTAACTCTCATAAGACCACATATTAAATATCTTCATCGGGCATATCTTGGAATGTCAATCCGACAGAAGTATACTGGAATGGGGCTTGGAAGCTTCATGATGAAGATTGCCTTGGACCAGGCAAAGGCAAATGGTTTTGAGCAGGTAGAACTTGGAGTTTATAGCGATAACGACAGAGCAAGGCACATGTACAAGAAGATGGGATTTCAGGAATATGGGATGAATCCTAGAGCATTCAAGCTAAAGGATGGCACATATAGGGATGAGATCATAATGGCAAATATATTTGAGTGATGAGGCGGCCTAAGTGACAAGGGCGTGTGGAGAAGGGAGGAAGCAGTACATGATAACAGATTCATTTGATAATAAATCTCCGGCAATCATCAATCCTGTGAAATTTGAAAAGCACAAAGCAGATGGGTGTATTTCTGTAGAAATGGAATGTGCTGCGGTGCAGGCAGTTTGCGATTTCCGGGGACTGGAGTTGTATCCATTCTTTACAAGCGGAGATCTGCTTGATGCTCCTGAGTGGGATGAGCGAAACAAAGATAATGATGATGGCGGACAGCATGATGCAGGGCATTTCAATATAGCCTTGGCGCTTGCGGAGTACATCGTATAAAATGGGGATTGGATATGAGAGTCAGAATTAAGATTGTAATTGGAATAACAGGACTGAAGAATTTAGGAAAAGAGTGAGGCGTTTACGATGTTTAGGAAAATGAGAAGATTTAAGCAGCAGATTTCTGATGCAGAGTGCATTGAGGTTTTGAAGAATACAAAAAGAGGCGTTCTTTCACTGATAGGAGATGATGGGTACCCTTATGGAATTCCAATAGACCATTGGTATTGTGAAGAGGATGGAAAGATCTACTTTCATGGAGCTAAAGAGGGACATAAGATTGACTCTATAAAAGCCTGCGATAAAGCCAGTTACTGTGTATATGACGAGGGCTATCGGAAGAAAGGCGATTGGGCTCTTAATATAAAAAGTGTCATTCTTTTTGGCAGAATCTGCCTTGTTGAAAATGAAGATAAGGCAAGAGATATATGTACTGCGCTGACCAGGAAGTTTACTGATGATGCAGAGTATCTGGAGAAAGAACTTAATAATGCATTTCCAAGAGTTCAATGTCTGGAGTTTTCTCCTGAACATATGACGGGGAAAATGGTTAATGAGTCTTGACAAGTAAGTCCTATTGGAAGTTAAAGTGAACTGATCATCAATTAGGATTGAATTGAAGCAGACTTGAAAGGAATGACAATGAAGATTAGAAAACTGCGATATCTTGGAATTATTATGGCGGCTGCTATTAGTATGGCGGGATGTGCTAATACTACTGATTCAGAGTCCCCGATAGGAAACGAGATTACAGATGATGGGTATGTGGAAATTATCGGCACAGGAAGTCTTGTGGCAGGTTTTGCAATAGAAGAAAATGATTCAAAAGATTCTGGTAAAAGAGCAACATATCCTTATGTTGTTAGGACAAAGTCTACTGTATGGTATCTTGCAGCAGATGATATTGAACTTATGGGCGAAGAAGCTTTTTTTGCAGGCTTAGAAGAAGTACTTGGTATGGTTGACCAGGACTTTGCAGATGCTAGAAAAGCTTTAGAAGACTATATTAGTGAAGAAGTTCAGCCAGTCGAAATCTATACGGATTTTTGCAATAAAGCGGAGGCTTCAGCTTATGCCGGTGCATATTGCCACCCGGTAAGCCATTTCATAAAACTATTTGGCGACTGGAAACAGGCTGAATGTGCGCTGCTTCATGAATATGTGCATTACCTTACTTTTGTATATACTAAGGTGCATCCGGATTCGTACTTTTGTTCGGAAGGAATTGCTGAGTATATATCAATGCTCGTCTGCGAGAACAGAATGTGTAAAAAGAGTAATTATGGGGCGCCTGAGGAATATCTTGAAGACCTCAAAAATTCTGATTTTTGGGATGCTGAGGAAAACGTCATCAAGCTCAAGAATATTTATCATTACAATGGTTTATGCTATGCAAATGGCGCATTTATTGGTCAGGAATACCAAAATATTAAAACCTCCTGGGATACAAGGACTGATGATATGCAGCAGTATATGCATGCAGATGACTGTTCCTATATTGAGGCGGGCTGTATAATAGAATATCTTGTAGAGACTTATGGCATAGACACCTTTATGGATAATCTTGATAAAAATCTCATGACCATGTCAAAAACTGTCTATGGAAAAGAGTTTTCGGAAATCTATAAGGATTTCACAGTGTGGATAAATGAAACATATGAGTCGTATGCAAAGGGGAGTTCAGACACAGGCAACTGAGCAGCCACGAGTCGATTCATAGAATGCTGCCGTCTGGATGGCTTGTTATTTCTGAAATAAAACCAACTATAATTCTACACGTAAAACTGGTGATCAATTTAAAAATGAGGACAGTAGGATGATAACAGAGACCTTTGACAACAAGTCGGAAGCAATAATAAATCTGATAAAAAAGCCGGATGCCGTGAAGGTGGACGTATGTATAGTTACATTTTCTCATGAGATTGAGAAATATGTGGCTGATAATTATGCATCAGAGGAAATTGCTGATCTCTGGTCAGCTTCAGGTAAAACACCAATCTACCTGATAGAAAGCGATAATAAGAGAATTGCATTCTTCAGAACATTTGTAGGTGCACCGATAACCTCTGCTCTCATAGAAGACTCAACGGTAGAACTTGATTGTTATAAATATGTTCTGTTTGGAGGAGCGGGATGCCTCAACAAAGAGATAGCGCACGGAAAGGTAATGGTTCCTACAGCCGCTTACAGGGATGAAGGAACATCCTATCGTTATGCTCCGGCATCAGATTATATAGATATTCCGAACAGTAAAATAGTTGAAAAGTTCATGTCGGAGAATAAGATTCCTTATGCTCTCGGACAAACCTGGACAACAGATTCTTTCTACCGCGAGACAAGGAATAATTTCGAAAAACGCAGGGCAGACGGATGTATCTCGGTAGAGATGGAAAGCGCAGGAGTTCAGGCAATGTGTATTTTCAGAAACCTTGATCTGTATGTATTTTTTACGAGCGGAGATCTTCTTGATGCTCCCGAATGGGATTCCCGTTTCGAGGCAGACGGAGATAAGGGGCAGCATGATGTGGGGCATTTCAGAATGGCACTCGAACTTGCAAAATATGTCGTAGAAGCTCAGTAAGTATTTTTATTTGAAGAAGATATGAATATTTACAGGATAATGAAATAAGCAAATCGGGATTAGTGGAGTAGAACATGGATAAAAAAAAGGTTTTGTCTGGCGCCATAATATTTATAACCCTGATGGGAATCGTAAGTCTGTTTTCGGACATGACTCATGAAGGCGCCAGAAGCATATTGGGCGAATATCTGAACCTCGCAGGGGCATCCGCTGCAACCATCGGATTTGTGTCCGGTATAGGAGAATTGTGCGGGTATTCACTAAGGCTCATATCCGGATTTATAGCAGATAAAACGAAGAAATACTGGACATTTGTTATCACAGGCTATGTAATACAGGCTCTGGCGATTCCTGCACTGGCACTCGTACCTGAACATGGCTGGATTTGGGCCTGCGGTCTTGTGATCCTGGAGCGTATCGGAAAAGCGATAAAAAAGCCTGCCAAAAACACATTGGTAAGCTTTGCGGCTAGCGAGATCGGAACCGGAAAAGGCTTTGCCTATCAGGAGTTTCTGGATCAGCTTGGCGCGTTTCTCGGACCGGTACTGCTTTTTGTAACAGCTCTTGTAAAAGGTACAGACGACCTTTTTACAAC
>NZ_AUKA01000031.1:0-11676 GCF_000424505.1 Butyrivibrio sp. XBB1001 | reverse complement strand
AGTTTGTTCTCACGGAAGAAAGCTACACATCAAAGGCAGACTTTCTTGCAAAAGACTATATCCCTGTGTATAAAAAGAACAGTTCAGGAAACTACTTTTTCTCAGGAAAGAGGATACAGAGAGGACTTTACAGACACTACGATGGTACAATAACAAATGCAGACATAAATGGAGCTGCAAACATCTTAAGGAAAGTATTCCCAAAGGTAAGCCAATGGGATAGAGGCATAGTGGACATGCCCTGTTCTGCAGTGTGCGTAGAGCATCCTGCAGGTTCATGCCGCCATGCGGCATAACAGAAACCCTTTCCGACGTGGAGTCGGTGAGGGTAGTTCATTTTCAATATCTACCCATGATAATCTATTAAATCTAGGATCGTAGCATGGTCCTTCCCCAAGCAAAAAACGCTCTTTACTGACTACCTCAACACTATACATATTAAGTTCCTCTCTCGTTACTTATTTTTCAATATTTCTTTCCAAATTCAAAAACTCACACTCCTGGTCAGATAAAGGAATTTCCAGGGCTTCTATATTCTTTTTCATTCTATCTGTGCTGCTAGTGCTGACAACAGCAAACATATTCATAGATTGCCTGAATATCCACGCCAGGGCAATCTGAGAAACGGTAGCCTGTTTTTCTTTTGCCAAAAGTTCGCAGCGCCTTAGCCTTTCAAAGTTCTCCGGAAAAGCATATCCCCTTAGAGCAAACATATCCAGGAAGTCATTGGCATGATCCATGTCGGTGCTCTTCATCTTGCCTGAAAACA
This sequence comes from Butyrivibrio sp. XBB1001, assembly GCF_000424505.1. NCBI lineage: Bacteria > Bacillati > Bacillota > Clostridia > Lachnospirales > Lachnospiraceae > Butyrivibrio > Butyrivibrio sp. XBB1001. The sequence continues at coordinate 10,907 of NZ_AUKA01000031.1, read as the reverse complement.
TGCCATGAGCCAGGGAGGAATATGCTATTACGGGCATTTGGCTATTCTGATACCATTTCCTGTCCTGCTGTCCTCTTTGGCCTGTGAGTGTTACACAAGTATCATCCCACACATCTCCCAACTGGTCTGCAAGACTAAAGCCCGGGCTTGAAACGGAAAATGGGGCAAGGTTCTTTTTGTAGGCATACTCGTTGGCCTCTTGTATTCTCTTATAAGTCCAGTTAGAGCCCCCAAAAACGCCAATGCTGCCCCTTTCTTTCATCTCATTGAAGGTTTCAACTATTTCTGCAACTTCTGTAGTAGGATCATCTCTATGGAGAATATATATGTCTATGTAATCTACCCGCAGTTCCTCTAAAGATTTCTGCAGGTCTGACATCATGGCTTCATGATTGACTCTTTTTGTGGCGCCGTCAGGGTGGCCGCACTTACTAAGGAGGACAACTTTGTCCCGGACTCCTGTCTTATCCAGCCATTTTCCTATGGTTTTCTCAGAATCCGGGTAGATTCTCGCGGTGTCTATTGCATTAACACCTGTATCAAGTATTCCTGTAAGCCAGGCGTCATAGTCTTCCAGATTAGGCAAAAAGCCTGTTCCGAGAAATATCCTGGATACGTCTTTGTTTATTCCGTTGATTTTTGTATATAAGCTCATATTGTTTTCCTCTGGAGTTAATTAGCTACTTCGTGTAATCGCACAATATTTACAATGCATTTTCTCCTCTAGCGTTCATTAAATAAATATACCACAAAAACAATAGACCAGTAGTCTGGGAATTTCCAGAGTACTGGCCTATACCTACTGCTGATTCACACTGGAATCAGCACTAATTCAACTTCTAAAAATAATCTTCCCTGTTGCAGGATCCATTCCATCAACTATTGCAAGGGATTCAAGCTTGTAGCCCAGGTTTCTGATAATCTGTCCACCTGGCTGGAAGCCCTTTTCTATAGCTATTCCAATGCCTGCCACTGTGGCTCCTGCACTATTTATTATTGAGATCAGTCCCTGCAATGCGCATCCGTTTGCCAGGAAATCATCAATAATAAGGACCTTGTCATTTTCATTCAGGAACTTTTTGGATACAATCACATGATTCTTGTTTTTATGGGTAAAAGACTCAACGTCTGCTGTATACATTTCCCCATCAAGGTTGACGCTCTGGGATTTTTTTGCAAAGACCACAGGAACGTTAAAATGTCTTGCTGCAACGCAGGCAATACCTATACCTGAAGCCTCTATAGTAAGGATCTTGTTTATCTCAACTCCATCAAATCTCTTTGCCCATTCAGCGCCCATCTGATCAAAAAGCTCTACATCCAACTGATGGTTTAAAAAGCTGTCTACCTTTAAGATGTTGCCTTCTTTTACAACGCCGTCTTTGATAATTCTCTCTTCAAGAAAATTCATTTTTGCACCTTCTTTTTACTTTATCTTTCTTCGCGGAAATAGTTAGTTCCAAGGCTCTTTGGAGGCTGATCTTCCTTTTTATTTCTCATACTGGTAAAGACAAGAACCACAAGAGTTACGATATAAGGAATCATCTTATAAAGCTCTTTATACTCAGTGTGTGTTCCCGATGGAAGGTACAAATATAAAATATACAGTCCTCCAAAAAGAATTGAGGATAAAACGCTCACATCAGGCTTCCATACTGTAAAGATAACCAGGGCAATAGCAAGCCATCCTCTGTCTCCAAAGGCATCATTGGACCATACGCCGCATGCATAATCCATTACATAGTATAAACCACCAAGTCCAGCAATCATACAGCCAAGACATGTTGAGACATATTTATATCTTTTAACATTGATCCCAGCTGCATCCGCCGCAGCAGGATCTTCGCCTACAGCACGAAGGTGAAGGCCTACTCTTGTCTTTTTAAGGACATAGGCACAAATTAGCGCGATGATAATGGCAACGTATGCCAGAAATCCGTAGGAAAAGAAAACCTTGCCAAACCAGCCTGTTGTGGATGCAAAAGGCAGAGTCCTGCTAAAATATGCTGATGTGGCTGACAGTGAAATAGATGGAACGTCAGCACCAGCCAGCTTTATTAGTGATCCGCCAAAAAAGTTACCAAAGCCTATACCAAAGGTAGTCATGGCAAGGCCTGTAACATTCTGATTGGCCCTTAAGCTTACTGTCAGAAAACTGTATAAGAGCCCCATTAAAAAGGAGCCTACAAGCGCGCAGATAAGAGGTATAAAGACTGCCAGGAAGCCATTGAGCTGCCCACCAGCTGCCTGTTCATAGAAAAAAGATCCTATAACACCGCTTATTGCACCAACATACATAACACCTGGGATTCCAAGGTTCAAATTTCCTGATTTTTCTGTAATTGTCTCACCTGTACTTCCAAAAAGCAGAGGAACGCCCTGCTGTACAGCTCTTGGTATAAATGCAACCAAACTAAACATTATGCGTTCTCCTTCCCAAGATCTTTGCGTACAAGAATCTTATATCTGATAAAAAACTCACATCCAATTATAAAGAACAGGATGATTCCAGTAAGAATATCTGCAAAGCTCTGATTAAGCTCAAATACAGTGGATATCTCGCTGGCGCCTCTGTCCATGAAGATGATGAGAAGGCTGGTGAAGATCATGGCAACGGGGTTAAACTTGGCAAGCCATGAAACCATAACGCCTGTAAAGCCCTGTCCGTCTGAAATAGTTGTGGTTATTGTATGGTTGATACCTCCAACCAGTAGGAGTCCTGCCAAGCCGCAGATTGCACCAGATAAAAACATGGTCCTGATCATAACCTTTCCAACATTTATTCCTACGTATCTGGCTGTGTTCTGGCTTTCGCCAACAACTTCTATCTCATATCCGTGCTTGGTAAATTTCAGATAAATATACATTCCAATAGTGACTATAACGGCTGCAATAATACTTAAAAGATATTTATTACCAACGTTAGGAAGCCAACCTATGTTTGAATTCTGGTTAATGATACCGATTTTTCCTGATCCCTTAGGAACTTCCCAGACTATGGTAAAATACGCCACAAGCTGTGTCGCAATATAGTTCATCATAAGTGTTGAAAGTGTTTCATTGGTGTTCCACATAGCTTTAAAGAAAGCCGGGATTACGCCCCAAAGAGCGCCTGCAAGTATAGAAGATACGATCATAAGGATAATTACAACTGCATTTGGAAGCGTGTCTGACAAAGTGATCATACATGCCGCCGCAGCAAGACCTCCCATGAGGACCTGTCCTTCGCCGCCGACATTCCAGAACTGCATTTTAAATGCAGGTGTAAGTGCCAGTGAAATGATAAGAAGAATAGCAACGTACTGAAGTGTGATCCAGCTCTTTCTCTGGGTGCCAAATGCGCCCTTGCAGATTGTTGTAAATATTGAAATAGGGTTATCGCCTGTGCATATCATAGTGATCAGCGCGCATATAACAAGTGCTGCCAGAATTGCGATTATTCTAATGGCCCAAGCCTTTTTGCTGCTGATGTCAGCTCTTTTTACAATGTGAAAACGAGGCTCTTTTACTATCTGTGCCATTATGAAGCCTCTCCTTTCTTGGTCATCATTGACCCCAAGGTATATTTATCGGCATTTTTGCCATCTACAATTCCTGTAACCTTGCCATCGCAGAGTACAAGAATCCTGTCGCAGAGCTCAACAAGAACATCCAGATCTTCGCCAACAAAGATTACTGCTGCTCCGCGTTTCTTTTGCTGATTGATAAGGTCGTATATCTGGTAGGAAGAACTGATATCAAGGCCTCTTACCGCATACGCAGTCAAAAGAACCTTTGGCCTTGAGGAAATTTCTCTTCCAACAAGGATTTTCTGTACATTTCCGCCGGACAAAAGGCGCACTGGAGTATCGATACTAGGGGTTGCCACCTGAAGCTTTGATACAACCTTTTCTGCAAGTTTTCTAGGCTCTTTTTTCTCTGTAAAAAATCTGGACTTACCGCTTCTATAGGATCTGAGCATCATGTTATCTGCAAGGTTCATATTTCCAACAAGTCCCATTCCAAGCCTGTCTTCTGGAACAAATGACAGCTTTACGCCAAGATCAGAGATTTCCCTTGGAGATTTGCCAAGAAGTTCCTCTGTTCTTCCGTCCTGGTGGATATATGTGATGCTTCCATTTTCAATCATCTCAAGACCTGCAATGGCCCTAAGCAGCTCTTTTTGTCCACATCCGGATATTCCTGCGATTCCCAGTATCTCTCCGGTATTGGCGGTAAAAGATACATCGTCAAGCTTAACAAGTCCATCTTCATCAACAACAGTTAGATTCTCAACTACAATACGAGGCTTGGGCTCAACAGGCTCGGGTCTTTCAATGTTAAGAGAAACTGAATGGCCTACCATCATGTCTGTCATTTCCTGAGCGTTGGTACTACTGGTCTTCATGTCGCTTATGAATTCACCATGGCGCAGAACTGCAACTCTGTCAGATATGCTCTGCACTTCGTTTAGCTTGTGAGTAATAATAACTATGGATTTTCCATCTTTTTTCATGTTGCGCATGACATTAAAAAGTTTCTCAGTTTCCTGAGGAGTCAATACGGCTGTGGGTTCATCCAATATCAGAATATCAGCTCCCCTGTAAAGAACCTTAACAATCTCAACTGTCTGCTTTTCAGAAACGGACATATCATAGATCTTCTTTTTGGTGTTGATCTCGAATCCGTATTTGTCGCAGATTTCTATAATTCTTTTCTCAGCCTCTTTGATATTGAGCTTGCCTTCAAGGCCCAGAATTATATTCTCTGTGGCATTGAACACATCAATAAGCTTAAAATGCTGATGGACCATGCCTATTCCAAGATCAAACGCATCTCTGGGCGAACGGATAACAGCCTCTTTGCCGTTTATGATTATCTGGCCTGCATCAGGATAATAGATTCCAGCAAGCATATTCATAAGTGTTGTTTTACCACTTCCGTTTTCACCAAGAAGAGATAATATCTCTCCCTTGTAAACATCCAGATTGACATTGCTATTTGCCGTTACATCACCAAAAGACTTTGTAATGCCACGAAGCGATATGGCTACTTCTCTCTTTTCCACAATTATCACCTTTCAAAATTTCCATATAGACTAAAAATAGGAAATCTTTGTTGCAGCACAGCAAAAAAGCTGTGCTCACAAAGATTTCCTCAGCTCACATAATTAAAGATCAATATGCTGTATCAAGAAGTGAGATTCCATCGATCTGTAAGTCAAAGTAAGGAGCTGATCTGAACTCAGAACCAGACTCTGCAAAGTAGCCATCTGTGATAACTTCTGTATCAGCAGTGTACTCAGGATCTGTGTCAACGTCAGCCATATAAGATGTAAGAGCCTCACCGTTTACAGTAAATGTAGTTGTATCAAATACATGAAGTGTTCCTGCATTCATAGCTTTTTCAGCCTCAGCAAGTGCCTCAGCAGTTCCCTCTGCTGCTGCATTTCCAAGGTCTGTAAGAACTACAGAACCAGTCTCAAGTGTTCCAACCCAGTCAGTAGCAATCTCTGTTTTGTTTGCTACAGCGTCAATGATGTATGCAAAATATGGTGCCCAGTCAATTCTTGAAGAAACGATAAATGTGTTAGGGCAAGCTGCATTTGTGCTTCCGTTGTAGGAAACGTCAGGAACACCAGCCTTTTCACATGCTGTAGGAGCTCCCATTGAATCAGCGTGCTGTGAAAGAAGTACACAACCATCTTCGATAAGCTTGTTAGCGCCTTCCTTTTCAGCTGTCTCATCGTACCAAGAGCCTGTGAATGTTACTTCCATTGTAGCTGTTGGGCATACAGAGCGGGCGCCGAGGAAGAATGATGTATAACCTGAAATAACTTCTGCATATGTGTAAGCACCAACATAACCAATCTTAGCCTGGTCTTCTGTGATGTCACCATTTGCGATCATCTCGTTAAGCTTCATTCCTGCAGCGATACCTGCAAGGTAACGGCCTTCATAGATTGTAGCGAAAGCGTTGTGGTAATTGGAAAGACCTTCTGTATGTGCCTTTGTTCCTGTTGCATGGCAGAACTGAACTTCAGGATATTCCTTGGCAGCCTCGATCATGTAATCTTCATGACCAAAAGAATCAGCAAATACGATATTGCAGCCTGCATCTGCAAGTTCACATGCAGCCTCATAGCACTCCTGTCCCTCAGGAATATTGGTCTTGAACATGTACTCAACACCTGCTGCCTCACAAGCCTGTGTAGCGCCGTTGATAAAGTTCAGATCGTAAGTGGAGTTCTCATCGTGCAGAAAAATGAAACCAATCTTAACATCTGATGCAGGAGCCTGTGTAGCCTCTGTAGCCTCTGCGCCTGTGCTTGTAGCCTCAGATGCTGTTTCTGTTTCATTTGCGTTTCCGCAGGCAGATAATGATGCCATTACCATTGTTGCAGCAAGAACTGCTGACAGAATCTTTTTAAACTTTTTCATCTCATCCTCCATTTTTTGATATCGAGCTCAGGTCATTTGTAGAATGTTTCTATTGTTTTTCTTTAGAGCAAATTGAGCAAAAGAAAAGGCATAGAAACACGAGTTTCTACACCTATCTGATTTGATATCTTCAACAATTAAATTAATATATAAACTTATTGTATATGCGGCATCAAACACTCGATAGTCCGGTAATTTACGGTAACCGGGTAGAAACATCAAATCCATATTATTTGACCTATATCGATAAAATACTCGCTTATATTAGCAAAGAAACATCAAGATTACAAGCTTTTTTTATGCTTTTTTTATTCCCCATACTCCCCGTATTCACAGCCAACATGTGTGGCCTCCACTTCATCCACCAGAACAAGGTCCTGACCCTTCTTGTCGTAGAGCTTTATGGTTCCCCAGCCATTTCCGCCATTCCACAAATGATTGTGGTTTTTCTTGCCGTCTGGTGACTCATAGTTTATGAAAAGCATGTACTTTTTCAGGCAATGAATCTCTGTTTCCATTACTGCCTTAATATTTTCCTGTCTTACACGCCAGATAACCTCGTTTTCAGTCTCATCGAAGCTAAACTCAGTCTTTACCTTCAAATGAAGCTTGGAAAAGTTAAAGTCATACTCTTTTCCCTCATAGTAAAAGGCTCCGAGAAGTCTTCTGTCTAAAGGAACAAAATAAATCTTTGGCCTTCCACCACCAATATCAAAAACGCTGTTTTCAAGCTGCTTCCCTGTCTTTTTACTTACAAGGCAGTTTGATGACAGCCACACCCATGGGCTTGTGAAGTCTCTTCCCCAGTTTTTATCTGCATAGCCATAGCTCTTTTCCGGAGTAACGATGTACTGCCTTCCGTTGAAAGTCACCGTTCCGCCATAGGCGCTCTTCATCCCCTCAGCATGCCAGTACATAGCAAAAGCTTCCGCATCCCTAAGCGGCTTGCTCGCACCGTATCCGACGTTGAATGCTATCTGCTTGTCTATCACTAGGTCAAAAGAGATTTCTCCAGCATCGCACATCCACTCAGGATGAGCTTTTGCGGCATCCTCTGATATTGAAATATGCCCCTTGAGGCGAGATTCTGATGCCAGGCAATCATCTGCCGCTATCTTGTAGGGCGCACTTTTATGCATTTTCACATTCTTTAGTGAAAAAAATCTGTGGAGCTGACAGGCATCTTCTCCCCAGGTTCCGGCTTTCACCATTAAATACGACGGGCGCTTTCCTTCTTTTTTGTTCTTGGGTAACTGTCCCCAAACAGGCTCATCTTCTGCAAGAGCCGGATTACAGATGAAAAACTCTATAAAAAAAGGCTTGTCCTCTCCTGTCAGCGCATCCTGTGCAGTAAAGGAGTGCCACCACCAGTCATAACCTTGATGTGCAAAAGGTCCATGGAGCATACATGCATTTCTTCTTTTATTGTGTACGTTAAACCTATCAATTGCCATTTAATCGGCACCTCTTTTCTATATATCTGTAAAATGGACCGCAAACTCCATTCCCTCAGGTCCATTATTTTTCCCGCGATTCTAAAGATCTGAAAAGATATCATCTATATTGATCTTGCTAATTGTATTACCAGAGATATCCCCGAAAGACAGTTCTGATTCTTTTATCATATTACTGAGTTCATCATCAGATACGTCAAGAACCCATGCGAGCATAGATACGTTATGGGCATGTTCCTCAACTGTAAACTTGGGACATGTAAGGTAGCTATCGATTTCTTCTGTCAGCTTCTTTCTGATATCATCCTCTGATCTCATATTGACCTCACAAACTTTTTATTGAATAGGAAATTGCTTTCCTATTCAATAAAAACGCTCCGCTGTGGATGCGCACCTCGCGGATAAGTTCTTATACACTTTATTATAATAATTTAATTATTTCCCTTACCTTGCTTTTTATTCTTTTTTAAATAAACTACAACCACCAAATACACTATTACAGCAATCACTGCTCCCAGGACAAATAAGCCGTACTGCTGATCTATCATTTTTTCCGCACTGAATGTGTATAGGAAAATGTGAGGAAATCTTGCAACGAAGGTTATTAAAAGCCACATGATCACATTTTCCCCTGAGTAAAAGCCAAGCCACGCGTAGGTATCCTTGGGAAGTGGCAGGAACATGAACATGATATGCACCAATATCGGATTTTTGTTAAAGATAAGCTCCTCAACGCGGGTGAGCTTGTCCTCCGGGAAAAGATAAAGAAGAAAACTTCTACCAAATTTTTTCCCAATGAGGAAAGCAGCTGTGTTGCCAAGAGTGGCAAAAAAATCGCACAAGATAGCTCCTTTAACGCCTCCCAATATGAATCCGGCTGTAAGGTAAAAGGGGAGGCCGGGTATGCAATTTGAGAGTGTCTGGAAGAATACGAATAATCCAAACACCAGATAGGCAAGAATTCCCTTTTCTTCCACGTAAGCCCTGAAGGCATCCACATCTCCCACAAAAGCGATCATGGGTCTTCCGATGAAATAATATATGCCAAGCAGGAAAATTGCTATAAATATTATGATTATGCTGGTTCGCACTAATGATCTTTTACTATTCGCATGCATCTTCAATTTTTTGATCTTTCATTTCTTTTTCTAAAAAGTGCCTGAAATCCAATTATTTATATTTTATGCCCTAGCAAGCATTTTTTAAACTTGTTAGGGCATACTTTTTTCTAATTATTCGATACTGTTTCGTTGCCATGTATGCCCTAGATAACTAATTACTCCCTGCAGGAGGCATACTTAAGCTCAGCATACATCGACTTGCATCCGCTTTTCTTCAAATTGTATGCCCTAGATAACCAATCTTCCCCCGCAGGAGGCATATTTCATATCAATACACATCCCATAAATCATAAATCACAAATCATCAAGCTCATCCTCAACTTCCAGCCATCCCAGCAGCCTGTCATCTTCCCTGTCTCTACGCAGCTGCTCCTGCTTGCGGTCGAATTCCTTGCGCTCTTTCTTACTCATTCCACTTGTAAAATCTTTGTACTGCTTGTCTGTTAGCCTGACATCTTTATCCTTCTTGCCAAAAAACATAGTGCACCTCGCTTTCTATCGCCCCACTGCCCCCGTCTCACTGGTTCACTTTTTTGACCCCTAACCCCCGTCCCCCAAGGTCCATTCCTACTCCATGATTTCCGTGAGGGTCTGCAGGTGTTCCTTCATTTGCGTTACGACCTCGTCTGGGCCCACTATTTTTACATCCTTGCCAAGACCGAAGATCCAGCCGTAAAATTGCGGGCTGATAAATACTTCTACGTTAAGCTCGCAGTGCTTTTCATCTATTGGCCTTAGGGTTATGTCTTTACCGAATCTATCGATGAAGACTCCTGCCATCTTATTGTGAAGGTGGATCTTGACTCTTTTCTTTTCCCCACCATACATGCCGAAGGTGGCTTTGGAATAGGCAGCCATGTCCAGGTTTCTGAACTGTTCAGCGCCCTCGCGCATTTCATCAATTACTTGTGGTTTGAGCATCTTGTCCACACGATAGTGCTTGCATTGCCTGCTATAGTCGTCAAAAGCCACCATGTAGTAATACTCATCGCACCAGGTCAGGGCCCAGGGACTGACTGTAAAGAAGTTTCCATTGTTCAGGATGTACTGTGATTTATCAGGCTGCCATGAAAAGTACTTGAATCTGATCTTTTTGTTGTGCTCTATGGCATTGTAGATTTCGTCAACGCTATAGTATATGCTCTCATTCATGGTCTTTATTCTGCCATTGACAAAGACCTGTCTCTGGAGCTGGCTTGCCTGATGTTCGCTGACAAAGCCCTTTACCTTTTTTATAAGTTCACGTGACTTTCGCTCAGTTATGAATTTAGCGCACTGGATTGCATCGATAAGGAGCTTGACTTCTGCAAGTTCAAAGTCCCTTGCACCCACGTGGTAATATGTTTCCCTTCCAATCTGCTCTTTTATGACTTCAATTCCAAACCTGTCAGTCATATCATGGAAGTCGCTGTAGATACTCTTTCTCTCCGCAGTCACACCGTATTTTTCAAGTTCTCCAATAATCTGGGAAAGAGTAAGCGCGTGCTCATCGTCTGTTTTCTCAAGCATGATCTTCATAAGGTATGTAAACTTAAATTTCTGATTACTGCTCTTTGGCATAGCCCCTCCACAATCAAAAATTATTTTTTATAACAACGTGCGAGAAAACCCCTTCCGATGAAATCGGTTGTGGGATGAATCTCACTAGCTTTTCTTTTTGTATTTTTCTGTCTTAATGTATTTGCGTTTGTGTTCTTCTGTTCGTTGCTCTTCAATGTATTTCTTAACAGTTTCAAGTGAAACACTTCCAGTAGTGGCACAAAAATAACTTGCGCTCCAGAATGGTGAATCTCCCCAAAGGTATTTCTCCACGTGTGATCTATATGTATTCCTTACTTCCTTGGATAATTGTGATTTTAACGAGTTGATGAGCTTCACAGGAGCAACATCAGGTGGCATTGAGATGAGCAGAT
>NZ_AUKA01000030.1:0-14012 GCF_000424505.1 Butyrivibrio sp. XBB1001 | reverse complement strand
TTGGGGAGTATGACGATCCTGAGCAGGTGGTGGAGGTTATGCAAAAGGTGCCGCTTAGGTCTTTTTCTGTAAGGCTGAGTGGGTACAGGCCTTTCAGAGATATGTTTTTTGCTGAGTTTGAAGAAAATGAGAGCTTGAAAGAGTATGTGAAAAGGCTTAGGAAAGCTCTTTTGGAAGAAGAGATTTCTTTTGACAGAAAGAAGTTCATGCCGCATGTGACGCTGATCCGGAGAGCAGACTGCACTAAGGGCAAAGCTTTTTTGCCAGAGTTTCAGGAAAGTGACGCTATGAGAGTCAATGGCATTTCTCTCATGAAGTCTGAGCAGGGGAGGCATGGAGTGGTATATACGGAAATTGGGTATGCCAGAGCATTGTGAGGTTGAAATATATCAGAATAAAAAAATAGCATCCCTGGGCTCTGGTGAAACGTCGTCACCTTTGCTGTGGATGCTATTTTTTTACCACTTAACAACTATTTCTACCGCTCGTGAAGCATAAGCCACGTAAAGTGAAATGGTTGTTTTTCTTATCTGTTTATATATACGAATGAAGATGATGTTGTGGCAAAAATAATTTTCTTAAATGGTGAAATGAGAGAATCAGCATGGTATTCAGAGATGGAATTTCTGTGCCCATTGTACGAAAGTGACCTAGATGCAGGATTTCATGTAAGCCAAAAAATTAGGCGGCTTACACGAAAGTGGTAGTTAGGCGTAGGTTCATATAAGCAAGTATAAAAGAGTGGAAGTGGAGGCTTTACACGAAAATAGCTGAAAGGCGTGAATTCATATAAGCAAGTTAAGTATCATAGAACTGGTGCTCTTACACGAAAATAGAAGACATATATAGTTGTGTGTAAGAGAGGATTGAGGCGGCCTTACATGAAAGTAATCAAGAGGCAGGATTTCATGTAAGCCTTGCAGTTAAAAAGGCCTCTAAAGTGTATTATACGGATACGATGGCAGCAGGGCTGGCAAAAGACTTTGGCGTTACATTGCCGGAGAAGTTCCTGTAAGGTCTTTTACCTGTTCCTACTGGATGCAGACTCCTTTCGATAAGCGGAAGGAGTCATTTTTGTGTGCTTTTTAAACTGACGGATATAGTGCTCCGTGGTGTCATATCCCACAGCTTCAGCTATGGTGGCAACACTCATGGTGGAGTTTGCAAGAAGATCCTGACTTCGCTCTATTCGCACGGTCCTGAGGATTTCGGTGTAGGTCATTCCCGTAAGCTCTTTTATCAGTCTTGAGGTGTACTCGTTGGAATAATGGAATTTCTCGGAGAGGTCCGAGAGAGTTACCTCCTTGTAATTCTCCTGAATATACTGGATAAGGGCATATCGCTGTACATCTATGCGGCTGTCAAACAGCGGCATCTGAACGGATTCCGAGTAGTTCCTTATTATCAGATAAAAATCAAGAAGCAGGGTATTTGTAATGGCCTGGTAATGGTACTCCTGTCTGTTGAGGGATTCTGTCAGCATCCAGATAAAGGAAGTGGCTATGCCCTCATCGGAGCCTGTGTGGAACATGATGTAGTCGTTGGCCTTCTTGGCATATATATTATTCAGGAAAAAAGAACTGAGTATATTCGGGGTGTTCAGGAAGGAATAGAACATGGAATGTAAAGTATCCCTTCTGAGCATTATGTTTATGACTATGGTGTCGTCAAACACGCTGATGGAGTGTTTGATTCCGGGAGGAATAACACAGAAATCTCCCGTACGCATCTCGATGTTCCTTCCGGAGATGGTCTGGGAACACTTGCCGTCATAGACATAGCTCAGCTCAAAAAAGGTATGACTGTGCTCGATGGCCGGTGAATATCTCTCGTGCTTCTGTACCACTATACTGTCATTATTTGACAGGTCGAAAAAGAAGGAATCTTCGAATACCTCGGGGATTGTCTCGGGCTTTTCGGTAATCAGAAGGTGTCTGTCAAGAACAAGCTTCATATCAAGACCATCAAGAAAAGCCCTCAGACTGTCTTTGTCCTTTCCGGCAAGATAGTAGTCTCTGTAAAATTTCTCAGTTTCGGTAATGTCGTATATGTGCTGCTTTACCGCTGTGTGATCCATATCTTTAATTTCCTTATTATCTTTAATGAACGTCCGGTTAAAACAGGTAAATAATACCCCTAACAGAGGTAAATGTCAAAATAGTTCATTTTAGTATCAGAAATAATAGATTTTCATCATAATAAGTCAATATAATTGAGCGATTATGTGAATTATGTAAAAGTCGTTTGCTCAATATAATGAATCCATAAACAAGCAATACCTCAGACAGAAAGGATTCATTGGTTATGAATACTCCGATTCTGGAAATGAAAAACATAACAAAAAAATTCGGAAGTGTGACTGCTCTCACCGGAGTAGACCTTGAGGTTTACCCCGGTGAGATAAGAGGTCTCATAGGTGAGAACGGTTCTGGAAAATCTACCATATCATCCATAGCGGCGGGAATGCAGAAAGCAACCTCGGGGCAGATGTCTTATGAAGGAAACGCCTGGGAACCCGAGAGCATGATCGATGCTTTGAATAAAGGTATAGGAATGGTGGTTCAGGAGAGTGGAACAATAACGGGGATCACCGTTGCGGAGAATATATTTCTGGCAGAGATGAAGAAGTTTAAAAAGGGCCTCCTTGTGGATAGAAAAAGACTCTTCGAGGAAGCGGACAGAGCCCTTTCCAATATAGGAATAACCTCCATTTCCGGAAAGAATATGATGGACAGCCTTTCCTTCCAGGACAGGAAGCTGGTGGAAATCGCCAAGGTCATACTTAAAAAGCCGAAGATCCTGGTGATAGATGAAACCAGCACGGCACTATCTCATGACGGAAGACAGATCATGTACGGCATCATGAAAAAGATGAAAAAAGAGGGCGGTTCAGTACTTTTTATCTCCCATGATCTGGAGGAAATAATGGAGGTCTGCGACACCCTGACAGTCCTAAGGGACGGGAATCTTATAAGAACTTTCGCTAAAGAGGAATTTGATGAAGAACTTATAAGGACCAGCATGATAGGAAGAGAGATAGAGGGCGATTACTACAGACCGGACTTTAGCTGCAGCTTCCTTGATGAAGAAGCCATTGTGGTAAAGAATCTGTGCTTTAAGGACAAACTTAAGGACGTGTCCCTGACACTTCACTGCGGAGAGATCCTGGGAATTGGAGGACTTGCGGACTGCGGAATGCATGAACTTGGAGAGGCTATGTTTGGAGCGCTTAAACCCGAGAGCGGCGCAGTCATATCCCCGAAAGGGCGGCAGATAAAGTCTCCCCACAACGCAATGACTGACAAGATAGGATATGTATCCAAGGACAGAGACAGAAAATCCCTGTGCCTTGAGGCCAGCATCAAGGACAATATCGCGATTGCGGGAATGAACATATTCAAATCCGGGGCGGGACTTATAACCAGGTCCGCGGAAAGAAAATATGTAGACGCGCAGATAGATGCCTTGAGGATCAAATGTTCGGGAAGAGATCAGGCAGTAGCACAGCTCTCCGGCGGCAACAAGCAAAAGGTAGTCTTTGGAAAATGGATAGGTTGCGACAGTAGGATCCTGATACTGGATTGCCCCACGAGAGGTGTGGACATCGGTGTCAAGCAGGCAATGTATCAGCTTATGTCACAGCTTAAGAGCGAAGGGAAGGCCATTCTCATGATAAGTGAAGAGCTTCCTGAACTCATCGGGATGAGCGACAGGGTTCTTATCATGAAGAACGGTGAAATAACAGGAGAATTTCAGCGGAGTAAAGATCTGTCCGAGAGCGACATCATAGGATGCATGATCTAGGAGGCAAAAGAAATGAATATAAAGAAAATCATAAACAGGCAGAATATCATAGCTCTTTTGCCCATGGCGGCGCTGGCGGTGCTCTTTCTTGTTTTCTGCACAGTGGTTAATGCAAAGGGTTACAGACTTGATATGTATCTGAAGATTGTGTTCAATGAGGCGCTGGTTCTGGCAATCGTAGCAACGGGAGCAACTTTCATCTATACCCTTGGAACCTTTGATATCAGCCTTGGCGCTTCCACACTGTTTTCGGCAACTCTCGGAGTAATGGTCTACAACAGAACAGAGAATATAGCGCTGATGATGGCGGTGATACTGCTTACGGGAATTGTGTGTTCGCTGCTCAATTCGGTGCTGGCCTCAATCTTCCACATACCGGCCTTTGTAACCACGGTCGCGATGATGTCCGTACTGTCAGCTGTATCTGCGCAGATAATTACGGTAAACGGAGGAGCGCTGGGTGGGATAAGCATTCCCAGCAGCGTAGTAAAGCCCTTTGACAATATGCCCTTCAAGATAGCAACTCTTTTGCTGTTCTTTGCAGTCTCAGTCTTTGTATTTGAGTTCACAAAGGTGGGAAGAAGGATGAAGTTCGTGGGAGGAAATCCCCTCTGTGCATATCTTACAGGCATCAAAGCCGACAAATACACGATACTGGCTTTTGTTATGGCGGGTATCGGTATAGGACTCGGAGCATTCCTTACCCTTGTGTATACCCCTTCGGTCACTACGACAACGGCTTCAAGTATAGGAATGAATATCTTTATAGCTATAGTATTCGGAGGAATGCCAATATCGGGAGGCGCAAGATCCAGGATATACGCCGCACTGGTTGGAGGCTTCTCATATATGCTGCTGAACGACATTCTGGAGATAGTGATTGATTCCAGTGCAGCATACGGAATAACACAGGTGATCAGCGCAGTTTTCTTCCTGATAGTGGTATATATCACGGGAATGAATTACAAAACCGCACTGTTGCCAAGGTAAAGAACTTTAGAAAAAACGGAGGAAAGATTATGAACAGGAAAGTAACAAAGGTACTCGGGCTTGCCATGGCAGCAGCCATGACCGTAATGACAGGATGCGGTAACAGTGCACCTGCTGCGGTTTCAGACACAACAGATAACAGCACTGATAATGCGGTTGTAAGTGAAGCTTCCGCGGATCAGGGTGAAACTCGTAAGATCGGTGTTCTTGTGGCCGACGTCAGCGGCGAGGAGGCACTTGGATTCAGAAACTACTACGAGAAATATATTCAGAACAACTATAACGTAACCTTTGATTATACAGATGCTCTTGCCAGTGCTGAGGATGAGAAAGCTGCCATCGAGAAGTTTGCATCAAAGGGATATGACGCCGTTATCTCGCTCTCCAGCAGTGACAGAGCTCAGCAGATCGAGACCTGTGAAGAGTATGGCATATACTATGCGGTTGCATCCGGCGTGCTTGATGAGAGTCAGTATGAGACCTACAAGACTTATGAGCATTTTGTCGGCCAGGTTGGACCTTCAAACGAGACAGAGTTTGAAGCCGGCAAGGAGATGGGAAAGTACTTTAAGGATAAGGGAGTAAAGAGCGTTGCCATCTATGGAGCGTTTATCCCCAACCCCATGCACGTATACCGTGCAGCAGGTGTGATCGCCGGACTTGGTGATACCTACGGCGGAACAGATGATATGAACGGTATGATCGGACAGATATTCCAGGATCAGGGTGTTGATCTTACAAAGGTTTCGGGAGATGTTGAAGTGGTAGCTTACCTCCAGGGATATGGCGACACAACCACCGATGAGCTCAATGCAGCAATCCAGAAAGCTCCTGAGGCATTTATCTCAGTGGGAATGGCAACAACTTTCTTTGCTCAGACACTTAGCCAGGAGAACATCCCTTTCTCCGATATCGACTCCTTTACAGCCATGAACAGCGAATCATTGAAGAACGGCTCTCTTGAGTATCTTGCAGGCAAGTACTCTTCTTCCATCGGACCTGTATTTGCGCTGGTAATGGATGCGATTAACGGAAATGTTATAAGAGATCCCGAAGGAAATGCGGTTTCCTTTACTCAGGGCTATCTTGTGGCAACAGATGCAGAATCCTTTGACCAGTACTATGTAAACGACAACGGTGATACACCTATTTTTGACAAGGCAAGTCTTGATGGCATTATCGGTCAGGATGTTACCTATGATGATGTAAAGGCACTTATCGAGAGTAAGTGATGAATGGAGGCAGTTCATGAGCACCCTTAAGAAGATTTTAAAGACATTGGCAATCCCTGCGGCTGTGGCAGTGGTATTGGAAGGAATCTGTCTTGCAAACGGGCAGACCATCATATCGGGAGCAAAGAGCTTTGATAACTTTGTGGTGTATACAGCCATCGTTATGATCACCACCATGGCGCTCTCCATAAACTTAAACAGCGGAAGATTTGATTTTTCCCTGGGGGCAATGGCAGGACTTTCATCTGTGATAGGTGCGAAGATCACATATGGTTTTCTTAAAGGGGGCTCTGGTTCTGCACTTCTTATGCTGATAATAACGGTTCTTGCGGGAGCACTGTTGGGACTTATATCGGGAGCTGTGTACTGCGCTTTGAGGCTTCCGCCCATTATCGTCTCTCTTGGTGTGACCCTGGTATACGAGGGAATAATGTATACCATAACAGGCGGCAAATACCTTATGAGTGAGGTTCAGAACAGATCCATGTCAGGCTTTGTTGGAACCTGGTTTTACGCAGCTGTTATCATTGCGGCGGTTCTTATCTTTATGATCATTGTCTTTGAGCGGACCTCCTTCGGCTATGATTACAACGCCCTTAAGTCAGGGCAGAAGGTAGCTGTAGCCACCGGTATCAATGAGGTTAAAAACGCCCTTATCTGTTACACGATCTGCGGCGGCCTTATGGGACTTGTGGGTATGCTGAATGCCGCAAGAAATACCACTATAAACGGAGGACAGCTGAATTTCGGAAGTATAGCCATTATGTTCACGGCCTTCCTTCCGATGTTCATTGCAGGCTATATCGGAAGGTTCGGAAACGAGAAGGTGGGCTTTCTGCTCTCTGCCCTGTGTATGTCCCTTCTGAATTCCACCTTTGCGGTTTTCTCAAACCGGATAAATGCCACAACTCAGTCGATCATAAACGCAGTACTGCTGGTGATCTTCTTAATCTATTTAAACAATAATCATTTGATCAAGAGAATATTTGCACATGTATAACGAAAAATTATTACGGGAAGCGACAGCTCTTTTCCCTGAAATAAAGAAAAACAAGATAAACGAATGCAAGTGTATTGACTTAAAGAAGGATGGGGATGTCATAAAAAGAGATCCCCGTCCGGCATATGAGTCTATCGCACTGAAAAAAGACGACTCCATCATCCTGGATTTTGAGGACCACTATGTGGGGTACCTGTCCCTGGACCTTGGCTATGAAGGGGCTCATCCTGACTCTCCGGTACTTCTGAGGATCCGTTTTGCGGAAAGAGAGATCGAGCTTTTTGAGGATGCCTCAGAATATAAGGGCTGGGTCTCACCGGCCTGGATTGAGGAGGAACTTATCCATGTGGACATAGTGCCGTCTGTTGTGGAACTGGACAGGAGATACTCCTTCAGATACGTGAGGATAGAGGTGGTTGATATCAGCTCCAGATTCTCCTTAAGGGTAAATGAAGCATCCCTCACAGCAGTATCCTCTGCCCCGGATGAAGCTCTTTTGCCCTACTACAGCAGTAATGAGCTGGACAGGGAGATTGACAGGGTGGCTGTAAAAACACTCCATGACTGTATGCAGACGGTCTTTGAGGATGGACCCAAAAGGGACAGAAGGCTTTGGATCGGAGACCTGCGAATTCAGGCTCTGGTGAACTATGTCACCTACAATATGAATGACATGGTAAAGTCAAATCTTTATCTGTTCGGGGCTCTGACCCAGGAAGACGGACGGGTGGGAGCCTGTATCTTCCTTGATCCGAAGCCTGAAGTTGATGACACGAATATGTTTGACTATTCCCTGTTCTTTATTGTGATACTTCGGGATTACTACAAAAGGACCGGGGATAAAAAAGCTGTGCTGGACCTTTTTGATGTATGCAAAAGACAGATTGAGCTGGCAAGTAACAGCCTCGATGAGCGGCATGTGGTAAGGGACTCGGATGTTCTTGGCTGGTGTTTTGTGGACTGGAATCTTGCCCTCAACAAACAGGCCTCCGCTCAGGGAATCTTCATGTATGCTCTTGAGGCGGCTATCGAGCTTGCCCAGTGCGTCGGAGACGTTCTTGCGGAGGAGGAATATGCGCAGCTTTATCTCAAGCTCAAGGAAGCTTCCAACAGATTTCTTTATGATGTTGAGAAGAAGCTCTATGTAAGCGGAGCAGAAAGTCAGATTTCTTTTGCCTCGCAGATATGGATGGTGCTTGGAGGAGCAATGGAGGGAAAGGCAGCAGAGCGGCTCTTTGACAGAATGGAGGCCTGCCCTGAAGCAGTGACCATGGTGACTCCCTACATGTACCATAACTACATAGATGCGCTTATTAAAATTGGAAAAAAAGATGTGGCTCACAGGAAAATGTCAAAGTACTGGGGAGGAATGGTGGCAAATTCCGCCGATACCTTCTGGGAACTGTACAATCCGGAAAATCCCAACGAGTCGCCCTACGGTGGGACCATTGTGAACAGCTATTGCCATGCATGGAGCTGCGGACCGGCATATTTTCTGAGAACCTATTTTAATGATACGAAGGATGAACCGTAAATGAGCATAAAGATTGATTATAAAGCAAACCCGTTCTGCCTTGATGATGAGGCGATAAAGTGGGTAGAGGATACCTTTGCCTCAATGACGGAAGATGAGAAGTGTGGGCAGGTATTCTGCCCCATGGGATTTTCCAATGACGATAATGTTCTTCGGGGCATAGTTGAAGGCGCAGCTGTGGGAGGAATGATGTACAGAAGCGGCCCGGCAAAAGAACTGAGAGCCACCCACAGGAAGATACAGGACATGGCCAGGATTCCTCTTCTTATCGCTGCCAATACAGAGGCCGGAGGAGACGGACTCTCCTTAGAGGGGACGAGTTTTGGAAAACCAATGGCGGTAGCTGCAACAAACGATCCGGAAAACGGATACCGGATGGGATATGTTGCCTGCAAAGAAGGCGCAGCGCTAGGGCTTAACTGGTCCTTTGCCCCTATCGTGGATATCAACAGAGAATTTCACAATCCCATAACCAATGTAAGGACCTTCGGAGATGACCCGAAGAAAATCGAAGCCTTTGCCTCAAGATACATGGATGGAGCCGATGAATGCGGCGTAGCGGTATCAATCAAGCACTTTCCCGGAGACGGCATAGATGAGAGGGACCAGCACATCGTTACAAGTGTTAACTCACTTGGCGTCAGGGAGTGGGATGAAAGCTTTGGCTATATCTACGGATCGCTTATAGGCAAGGGAGCAAAGACCGTGATGGTTGGACATATCGCTCAGCCTGCCTATGTAAAGGAGATTAACAAGGATGCCACAAAAGAGGAGATGCTCCGCCCCGCCTCTCTTTCTAAGGAGCTCCTGCAGGGACTGCTTAGAGGAAAACTTGGCTTTAACGGTCTTATCATCACTGATGCGACTCCGATGGTGGGCTTTACCTCGGCAATGCCAAGGAGCAGGGCCATCCCTACGGCAATTATGAGCGGCTGCGATATGATCCTCTTTAACAAGGATCTTTCCGAGGACATCGGCTTTTTGAAAGATGGACTGAAAAGCGGTCTTCTTACAAATGAGCGCCTGGATGAGGCGGTTCTTCGCATCCTTGCCACAAAGGCCTCACTGGGGCTTCATGTAAAGCAGAGGGAAGGAAGACTTGTTCCCCCGGAGGATGCCATAGACATTGTTGGCTGCAGTGAGCATAGAGCCTTTGCAAAAGAGGTTGCCGATAAGGCCATCACCCTTGTCAGGGATGAGAAGGCTCTTTTGCCTGTAAATCCGGGTAAGTATAAGAGGATATACCTTAATGTTATAGACAAAGAGATGGATCCCTGCAGCGATTTTGCGCTGATGTGGAAGAAAAAGCTTGAGAAGGAAGGGTTCGAAGTTACCGTAAGGGACAGGAGAACGCGGATAACGCCCATGGATTTCATGGATGTTGAAAACCTCCCGGACAAGAAGAAGGCTCTTTTGAATGAAATGTACAGAAGCGTTTCCGAGATGAAGAAGGATTACGATCTGTATATCTATGTCTGCAACATGGAGAATGCATCCAATAACACCACCCTGCGTCTTAACTGGAATGTGCTCTTTGGCCTCGGTGATGATGCTCCCTGGCATGCAAAAGAGATACCGATGATAATGGTCTCCACTGCATACCCCTATCATCTTTTTGATGCACCCATGATCGGAACCTATATCAATGCTTACAGCGGTAATGAAGACTTCTGCAATGCTGTGATTGAAAAACTCATGGGAAGATCGAAGTTTGAGGGAGTAAGCCCCATAGATCCCTTCTGCGGAAAGGATTACATATAAAGAGAGGGAGAAAGGATGGGTAAGATGAATATAAAAGGGATAATCTTTGATCTGGACGGAGTCATCTGCAGCACCGATGAGTATCACTATCAGGCGTGGAAATCCATCGCGGACGATGAGGGGATATATTTTGACAGAAAGATAAATGAAAGACTCCGTGGAGTCTCAAGGGCAGAAAGCCTTGAAATCATACTTGAGAGGGCAGCAGCTGTATACAGGCCGGAGGAAAAGGCTGCTCTCATGGAAAAAAAGAACAATATCTACAGAAAACTTCTGAAGAATATGGGCCCCGGGGATGTCACTGAGGAGGTAAGAAGCACTTTAAGGGAGCTTAAGGAAAGAGGATATGGTCTTGCCATTGGCTCTTCCTCAAAGAATACCCGGTTCATCCTGGAGAGGACAGCCCTTACTGATGCCTTTGACGGTATCAGCGACGGCAACATGATCTCCAGGTCCAAGCCTGACCCTGAGGTGTTCATCAAGGCTGCGGGAATTCTTGGGCTTAAAAACGAGGAGTGCCTTGTGATAGAAGATGCAATCTCGGGTATAAACGCGGCAAATGCAGCGGGGTTTCACAGTGTCGGAATAGGCCCTGCCGCGGAGTGTGACGAAGCAGAGTTTAAAATAAGTTTTTTTTCCGAAATACTGGATATTTAGTTTCAAAAATGTGTCTTTCTTCGTATAAATGGATATATCACGCATGATGATTTCTGTGCCCATTGTACGAAAGTGACCTAGATGCAGAATTTCATGTAAGCCAAAAAAATAGGCGGCTTACACGAAAGTGGTAGTAAGGCGTAGTTTCATATAAGCAAGTATAAAAGAGTGGAAGTAGAGGCTTTACACGAAAACAGCTGAAAGGTGTGAATTCATATAAGCAAGTTAAGTATCATAGAACTGGTGCTATTACACGAAAATAGAAGACATATATAGTTGTGTGTAAGAGAGGAATGAAGTGGCCTTACATGAAAGTAATCAAGAGGCAGGATTTCATGTAAGTCAAGGTGAAATTAAGTGTAAAATAAATAATTTATTTCAACGCAGAGTTTTTTAATAATAATTTCAGAGATATTTACTTATGAGAATTTGCGAAATTTAGTAAAATAGTTATGGCAATCTGGTTAACATAAACCATTTATCTCAGGAGGTAATTATCAATGAATAAAAAATCTGCTTTTGAAGTATACCTGTCTGCGGTTTTTAAATGGGGTATTACTGCACTGGTATCGGCCTGTATGTTTGCTACAGCAATGTTCATAGTGGAAAAGACACTTGGCTTTTATCAGGTTATCCCTTGGATCGCAGTAATAATTTTCAGCATCATGGATGTGTGTTTCTTTATTACAGGAATGCTGATTCTTAAGTCTTCATTTGATGAAGATGGATATTTAAAAGATGGAAAACTTCAAATAGGAAAGATTTTCTGCTCAGTTGTTCTTATCCTTCAGTGGAACTACATTATTTACATGGTTCCGACCAGAACATTCTGGGGATTTTTATGTTTCTTCCTGATACTTATCGGATTCTTTATGGATATTAAGCTACTGTCCGTTACCGGCAGTATTTGTATTGTTTCTATGTTTATTGCATGGTTTGTCAGAGGCACAGCTCTTTTGCCAGTAAAAGACGAACTCTTTATTACAGATGTAATCATGTGTGTTGTAGGCCTTGTGCTTTCGTTAGCCGGCCTTGTAATGTTCTTATTCTTTGTTTCACACTTTTTGATTACTGCCAAAAAGGATGAGCTTGAAGAGAACAACAGGCGTGTTACAGGTGTTATGGATGCTGTTCGTTCAATATCTTCCAAGATGGTAACTGCAGGAACAACTCTTTTGGATATCTCATCAAGTGAGAGCGCTTCAGCAGAAGAGCTATCAGCAACAAGTGATGAGCTTGTTAAAAACAGTAATATTCTTGGTAATAAAGCAGATGAGAGTATGGCAAACTTGTCAGAGCTTAATGATTGCGCAAGCATTGTAGAAGAAAATGTTGAGACTGTTGAGAAGACATCTGACAACCTTCTTAAGAAGTCAAAAGAAAATGAGAAATCATTAAATGATCTTCAGGGAATAAATTCGGAAGTTTCTGATTCTATGGCAGTTACAACAGATATTGCAGACAGACTTCTAAAGGCAGTAGAAGAAATTGGAACAACGCTTGAACTTATTCAGGGAATTTCGTCATCAACAAGCCTTCTTGCTCTTAATGCTTCAATTGAGGCCGCAAGAGCGGGTGATGCTGGAAAGGGATTTGCTGTTGTAGCAACTGAAGTTGGTAATCTTGCAGAAAACACGCAGAGCTCACTTAAGGACGTTGGTGCAATAATTGAAAGAGTTCAGAAGAACGTAGAAGAGATTACAGGACAGGTTGAGATAAATGCCAATAAGCTTGCTGAACAGAATGAACAGTTTAAGACAGTATTTGGCGACATAAGTGAAATGACTACAATGCTGAATGATTCGGTTAATGCAATTGAAGAGATGAATGCGGCACATAAACGCCAGTCAGAAATCATCAAAAAAACTGTTGAGATTAACCAGAATATCGCAGAGAGTATCAGAAGTGAGAACGAGCAGTTTGTGGCTATCAGTACCATGGCTGGAAATAATGCTACAAATACTGAGCATGTTGCACAGCAGGCTAGTGCAATCAATGACATGGTTGATGAGATTAATCGTCTTCTGAATAATTAAAAAGATGTGAGTGTCAAAAGACTGTGCCTTCTAAAAAAGAGGGCACAGTCTTTTTTTCCTGCATCTATATATGATATCATCTAGAATATGCAGTGTACCACTCTGTAAAAGATTTACAACTTCTGGGGATGCCAAAGATTTTATTCGCATGGAGTATGAAAAGAGGGAATTGTGAAGATATATTTTGCGAGACATGGACAAACAGATTGGAATATATTAGGAAAAGTTCAAGGTACGACTGATATTCCTTTGAATGAGAATGGAATAGCGCAAGCACAGCTGCTTTGCAAAAACCTTGAGGAAAAAGATATTTCTTTTGAAAAGATATATACCAGCTACCAGGCTAGAGCAGTTAGGACTGCGCAGATAATAGATGAACATTTCCATACAGGGTATGAGATAGTTAGAGGCTTGGAAGAAATGAATCTGGGATTGTTTGAAGGGCATACCTGGGATGAGATTCTTTCTTTATATGATGAAGAGCATAAGCTGTGGCTTTCAAATAAGAGATATAATTGCACCCCTGACGGCGAATCATATCAAATGGTTATGGAAAGACTGTTTAAAGCACTTGATTATATTCTTGGTCAGCACGACAGTTCTTCAGATAAGAACCTCCTGATAATATCCCACGGAGCTGTTATCATGACGCTTCTTGCTATGAAAAGAAATATACCTTTTGAGCAGTCGCATACAATTGAGGTTAACAATGCGGCACCTATAGAATTCAGTATAGAGGAATTAGAGGAAATAAGAGAAAGACTATGAATGAACTAACCTCACCGACTCCACGTCGGAAAGGGTTTCTGTTATGCCGCATGGCGGCATGAACCTGTAGGATGCTCTATGCAGCCTGCAGAACAGGGCATGTCCACTATACCCCTATCCCATTGGCTTACCTTTGGGAATACTTTCCTTAAGATGTTTGCAGCTCCATTTATGTCTGCATTTGTTATTGTACCATCGTAGTGCCTGTAAAGTCCTCTCTGTATCCTCTT
>NZ_AUKA01000029.1:0-14308 GCF_000424505.1 Butyrivibrio sp. XBB1001 | reverse complement strand
GTCGTGAGACAGTTCGGTCCCTATCCGGCGCGGGCGTAGGATATCTGAGAGGAGCTGTCCTTAGTACGAGAGGACCGGGATGGACGGACCGCTGGTGTATCAGCTGCATCGCCAGATGCATAAGGCTGGGTAGCCACGTCCGGAAGGGATAAACGCTGAAGGCATCTAAGCGTGAAGCCCCCCTCAAGATGAGATATCCCTGGCTTGTCCAGTAAGACCCCTTAGAGAGTATGAGGTTAGATAGGCACAAGGTGTAAGCACGGTAACGTGTTCAGCTGATGTGTACTAATAGGTCGAGGGCTTATCCAAGAAGGTTAGGAACGATTGAAAAAAAGGATTTAGATTATCAGTGTTCGGTTTTGAAGGTACAAACTGTATTTTTATATATGCCGATGTGGCTCAATTGGCAGAGCAGCTGATTTGTAATCAGCAGGTTAACGGTTCGAGTCCGCTCATCGGCTCTAATTATTTAAAGCGAGGTACTGCTAGCAGTTTGCAGTATCTCCTTTTTTGTATATTTTTCTGTTTAGGCCATCATTTTTTCGTTGCTTATTACCTCAGAATCATATAAAGTAATCTGTGTTTATTGCAGATAGATCAAATGTTTATTGTTACTAGAACGAGCTGTATGCAGGTTCATAGTAAAACCCAGTGTACTAGAAGGGTAGAAAGTAAGTGATACGTATTGGAATAGTAGATGATGACAGGAGTTCAAGAGAGAGTATTCATCAGGAAATCTCTGATTATGCAAGGAATCATCATCTGGAGTGTGAATTAAGTGAATATGAAAGTGCTCTGAAGTTCTTGGACAGTGGAGATAAAGGCTTTGACATGTTGATTCTTGATATAGACATGCCAGGAATGTCAGGAATGGAGCTCGCTGAGAAGATAAGGGAGACTGATAAGGATGTTGTTATTGTCTTTTGTACGAATCTTCAGCAATTTGCAATTAATGGCTACAGTGTTGGAGCTCTAGGTTTTATGGTAAAACCTGTGCAGCCTTATGCACTTAATCTTACAATGGATAGGGCTATTAATGCTGTAAAAATGAATCAAAAGCACAATAATACAGACAGTGATACTAAGTTTGTGCTTAAGGATGGAACCATTTCTCGCCTTGTTAGTGTCTCTGATATTGATTATATTGAGGTTCGCCAGCACTATCTTTTATACAATATTAAGGATAGTAACACCGGAGCGAGAATAGTAATTAAAAACAGAGGAACTATGCAGGAAGCGGTCGAAAGGCTTTCTCAATATGGCTTTTGGCGCTGTTCATCAAGCTTTTTGGTCAACATAAAAAGTGTTACAGCGGTGAGTCGTGTTAATGTTTTTATTGGAAACGAGCTTCTTCCTATAGGAAGGACCTTTAAGGAATCCTTTATGGATGCATTTTCCAGATATCTTGCCAAGAAAGGATGGGAGGATCCATGTCAGTGATTGAATTTATTTTTTCAAGGCAGGTACAGATAGGCATGCTTTTTGCAGCACTTTTGTTTATGCCATGGAAGCAGAAAAGAGAAAAATTTCTCACCAGGTTTGGAATTGGTGTTGCGTCATTTCTTGTTGTTACAGAGCTCTGCATCAGATGGAATATTGAGAACAAGGTAAGGCTGCTTTTGTTTACGGTCCTTTTGCTGGCATTTTATTGGTTTTGCTTTGAATGTAGCTTTATTCACTATGTCTTTTACACAACCTGTGCATATGCTGTTCAGCATATTTCAAGTAAGCTGGCCTACATGATTGTTGTGCCTTTTTCAGTAAAAAGAAATATCGTAGGCTATACCTTTGCTCTTGTAGTACTTGTTGTGGTATCGGCTCTGGTTGCTGTAGTTGTCTACATAAAATATACCAAGCCATATCTTACAAAAGGTA
This sequence comes from Butyrivibrio sp. XBB1001, assembly GCF_000424505.1. Taxonomy (NCBI): domain Bacteria; kingdom Bacillati; phylum Bacillota; class Clostridia; order Lachnospirales; family Lachnospiraceae; genus Butyrivibrio; species Butyrivibrio sp. XBB1001. Next base: position 12,433 of record NZ_AUKA01000029.1, on the reverse strand, counting down.
ATCTTCAGTTTGATAATGCAAAGATAGTTCTGTATTCTGGATTTTTTCTGATAGCGGCCATTTATTTAAGCGTGCTTTTGGAGGATGGGCTTGACACTGGGGCATCCTCTTATACTACAAGCTATTTATGTCTGAATGCTTTTTGCATACTGTTTGCGCTATCAATACTTGCTCTTGAGTACACAAACTTTAATACAAAGCAGCTTCAGCAGGAAAATCAGATACTTGCCACGCTACTTGAATCTGACAGACAACAGTATGAGCAGGCCAAAAAGGATATGGAAAAGATCAATATCCGCTATCATGACATCAAGCAGCAGTACACCAAGGCATCTGAGGAAGAAAAAAGCAAGCTTGAAGAAGAGATGGCTGAGCTTAATCTGAGATATTTTACTGGTAATAAGGCCGTGGATATAACGCTTACTCAGAAATCTGCTAAATGTAATGAAGCAGGAATTCAGCTTGTATGTTCTGCAGATGGAAGTTGCCTTGATCGCATGAAGCATTATCACATCTATTCTATGCTTGGAAATGCTCTTGATAATGCCATAGAATGTCTTGAACAAGTATCTGATGAAGAGAAAAAAGTTATTACTTTGGATATTCATAAAGAGAAAAACATGGCAGTCATCAGGGTTGAGAACTATACTCCCAATCAGCCGTTATTTAAAGATGGGGATCTTTTAACTACTAAGGCAGATAAAAGAGATCATGGGTATGGTGTGAAAAGTATACAAAACACGGCAGAGATTTATGGTGGTATTGCACATATATTTGTTGAAAATGAAATATTCTATCTGCTAATTACTATTCCTTGTAGTGAAAATCTTACAGTGAATTAAATGCATATTAACAATGTGTTCATATTTAAAGGGCGACTTGGATAAAAAAATCTAAGTCGTTCTTATTTTTTTGTGTAAATTGTGACCTGGATTTTTACAATTGTGCCATTTTGTTGAATACCGTATTTTTTTTCCATAGTATGTACTTAATGAAAATTCAATCTCACTTGTGGGTGGTGCACAACCTTATAAATGGGAGAGGGTAATTACAACATTTTTATTTAAGGAAAGATGGGGATTAAGATGAAAAAACAAAGCACTAACAAGTCAGGGCTTTGGCTCGGACTTGCAGGTTCTGCAGTTCTTTTGGCAAATCTTGTTTTCACAGGAACTGCTATTGCTTTCCAGCAGGAAGGTGAGATCAACCATGCACTAGGTCTTGAGGGATCTGGAGCTACCTATGGTGGCACAGAATTCTCAGAGGATGGAACTCTTACAGATGAGAGCTATGCCAAGTACATTGAGGCTGCTTACAAATTCTGTGAGCAGGAAGAAGAGGAAGGAAGCGTACTTCTTTACAATAAGGACAACGCTCTTCCATTATCTGAATCAGAGCGTAACGTAACTGCTTTTGGCCGCGGAAGTATAGATCCTGTTTTCCGTAGTACCGCAGGTGGTTCTTCAACAAATAAAGAATTCCAGCAGACTCCTGTAGATGCACTTAAGGGTGCTGGATTTAATGTAAATCAGGTTGTCCTTGATGCTTATTCAGCTGCTCCTGTTGCAGAAGCGAGAAGTGTATCAAGTGTAGGTGAGTATGATGCATCTATCTTCACAGCAGATGTAGAGAAATCCTATGCATCCTATGGAGATGTGGCTTTTGTAACACTTTCTCGTTTTGCTACAGAGGGTAATGACCTTGCAATGACAAATGCAAAGGGTAAGAGAATGTTGGAACTTGATGATAATGAGAAGGCAATCTTCAAGAGTATCAAGGATTCAGGCAAGTTCAATAAGACAGTAGTTCTTTTGAACTCAGTATTTGCACTTGAGCTAGACTGGCTTGAAGAATATGACGTAGATGCTGTTCTCTGGGTCGGTAACCCTGGATTCTACGGAATGCCAGGTGCTATCAGGGTAGTGACAGGTGAGGTTAATCCATCAGGTCATACAACAGCTACATTTGCTGCAAATTCTCTTTCAGCTCCTTCTGCAGAGAACTTTGGACTTCACAAGTATGATTATGGAACAAAGACTCCTCGTGAAGCGGGTGAGAACTTTGTAAGCTACAACGAAGGCATTTATGTAGGCTACAGATATTATGAGACTCGATATGAGGATACTGTTCTGGGTCGTGGCAATGCTGATTCCAAGACTGGTGCCAAGGCCTCAAATGCTGGATGGAACTATGCTGATGAAGTTTGCTTCCCATTTGGTTATGGTCTTTCTTATACAACTTATGATTACCACATGGATAATCTTGAGTATGATCAGGAGAACGACACATTTAAGGCAACAGTAACAGTAAGCAATACTGGTTCTGTAGATGGCAAAGCTAGTGTTCAGCTCTATGGACAGTCACCTTATACAGAGTATGATGCTCTTAACGGTGTTGAGAAGTCTTCAATTCAGCTTCTTGGTTATGACAAGGTAGATGTAGCTGCCGGTGAGTCACAGACTGTTGATATCGAAGTTCCAGGATATTTCCTTGCTTCTTATGACAGACTTGGTGCTAAGGGCTATATTTTAGATGCTGGCGATTACTATTTTGCAGTAGGTAACGGTGCTCATGATGCTCTTAACAACGTTATGGCTGCTAAATATGGCGCAGAAGTAGAAGGCAAGTTGACAGATGAAGCTGGTAACGTAGTTACTGGTAATGTAGAGGCTACATCTTCATGGACAGCGCCAAATACAGAAGTTGATACAACCAAGTATCGTCAGTCACGCTACAACAGCGAGGTAGAGGTTACAAATACCTTCGATGATGCAGATGTTAACTATTGGGTAGATGAAAACGAGAAGATAACATATCTTTCACGTTCAGACTGGGATGCTACATATCCTACAACACTTGAGACAATTACTGTTAATGACAAGCTTTACAACGGACTTAACATGCAGACTTATGAGAAGGCCGCAAATGCCAAGCATGTTTCTGATTTCAATCTTGGTGTTAAGCTCGATGAAAAGATTGATTTCATCGATATGAAGGGCGTAGCTTTTGATGATCCTAAGTGGGATGAGTTCTTGTCACAGCTTACTCTTTCTGAGCTTCTGATCAACATGGGAGATTCAAAGGGTATAAAGGCTGTTAAGGCTGTTAATAAGCCTGGTTGCACAATCGTAGATGGACCAGAAGGTATGAATGGTCAGTTCAAATATGGAGATCGCCGTAATTGTACAGGTTGGGCTACACTTCCAATCGTAGGTGCTACATGGGATCATGATGTTCAGACAAGATTTGGCCAGATGTATGGTGAAGATGCTCTTTATGCATCTATTCCAATTGCGTATGCTCCTGGTGCTGACACACTTCGTTCTCCATATTCAGGACGTACTTCTGAGTATTTCTCAGAGGATGGTGTATTTAGCTACTATGCTGCCAAGAATGTATCGCATGGTATGCGTACAAAGGGACTTATCGGAACAGTCAAGCACTTCTTCCTGAACGAGCAGGAAGCCGGAAGACAGGGTATTTCTACATTTGCCAATGAGCAGGCTATCCGTGAGATTTATATGAGAGCATTTGAGGGTTCACTTGCAGAGGGTGATTCACTTGGTGTTATGACAGCTTACAACCGTATCGGTGTTATGTATGCCGCTGCTAGCCAGGGTATCCAGCATATCCTCCGAGACGAGTGGAAGTATGACGGATACATCATCGATGATGCACTTACAGCATCTGCTTATTCTTCTGCACCAGAAATGCTCATGGCTGGAAATAACATTTTCTGCCTTGATACAGCAAGACCAACAGAAATTGAGAAGCTCATCATGGATACAGATGATGGTGATCTTCTTCAGAAAGTTCTTGATTCTAACCGTTATATGTACTACATCATGCTCAAGTCATCTATGGGTGGCGCTGATGCATCTGAGATTGTTGTTTCTGATGCAGCTCCTTGGTGGCAGATTCTTTTAAGAGTCCTTGATGTTGTATCAGTTGTACTTGTAGTCTGCGCAGTAGCTATGTATGTCCTTTATACATATACAAAGGTTTTTGCAAAAGAAAACGCTTCTGCCGCTGCTAAGAAGAATTAATGGAGGTTTGGATCAATGCTGGAACGCTTAAAAAATAAAGCCCTTGGCAGTTATCTCTGCCTGGCTTCAGCGCTTGTGGCGCTTATCACAGCTATTTGCTTTTTAATGACTCAGGAAACAGCTGCTCCTCTTGGACATAAAGGTCCTATGCCAGGTTTAGTGCTTCTTGTTGGAGCGGTTATTTCACTCATAATGTTTTTTGTGCCTGTTCGTTTTGGCGCTTTTATACAGGCAGCAATTTATAATGTAGCTCTTTACCTTGTAGTTGTTCAGTTGTACTTCGTATTTGCTGACGTTATCAATCATGTAACATTTGCAGGTGGTAATCCAACTCTTTGCGTGTTCTACATGGTTGGAACTTTTGTAGCCGCTCTTCTGTGCGTGATCGCTTGCTTTATGAATCAGACCAAGACAGAAGAACAGGTTAACCTTAAAAAAGATCTGCTTAAGGGTGTTTCTTTTGCGGTAGTAGCCTGCGCAGCTATCTTTGGAGTTTCATTTGTTGATGTAACTCCTGCTTCTGAGGTTTTAGCTGAATCATCCGATGTTGAGGATTCATTCGAAATGAAACTTGCAGATAACTCTTTTGCCAATATGTCAATTGAGGAGCTTGCGGCTATTCCACGCGATGAGTGGGAAGCCAAGGAAGCAAATGGCCAGATTGCATACTTCTTTGAAGGACAGTATACAGAAGGGTTTGCAACAATCGTTGATCCTGCCTGCCTTGATATGTACTGCGCAGTAGATGGTTCAATGTATGGATCATTCTCAGGTCCTACAACATCAGTAGGTGGCGGAAATGTAGAGTATGTTTACGGCTACTGGTATAACCGTGATGAAAATGGTGATAGAAACTTTGTTGTTCATATCACTGGAACGTTAAACAATGCTGGCATCACAAGAGCTGTTAATGTTGAAGGCGGTGAAGATGCGGATGTATTTATCTTTGATACAGAGCATGGTGATTACACACTTGAAGCCAGCCTTAGCTATGGCGTTGGCGGAGGTACATTTACACGTAACATCAATATTTACGGTATGCCATACGCTGCAGCACAGAGCATCACAATTGACTCTTCCAAGCTTCGCACTTTCTACACAGGAGATGCTTTTGATGCAGGAGAGCTTGTAGTAACAGCTGTTCGTGCAAACGGAGCAGAGGAGACTATCTGGAATGGCCGTCTTAACTATGACGGATTTGATTCTGAGACACCTGGAACCAAGAAAGTTACTGGTACATTCCTTGGTCAGTCACAGGAATTTGAAGTTAAGGTAGAAGAACTGGTTGCTGAGACCTTTGACGGAAGCTATGAGCTTGTAGTCGGAGATGCACCTGTAGCTATGGATGCGAGTCTCCTTATCGACTACTCACACAAGAAAGTAACTATCACTGCAGCTGATGGCTCAGCAGCAATTACTGGAAGCATTGTAGATGCAAAGGATGATGTGGTTACTGCTACTCTTAATGGTAGTCAGCCAGTAGAAATTGTTATTACAGAAGAGGACGGTAATAGAAGTGTTGTGATTCCAGCCCATGAAGAAGTTGTTACAGGCTGGACAGGTAGCGCAACATATTCAATAGGTGAATGCGGTTTCGGACAGCAGTAATCTGCTAATTTTGGGGGTATAGTTTTATTTTTGATAAGAGCCCGTGATGAATTGGTCAATCATCACGGGCTCATTTTTATTGCAGAGCCGCTGAATGGTCAAAAATTACTAAAAAAATTACTTAGAAATAAGATGTATGAGCATAGAGCGATAGTCACCATTTTGTGGTGGAATGACAAGTCCTACTTTTTCAAGGGTTGATCCTAAAAGTTCAGTATCATTTCCCCCTATCACATATCTTGCATCCGCCATAAGTCCAGGAACTTTTAAAAGCTTTCTGGAGGAATTTGGAGAAGCCAGTACCTGAACATAGGTGATGAGGGCTTCTTTTTTATCCTTACTAACTACCATGTAGGCGTCATACTCATGATTTCTCTGGTAGGAAGAGAGCCTGTAGTAATCACCGCTTCTTACAAGGTGATTGTATTTGTGATATAAGGCAACCTGGCGGGAGATATCAGCTCTGTCCTCATCAGGTATTCTGGTGATATCAAGCTCATAGCCAAAGGTTCCTGCAAGGGCTACATCTCCGCGAGTCTTAAAAGGAGTGGTCCTTCCAACGATATGATTCGGGCAATCGGATACATGGGCGCCCATTGTGCTAAGAGGGAAGATAAGGCTTGTTCCTTCCTGAATCTTAAGTCTTTCTATGGCGTCTGTGTCATCTGAACACCATATCTGAGGGCTGTAATATAACATACCGGCATCAAATCTTCCACCACCTCCTGAACAGTTTTCAAGTAGAAGATCAGGAAACTCAGTGATCATGCGCTCCTGGAGTTCATATACGGCCAGCATATACCTGTGGCTAAGTTCGCCCTGAGATTCGCTATTAAGTCCAAGGGATCCAAGGTCACATAATTGCCTGTTCATGTCCCATTTAACATATTCTATGTTGGCGCTAGTTAAGATAGCTTTGATACGTCCAAAGATATAATCCCTAACTTCCTGCCTGGTGATATCAAGTACCAGCTGATTTCTGCTTCTGCAAGGAAATCTGTCAGGGAGCTGAATTGCCCAGTCGGGGTGCTCTTCAAAAAGTTTGGATCTTGGGGAGATCATTTCTGGCTCCATCCAGATTCCAAATTTCATGCCAAGGGCATTGACTTCATCAACCAGCTTTTTTAGACCGCCCTTGAGCTTATTTTCATTTACAAACCAGTCCCCAAGACTTGAATTGTCATCATTTCTTTCGCCGAACCAGCCATCATCCATTACCAGCATCTCAATGCCGCTTTTCTGAGCCTCTCTGGCAATGGCTAGGAGCTTGTCACTGTCAAAATCAAAATATGTAGCTTCCCAGTTGTTGATAAGGATTGGTCGCTCCATATCCTTATATTTACTTCTGATCAAATGAGTCCTGAACAGATCATGGAATGTTCTGGTCATTTTCCCAAGGCCGGCAGAAGAGTAGGTCATTACAACCTCTGGAGCCTCAAAGACATCTCCAGGTTTCAGTGTCCATCTAAAATTCTTGGCTCCAATACCCATGTAGGCTCTTAGACTGTTAAACTGACTCTTCGAAACGCCTGCTTCAAAATTACCTGAATAGACAAAAGAAAAACCGTATACCTTGCCTGTATCTTGTGAATCTTCATTCTGGACAAGGGCCATAAATGGCTGGAACTGATGTGATGATTCTCCTCTGAAAGACTCAATGGAAGTATCTCCATAGCCGATTTCTCTAAAATCCATACTGCGTTCCCTTGCCCATGATCCACGAAGAGTCAAGAGTTTGAAATTGTCCTGATCCATATCCAGAGTAAAAGACATTACTTTATCAAGATATATAGTTTTCTCAGAAGTATTTTCAAGTCTCACAGATCTTGTGATCACGTCAAGGCCTTCAAATATGCTATAGGACAAAATGCACTTGAGTCCAACAATCTTATCTATGAGTGTAATCTCAAGACTCATAGAATCCTTTTCCTGTCCAAAGGTAGCTGGAAGGCCGGGAATAGCTCTTTTACCCTTAAATATTTCATGAGAATCATAGCATAGTAACAGGCCTGAGTGACCGTTGCTATCAGTGATCTCTATGCTGCTTTTTCTGTAGTCCCCAATGTTATTGGAAGAATACTCAAAGGGAAATCTGTCAAGAAAAGAGCTTCTGTCGCGCATATCCACTGCTGGAGTAACCTGAGGCTCGATTGCCTTCCAAAGAAATGCAGCATCATTAGGGTCTATCTTGTCCCCATAATAAAGGTGCCCTAAAAGCCCCTCATCTCCGGCAATTCCCATCACATAGCTTGTTGTCTTGGTGTCAATTACAAACACTTTTTCTTTTTCCCAAAATCTTATATTCATACCTTATGCTCCCCATTGATGATCTAATACTTACTATCCATTGTACAATTCTTCCGCTTTATGTCTATATTGATACTGTAATTGTGCATCATTTTTTTCCGAACAGATATTAGAATTCTTTGTATAAATAACATATAACATAGCAAAAAACATAAATGGGATATATTATAATCACAGACATAAATGACATATTTGGTATAAATCCAGATACATGGTATAGTCAATATTATTAGAGGCATGTTCTGTGTACCATACCTTGCTGATTACGTTCAAAAGGAAGAACTAGTCTCGGATGTAGTGACAGTAGCGAGACAGAGAAGAGTATAAAAATGAGTAGAAAAATATTAATATTAAACACAGGCGGAACATTGTCCGCAGTAATGAAAAAGAATGGCCTTATTCCAGGCTTGTCTATCCATGACATGCAAAAAGAGCTAAAAATGGTATCGGGAGATACTGATATTGAGATTGAAGACTTCTGCTCCGTGGACAGTGCTAATATTTTCCCAGAGGATTGGTGCGCTCTTGCGCAAAAGATAAGTGACTGTAGAAATGACTATGATGGAATAGTTGTCATTCACGGAACTGATACACTTGCCTATACATCTTCCATGCTTTCCTTTATGCTCAGGAATGTAAATATCCCTGTAGTTATCACAGGTTCGCAGCTATCTATCACAAATCCTGTGGCTGATGCCATGGAAAACTGCAGATGCGCTATTCATATGGCGGCCAGCCAGATTCCGGGAGTTTTTGTGGCATTTAACAGAAAGGTAATTCTGGGATGCAGAGCCTCAAAAGTCAGATCTCTTAGCTTCGATGCCTTTGAGAGTATAAATTACCCTAACATTGCAACAATCAGTTCTCTTGGAATGAAAATAGATACTTCAGCTGTTCCGGAGAGAACGGGGATTTTTAAATTATCCAACACTTATTCAGATAAGGTCTGTATGATCAAGATGTTTCCTGGAATTCACAGGAGCTTTATTGAATCTATTGCCCAGCAGGGCTATAAGGGCCTGTATATAGAGGCTTACGGTATTGGAGGAATGCCTTTTCTCAAGCATGATTTTATTGGAGCTCTGGATAAAGTCATACAGAGTGGCATGACCGTGGTAGTAGGAACCCAGTGCAGATATGAGGGTACCAAGATGGATGTATATGAGACTGGTAAAAGAGCTATGGCAATAGGTGCTCTTGAAGCCCGCGATATGACTAGCGAAGCAGCTCTCACAAAACTCATGTGGATATTGGGAATGACAGAAGATGTCAAGGAAATCCGCGACTATTATTCAATAAATATGGCTGGAGAAATGGCCAAGATCTGAGGAAAATACTGTAGGATTGAGAGAACACAATGACAATAATCATAGCAAATATAATAGACTTTCTGGCCGCCATGCTGCAGGTAGGCTCAGGTGCAATAAAGAAAAAATCGAAGATACTCATAGTGCAGATAGTTCAGCTTCTGATGCAGGCAGTGAGCATGCTACTTCTTGGCGGCATAACAGGAGCCATCAGTAATGTCCTGTCATGCCTTAGAAACTACCTATGTTATAAAGAAAAGCTTAATACCATATGGAAGATCATCCTTATAGCAGCTTCAGTTGTAATGACAGTAGTTATGAATGAACAGGGGCTTCTTGGGGTAATACCGGTAGCTGTTTGTACTGTCTACATAATTTTTATGGACGTAAAAGATCCTGTGAAATTCAAGCTACTAGTGACTCTTTCATTTATTCCATGGGTTGTTTATCATTTTGCGCTGAAATCATATACAGGAGCTTTCTTCGACCTGGCTTCTGTCGTTACCAACGCGTCAACACTTTACAAGATGGTTCGAGAAAGCGCAGAACAAAAAGAAAAAGCGAAATAACTACTGATCTGTAGCAGATGATCATAAAAGTCATGACTGGTTAGATAGGAGATAAGGGGCCATGAGTCAGAAAAATGGAAAGCAATTCCCACCTATAGGGACCAAACAGGAAATCAAGGTAAAACAAAGTCCAGCTGCCGAGGCACTTAGAAAAGCTCCGGACGAAGCTCTTGCCAGAGCTATTCATGACACTCTGCTAAGGCAAAAAGAGGGAAAATAGAAGAATAGGGGGACATGAAGATGATCACAGTCAATTTGTACTATACAGGAACAAATGGCGCAGCCCGGAAATTTGCTGAAGAAATGGAAAAGAGTGGAACAGCAGATAAAATCCGCGCAGAAAAAGGAAATTTTCGGTATGAGTATTTTTTTTCTATGAAGGATCCAGAGACAGTTCTTCTAATTGACGCCTGGGAAGATCAGGCCGCAATTGATGCCCATCATGCATCTCCAATGATGAAAAGTATCGCAGAACTAAGAAATAAATACGATCTGCACATGAGAGTGGAGCGATTTGTTTCAGAAGATTTGCCTGTTGGGGATGAAGGGTTTATAAGGAAATAACAATAAGACCGCTACTGGGCCAGACCTAATAATTAACTTAAAATTTATCTTTATTTTAGATAGAAGTTATCAATAAAAAACATTTATCTTATATGATTTTATTATAGAAAAAAAGTGGGATTAAAGGAGAAATTCTTTTGTATAAACTCCCTGAAGAGATAAAAAAATCATATGAGAGTCTTAAAGTTCCGATGATCATTATGGGACCTTCAGCAAGTGGTGATTATGAGCCACTTGCTATTTCTGATGGTTTTCTAGAGTTTCACAGTTTATCCAGAAAAGATTTGTATGGTTATTATGGAGATGATTTAAAAGAGGGATTTTTCGAGAAGGTTCATCCTGAAGAAAAGGAAAAACTTCGCGCAATTAGCCTGGATTTCCTTAATGGAAAAACTGAATATGACATTACTTTCAGAGTAAGAATGGAGGATGGTTATCACCTGATCCATTCAACCGGCTACTGGCAGACCATGGAAGATGGAACAGATCTGGCTTTTTTGGTTTACAATGATGTCCAAAAGCATGAGAACAAGTTTTTGGAAATTGCAAATAAGTATAAGTTGTTTCAAAAAGATGAATTCTATGTAGATGCCTTGACTAATCTTCCAAACTTTAACTATGTCAACAAGTATGGTGACAGCAAAATAAGGGAAATCGTAGAAAAAGGCAAAACGCCCGTAGTTATTTACCTTGATATAGATTCAATGCAGTCTTACAACAGAAGATATGGAATTAAACGAGGGGATGATCTATTAAACCTTGTTGCCAATATCCTTGTGGCAGAGTTTTCCCATGGACTAGTTGCACGTATAGTTTCAGACCATTTTGGCGTTATTGATGAATTTGAAGGTGAAGAAGATATTGTAAGCAAAATTGAAAGGGTCAATACCAAGATAAAAATGAGCGCCTTTGGTACAACAACCGGATTAAATGTCGGAATATATGTAGGAAATAAGAATGTTTCGCTTACTGAATCCATTGATCACGCTGTAAGAGCCAACAAACTTGTTGGTGAGGATTTGAAAAAGTATTATAGGTTCTATACTGTAGAAGACGATATTTTATATAATCACCAGAGATATATAATTGAAAACTTTGCTAAAGCAATGAAAAATGGCTGGATCAAGGTCTTTTACCAGTGCTTTTTGCGCATAGAAACCGAAAGTGGAATGGGTTTTGAAGCACTTGCAAGGTGGAAAGATCCCAAGTATGGGCTTATAAAGCCTGATGATTTTATACCAGCACTTGAAAAATACCATCTTATGCATGAAATGGATCTTTACATGTTTGAAATGGTGTGTAAAGAGGTAAAAATCCGATATGATGAGGGACTTCCTCTTTTACCTGTTTCCATCAATTTCTCCAGGCAGGACTTTGACTATATAGATGTTATTGAAGAGATCAATAAGATTTATGACAAGTACGACATTGATCAGTACGGCATAGATAAGAGCTATTTTATCATCGAGATTACTGAGCAGGGACTGGTTAAGGCTACAGATAAATTCTATGAACAGCTTAGAAAAATCAGGGAAAATGGCTATAAACTCTGGGTGGATGATTTTGGAAGTGGATATTCATCACTTAATGTATTTAGTAGTTTTGATATAGATCTCATCAAGCTTGATATGAGTCTTTTGATAAATCTTGATGCGCATAATGGTGCAAACAGAGTCATCCTAAAAGGTATGATAGATGTTGCCCACGAGCTTGGAATCCACACTCTTTGTGAGGGAATGGAAACTGAGGAACAAAAGAAGTTCCTTCTAAGTGTAGGATGTGAGCTGGGGCAGGGGTACCTATACCATAAACCAGAAAGCCTCGATACTATTCTGGATAGACTTCATCAGGATATTCCTATTCCGAAGTGGGAATCGGAAAAAGAGAGAATAGCTCAAGATAATAACTGGAAATGAAAAAGTAGAGCTGGCTTGATTTGATATGATTCCCCTAAAGTAGACAATGGAAATATCCAAAGTCTCCTTTAGGGGGATTTTTTATGGCAAAAAGGAAACATTCTGCTGAGTGGATG
>NZ_AUKA01000028.1:0-21541 GCF_000424505.1 Butyrivibrio sp. XBB1001 | reverse complement strand
CCAGATTTGATTTTTATGAATTTTTTTCGTAGCATCGCAGCTTATTATTCTATCTTGAACGAAAAATATCATGGCTTGTTACGGCTTTGATTCTCTTTTTCCTAATATGACAGTAAGAATCAAACAAAACCTTTTAAATTTTACTTCAAAAACAGCTTAGGGTTACTAAAAAAATAGCTATTTTATCATTCTAGCAGTAATGATTTTTATGGTTTACGGAGATATTTATTGATTTAAAAAGGAAGCAGTAAAAACCGCACTATAAAACGCTAGATAATTATCGATAATAGCAAATGGCAATAAATAGATTGGCAAAAGTGCAAATTCGAGTTTGTCGGGCTGAAGTTGGCGTGTTATATCGGAACATAATATGGAAATAGGAGTATGGTTGAAATTGTCATGCTCCTTTTTTAGATTTCAATATTTCTTCAAGGATACTTTGGTACAATAGATATATATAATTTCAGAGGTATTCCATGAAAATATTGCTTGTTGAAGATGAAAAGAGAATGTCCGAGGCGTTGTGCGAAATCCTCAGGCAGGAAAAATATGATACAGATCCCTTTTTGGATGGAATAAGTGGACTTGATGCTGCAAGAAGCGGCATATATGATCTGCTTATTCTTGATGTTATGCTCCCCGGAATCAATGGATTTGACATAGCCAGAACTGTGAGAAGAGAGGGAATACAGGCTCCCATCTTAATGCTCACTGCGAGAGCAGATACTGATGATAAGGTGAGTGGCCTGGATAGCGGAGCAGATGATTACCTTACAAAGCCCTTTGAGACAAAAGAGCTTCTGGCAAGGGTAAGAGCCATGCTTCGCAGGAATAACATGCAGAAGACAGATGATACCGGAAATCTCGTATCGGGAGACCTTAAACTGGATAGAAACAGGTCAATGCTTATAAATACTGAAAATGGCATGGATGTACGTTTGTCAGAAAAAGAGCTGCATATCTTGGAGATCTTCCTTGCAAATGAAGGAACTATTATCGGAAAGGAGCAGCTTGCTGTTAAGATATGGGGATTTGACAATGAAGCTGAGTATAACAATGTGGAGGTCTATATCTCTTTTACCAGAAAAAAGCTTCAATTCCTGGCTTCAATGATGGAGATAAAGGCGGTGCGCGGTCTTGGATATGAACTGCGAAAGAAGGAGTAGGAATGGCAAAAAAGCTTGGAAACAGACTTTTTAAAGCTTCACAAAAAAAGATCACAGCTACGATAATGGGGCTCCTTACACTGATCCTTTTAGGAACCCTGCTGACTATTTCACTTACTACTTACAGCGCAGTATACAGGAATAATCAAAGGATCCTTGAAGTCTTTCTTGATGACTACATCAATGGAAATGGCCCAAAAGAAGCGCCGAAAGATGCCATGGGAACTCCTGAAGATAGAATTGCCACAGAGGCTGCGGTTATGTATCTTGTGGAGTTTTCTTCTGATGGAAGTGCTGTTGGAATAATGAATGATGTTAAGCCCGTAATGAGCGATGAAGCACTCAAAAATCTTGCAGCGCAGCTAATGACAGGTGGGAAAAAACGCGGAATAAGCGGTAGGATGATATATCGCATCGCTTCAGATGAATCATCAGGGAGAAGCTATGTGGCAATGATGGATAATACCCTGATAGATGGCAGTATGAAAACGCTCATAATGAATACAGTTGTATTTGGCGCTGTTGCCCTGATAATACTGTTCTTTGTTTCCTTGAAGGCGTCTAAGGAGATAATGAAACCTGTCGAAGATACATATCAGAAACAGAAACAGTTTATCTCAGATGCGGGACATGAACTTAAAACTCCCATATCAACAGTCAGTGCCAATGCCGAGATTTTGCAGCGCGAGATTGGGAACAACAGGTGGCTTGACAATATTCTTTATGAGAACAGACGCATGAAAGAGCTCGTGACAGGACTTCTGGATCTTTCAAGGACAGAGAACATGGAAGCAGTACATACAGATGTTGATCTTTCCAGAATTGTTACAGGCGGGATATTGCCTTTTGACTCGGTTGCATTTGAGAGAGGCCTGCTTCTGGAGAGCGAAATTGAGCAAGATATCCATGTAGAAGGGAATCCAAACCAGTTGGGACAGTTGGTAGCTACACTTTTGGACAATGCTGTTTCACATGCTGAAAAAACACAAAATGCCAATGAAAGTGCCAGTAAGATTTTAGTCACTCTCAATGCAGAGGATAAATGTGCCGTGCTTAAGGTATCCAATCCGGGAAAAGAGATTCCTGCAGAGGAAAGAAAACGGATATTTGAACGCTTTTACAGAACAGATTCATCCCGGGAACTTAATGGCCATTATGGCCTGGGGCTTGCAATAGCAAAGGCAGTTGCAACAGCTCATGACGGCGAAATCAGTGTGGAATGTGCTGAAGGAATCACTACATTTGTAGTCAGGATTCCTGTTCTAAAATAACCAGGTTATAAATTCTTTAAAAAGTTTTCAAGCTTTCTTCAAGTTTCATTTTATATCATATGCCTGTCAGATAACTAAACCAGATTGATCGGAGGCATATATAAATGAAAATAAAGAAGATACTTGCATTATTAACAACTGCTTCTCTGACGGCATCTCTTATCGGATGCGGCGATACTGCTTCAGAGAGTACAACAATTCAGGAAGCAGCTTCTGAGGTATCAGAAGAGTCTGTGAATGAGACCAAGGCAGCTACTCAGGTAGAAGATACTGATTCAAAGAGTGCAGCAACATCATCTTTGGAAGCAACTTCTGCTGAGGAGAGGGCATCCATAGAGGAAGCGCTTAACCTTGCAAATAACGAGGAAGTTACCTGGTCCTATGACAAAGATGCGGATGCCTGGGTAATGAGCATTGTGACAGCAGTTGCTAATGCGGAAATTGAAGATGAAGAAGGCGTTTCTGTTTGTGTCCCAGGAGCGTATATAAAGGGAATTGATACGGATGGTGATGGAGTAGAAGATATCACTGCCGCAAGCTATACAGAAGATGTTCATGGACAGCTGGTGATTGATTACGAAGCAGAAGTAACAAGCTCAAACGGACAGATATATACAGCTTCCACCGCGCCTGTAATTCTGAATACCGGCGCTGCAGGTTACAGCTCTTCTTCTAACACCATGGCCTCATCATCTTATGCATCTGAGGGCTATATCAATGTTTCCTGCGGAAACAGAGGCAAAAATGATACTGCTACAGATGAGAGTGGAAATGAGTACTATACAGGAGATGCGCCGTCTTGCCTTGTGGATCAGAAAGCAGCGTCGAGATTCGTAAGATATAATATTCTGCTTGGCAATCTTCCTGGAAGTACAGAATACTGGGTTTCTACCGGTGGAAGTGGCGGCGGAGCACATGCAACCATGTTTGCAGCAACATCAAACAGTTCTGATTTTTATGATTATCAGATAGCGGTTGGGGCTGTTGGCGTTTACGTCAATGAAGATGGCACTTATGACACAACTGTTACCATTGATGGAGTGACCTATGATCTTTCTGATGGAGCATGGGGAGCTGTTGCCTATTCCCCTATCACCTCTTTGTATGAAGCGGATATGGCCATGGCATTTGAGTACTACATGGATTCTGATTATGATTTCAATACCTCATTCCAACAGCAGATGGCAAAGTACCTTTCAGAAGAGTACATGACTTACATCAATGACCAGAATCTTTCAGTTAATGAGGCTGATGTGGAGCTTGATATTAATGGTGATGGAGATACAGAAGATACTATAGAGCTTTCTATTGAATATGATGAAACAAAGTATGCTGACACCAATGGCTATGGTGGAACATATGTTGACTTCTATCTTGCAGAATTTGTTTCAAATCTGCAGTGGTACCTTGATAACCTGGATTATGCAGATGGATGGACCTGGTTCGGTGAAGATGGCAATGCACTTTCTGACGAAGAAGTAGCAGCTATGACAGCTGAAGACAAGGCGACTGCTTTTATAGAAGGCAGATATGCTAAGAGCAGTTCATCATCAGGAGGAATGGGTGGCCCTGGCGGTGGAATGCCCGGAGGCCATGACGGAATGAAAGGCGGGCCTGACGGTGATATGACCGGAGAACCAGGTGGTGACATGACAGGAACACCTCCTGATATGGCTGGAAATAACGAGACTTCAGAAAAAACTGAAGGAGAGGACAGGAGCTTTGCAAATGCTGATGTTGCGGCAAACTCAGCAGGAGACACCATGGATGTAGGAACTCCTGATGCAGGTACAACCCAGTCAGCAGGAAGCAAAACAGATTCATCAAATTACTCAACATATGAAGAAATGCTTGCTGCTTACCAGAGTGATGTTGCAGAAGTATATGAAGGCGATAAATATGGAAATGTGATCGTGGATCTTTACAATCCGCTCAACTATATAGGAGATGAAGACGGAACAGATCCTACATGGATAAGGATGGTCTGCGGAGCATCAGAAGGTGATATTTCAATGTTCAATTCCCTTAACCTTCAGATTGAATTCCTTTCTTCAGGAGTTGATGCAGATATTGAATGGCAGTGGGATGGCGGACATGTACCGTCAGAGATTCTTGGCAATTCTCTTTCACTTACTGTAGATACTATGTACGGCGAGTATGTAGACGGTGCAGTTAAGATTACAAAGGCTGCAGCTGAGCCGCAGACTGAAAATGGAGATGCTACAGAGGCAACCGGAACGGATATAAGCAGCTGGGTAAATTATGATGATACATCTGCTGTGACATTCACAGTGGCAGATGCGGTCAGCTACAGAACAGCTCGTGCCAGCAAGTCTACTCCGGGATTTGACGTAATCGATTATGGTCAGGAAGACTATGTGTTTGGTGATTCCGAGACTGACGCAAGACATTGGAGCAAATGGGTATTAAAGGTTCTTGAAGAACATCAGGAGGAGCTTGAAGGGCTCTTCAACAGTAGCAAGTAAGGCGACAGATGGTTACGTGACGTATAAGATTAGAACACTATACTATAGAAGGTCATAGCTTCATACTGCTGTGACCTTCATGAAAATTACTTGAAAGTCTTTTTTATCTGCTCCAGAAATTTTTCCGCAATAGGAGTAAAGGTCTGATACTTGTTCCATATTAGATACAGCTCTGATTTTAGTTCAGGTGAAAGCGGTCTGAATACCATGTCAGTTCCTTCGGTATTTATCAGATCCTTAAATGTAAGAAGTATTCCAAGGTTTTCTCTTGCAAATACAGAGCCGTTATAAGATAGCCTGAAGGAGCCTTCAAGTTTTAGCTCAGAAAATCTTTCTTTAGCCCATGTTTTGATTTCATTGTTCCAACTCTGCTCTGAGACAAACAGAGGCTGTCCTGTCAGGTCGGAGACACGGATGGATTTTTTCTTTGCAAGGGAATGAGATGAAGAGATGATCGCTCCCCATACATCAGCTTCCGGAAATTTTACATATTCGTATTTATTGCTGTCAGGTGTTTCACATAGTACAGCAAAGTCTAAAATGCCCTTATCAAGCTTTTCAGTAACCTGCTCAGTATCTCCGCTTGTTATATGATAAGTGAAATTAGGGTATTTTTCTTTTAACTTATAAATCTCTCTGGCGAGGTATCTGATCTGATAGCTTTCTGCCAGTCCAAAATATATATCTCCACCTGTTATATCATCCAGGGAATTAAATTCCTGTTCTATCTTGTCTGACATAGCAACAAGATCCTGGGCACGGTCACGCAGAAGCATTCCTTCGTCCGTAAGCGAGATGCTGAAACTGTGCCTTACAAACAGTTTCTTCCCAAGTTCTTCCTCTAATGATTTTAACGTCTTTGAAAGAGTAGGCTGCGATACATGAAGCTGCTCAGCAGCCTTTGACATGTTTTCTTCCCTTGCAACTGCAAGAAAGTATTTGAGATTTTTTATTTCCATGAAAACCTCCATATAGTTGACGATTAAAATGTTATTCCAAAAACGAATATCATGATATTTATTTTATTCATTAGCGAAAATCTGGTCAAGGATTTACTATGAAATCAGAAGGAGCAAAAAAGATGGATACCAAAAAGATTCTTGAAAGCCTTACTGACATGGGCTGTGATGAGAAAGAAATAAGCTTTATGAAAAAGATGTATGAAGAAGGTGATACTGATACACTTCTTCGAGATCTTAGGAAATGCAGGTGCCATCTTATGGATGAGCTTCATGAGAGCCAGAAAAAAGTAGATAACATGGATTTTTTGATAAGACAGATTCAAAAAGAGAAATGATTAAAACGGAGGAATGTAAAATGATCAGAAAAGAAGAATTAAACCTTGTAACTGAGTGGGATAAGACATTTAAGAAAAGTGATAAGGTAGACCACAGCAAAGTGACTTTTGTAAACAGATATGGGATTACCCTTGCGGCAGATATGTATGTTCCAAAGAATGCGGTAGGAAAGCTCCCTGCAATTGCTGTAAGTGGACCTTTTGGCGCGGTAAAAGAGCAGTGTTCAGGTCTCTATGCTCAGACAATGGCAGAGAGAGGATTTCTGACAATAGCATTTGATCCCTCTTTTACAGGAGAGTCCGGAGGAAATGTGAGATATATGGCATCACCGGATATCAATACAGAAGACTTCATGGCGGCAGTTGATTTCCTTTCCTTGAATGAGAAGGTTGATCCTAACAGAATCGGAATCATCGGTATCTGTGGCTGGGGCGGCATGGCTGTAAATACAGCAGCTCTTGATACAAGGATCAAGGCTACAGCTGCTATGACAATGTATGACATGACAAGAGTAAATGCCAAGGGATATTTTGACTCCGAGGACAGCGAGGAAGCAAGGTATCAGAAGAGGGCTGCCATGTGTGCTCAGAGACTTGAAGACCTTAAGGCTGGCGAATATAAGCTTGGCGGTGGAGTAGTAGATCCAGTGCCTTCGGATGCACCTTTCTTTGTAAAAGACTATTTTGACTACTACAAGACTGACAGAGGTTATCACAAGAGAAGCCTTAATTCCAACGGTGGATGGAATGTTATTGGCTGTGAGTCTTTTGTTAATCAGCCAATCCTTAAGTACTCTAATGAGATAAGGAGCGCTGTTTTACTTGTTCATGGAGAAAAGGCGCACTCTTGCTATTTTTCTAAGGATGCTTATGCAGATATGATCAAAGACAGCAAGTATGCAGATAACAAGGAACTAATGATAATCCCTGATGCAGTACATACTGATCTATATGATGGCGGAGATAAGGATTATATTCCTTTTGACAAGCTGGAGAACTTCTTTAAGGAGAATTTGAAATAAAGGATGGGATGATATGAGTAAAGTGTTAGTAATTTCTACAAGCCTTCGTGCAAAGAGTAATTCCGACATACTTACGGAAAAGCTTATAGAGGGAGCAAAAGCTTCAGGTCATGATGTGGAATATATAGGCCTAAAAGGGAAAAATATCGGTTTCTGTATAGGTTGTCTTGCCTGTCAGAATACCCAGAAATGTGTTATTAAGGATGATGCTGCTGAGATTGCAGAAAAAGTAAAGAATGCAGATACCCTTGTATTTGCAACTCCGATTTATTATTACGAGATGAGCGGTCAGATGAAAACTCTTTTGGACAGACTCAATCCGCTGTATCCTTCAGACTATAAGTTCAGGAATGTATATATGCTCTCTGTTGCGGCTGAGGATGAAGAGTTTGTGCCTAAAAAAGCTGAAAGTGGACTTCAGGGATGGGTTGACTGTTTTGAAAAGGCAGAATTCTCCGGTTCCTTATTCTGCGGAGGCATAGGCGATATGGGTGAGGCAACGAAAAAAACTGAAGAGTTAAACGAAGCCTTCGAATTTGGAAAAGCTCTAAAATAAAGGAAGTCTGCGATGAAAACGAAAATGATTTTTCTGGCATTCTGTATGACCATAATGTTTTGCATGAGCGCCTGTGCAGGGACAACCAAAAATTGGTATCGCGGATAATGTACATTTAAGCTTCGGTTAAATCCCGAAGCTTTTTCTTTGGAATTGTGTTGACAAAAAATATGTAATATATTACATTGTTTCATATAGGTAATATGTTACATAATATAAAAAGGAGCTCACATGAATTACGATGAAGCAATGAATATCGAAAAAGTAACGTTTGGAGATATGCCACCACAGCCGTTTTTACTCGGATTACTCAGTGCATTTGATAACAGATATCAGGCTGCAGCCGATGCATATTTCAAGGAGATTACCTGGAAACAATTCTTTGCAATAATCTGTATCAACCTATGCAAGGAACCTCCGACATTGAATGAGCTTTCAGATGTAATGGGAAGTTCTCATCAGAATGTAAAGCAGATTTTACTTAAGCTTGAGAAAAAGGGGTTTGTCTCTGCAATCCCTGATGATAAGGACAAGCGAAAGCAGCGAATCTTTGTCACAGATAAATGCAGGACTTTTCTGGAACAGAATGACAATAACGGTCAGCAGAGCCAGTACGTCATCGGAAGAATATTTAATGGAATCGATGAAAAGAGCCTTCAGACTACCATACAAACTATCATGAAAATGGAAAGGAATTTGAGCGAGTTATGAAAACACTGGTCATTTACACATCACAGACAGGATTTACTAAAAGGTACGCAGAGTGGATTGCAGAAAAAATGAGCGGTGAGCTTCTTGATCTAAGGGATGCTCAGAAAAAGAGTGCTGATTACTTCAAGGATTTTGACGCGATCTGCTACGGAGGTTGGGCTATGGCAGGTAATCTGGTCAAAGGTAAGTGGTTTCTCGAAAAAGCTTCTGACTTGCAAGACAAGCGCCTGGCTATGTTCTGCGTAGGCGGCAGCCCTAATGACAATCCTGATGTAGATGCTTTTCTTCAGAATGTCCTTACGGAGGAGCAGAAGAAGTATATTAAAGTATTCTACTGTCAGGGCGGTTTTAACTATGAAAAGATGAAGGCACCATCCAGACTTGCAATGAAGATGTTTGTATCAACTCTCAGGAATAAAAAAGATGCTACTGAGAAAGAAAAGGTCATGGCCGAGAAGATGGCTTCATCCTATGATATTTCTGATGTCAAATATATAGAACCTATAGTGGCTTATCTGTTGGAGAAAGATAATGAAAAGGCTGTTTAAAACCCTGCTTGCAATAGTAATCGTAATTGCAGTGATCATCATATCTGCAGTCGCAATTGTTAGTGTCAGGATGAGTGGACAGGTCAATGCTTTCGACAAATCAGGAATTGATCTGTCCCATGTTGCTGATGGTGTATATAATGGTCATAGTGAGACGGATCTGGTCAAGGTTGATGTTCGAGTAACAGTAGCTGATGGGAGAATAGAAGATATTGAAATCCTAAAGCACGAGTGTGGCAAGGGGCATCCTGCTGATGTGATTGTTAGTGATATGATCAAAGATAATACAGTAGAGGTTGATGCGGTTTCGGGTGCAACGATGTCCAGTGAAGTAATAAAAGACGCAGTCAGGGATGCGTTAAGATCAGGCCTTTAACTTTCAGTTTTACTGTTTATCAAAACAGAGGAGGAGCAGATATGAACGCAAGGGAGTACTTAGAGATTTTACATGTTGCTGAGAGGCTTAAAGATACGCCTCGTCATTGCACTACAACGAAAAGAAGAACGGAGAGCGTGGCAGAGCACAGCTGGCGGATTTCGCTCATGGCATTTCTTCTTAAGCATGAGTTTGAAGATGTGGATATAAATAAAGTTGTAGATATGTGTCTCATTCATGATCTTGGTGAGTGCTTTACCGGCGATATTCCGACGTTTATAAAGACCGATTCCGATAGAGAGGTCGAGGATTCTCTTTTGATCCGGTGGGTTAAAACTCTTCCAGAGGAACTATCCGGGGAAATAGCTAATCTTTATAAAGAGATGGATGCCCAAGAAACTAAGGAGGCTAAGTTATACAAATCATTGGATAAGCTGGAGGCCTTGATTCAACATAACGAGTCTCCAATTGATACATGGTCTGAAAATGAGTATGAACTCAATAAAACCTATGCATTTGATACAGTATCCTTTTCAGAATGGCTTACTGACCTTAGAAAGGAGATTCTTGAAGACACCTTAGACAAGATTGAAAAAGAAGGTCACGAGTGAGTATATTACTGAATATAGAAGCTTCCGAATTCAAACTAATAGTTTGTGATTCGGAAGCTTTTTCATTTAATGTGTTTCATAAAACAAATGATTTTCGATATACATTTGGTTTATGTATAATAGAGAGCAGATGTATTACAGAGTGATGGAGCATAGCAATATGAGTTTAAGCAGAGAACAAGAAATAGTAGAGTACTTGAAAAAGACTTACAATTCCAAAGCAATTATCAAATACGGATCATTTGCCGATGGTAGCGCTAATGAAAACAGCGATTTTGACGCGCTTGTTATAACCACAGATGTTGAGAAGCATGACTCATCCGTGGTGGCTGACACCGTTCTGGATGTTTGGGTATATCCAGAAGAGAAGCTTTCTTCTGAATATGACCCTGATGAATTTCTGCAGGTATTTGATGGCATTATAATTCAGGACCATAATGGACTTGCAAAAATGCTGATAGATAGAGTAAATGAGTATATAGATCAAACACCAGTGAAGTCTGATGATGAGATAACACAGGAAATCTCATGGTGTGAGAAGATGCTTGCAAGGACAGTTAGAGAAGATGCTGAAGGTTATTACAGGTGGCATTGGTTACTTATAGATAGTTTGGAAATATATTTTGATATAAAGCATCTGTACTATCATGGTCCAAAGAAGGCTCTCAAGTATATGCAAAATAATGATTCAAAATCATTTGATACATACTTGCGTGCGTTAAAAGAAATGAATCAAAATAATCTTACGCAGTGGATTGGAGTGCTTAAGGCTATAAAATAAATAATATAGATTTCAGGATAACTTAGAAAGACAAATCTTGCTAATGTTTGTGTGAGGAAAAAGATATGATACATTTGGAAAAAATCGATTCAACTAACATATGGGAGATTGTTGATCTGAAGGTATTCAAATCTCAGAAAAGCTTCGTTGCGGCAAACTGGGTAAGTATCGTCCAAGCATACGGTGTTCGGGATTCGGCCACAGCTGCGTTTCCATTTGCCATCTATAATGACAAAAGACCAGTTGGATTCCTGATGATCGGTTTTAACGAGGCTGCGATGTATGAAAACTGGGATGACGTTGAAGCCCCAAAGTCACTTGTTAACAACTACTCCCTCTGGCGTTTGATGATTGACAAGCGATATCAAAAACGCGGTTACGGCAGAGAAGCGATAAAACTAGCTCTCGACTTTATCAGAACGTGGCCCTGCGGAAAAGCTGAGTATTGCTCCCTTTCTTACGAGCCAGAGAACGAGGTGGCAAGAGAGCTATACCGTTCCTTAGGCTTTATGGAAAACGGCGAAATGGACGGCGACGAAATCGTCGCAGTATTGAAGCTATAATACAGATCGCGTAAAATTCCAGGATAATTGATTAGGGTATTTGGGGACATTTTGGAGGAGAGGTAATGATTAATAGCAAAACGAAATATGAGGCAACCCTTGAAGAGATATGGGAACTTTTCTCTTTTCATAAACTTGGAAATGTGACAGGTATCGCACCGCTTGGAAATGGTGAGTTCAATGCTGCATACAAGGTTACCTGTGACAGTGGCGATAGCTTTGCCCTTAAGATCGCGCCTCCGGAAGGTGCAACGGTTCTGACTTATGAGAAGAACATGATGGAATCAGAAGTGTTCTGGTATAAGAAGATGCATGAGAACACAGATATTCTATGCCCTAAAGTGTATGTGGCGGACTTTTCGAAGAGCATCATAAAGAGCAACTGCTTTGTCATGCAGATGATGGAAGGAGAGCCTTTGTGGGCTGTAAACTTCTCAGAGAGCGAATATGAAAACGTTCAGAGACAGAAAATTGAAATGCTTACCAAAATACACAGGATAACAAATGACAAGTTTGGCTACAGGCAAACAGGTCTCCATGATACATGGTATGATGCATTAAAGTCCATGGCAGGCAATCTGGTTTCAGACTGCAAGGCTCTGGGGTATGAGACTCCGGATGGGG
Source organism: Butyrivibrio sp. XBB1001 (assembly GCF_000424505.1). Classification (NCBI taxonomy): domain Bacteria; kingdom Bacillati; phylum Bacillota; class Clostridia; order Lachnospirales; family Lachnospiraceae; genus Butyrivibrio; species Butyrivibrio sp. XBB1001. The sequence goes on along the minus strand of NZ_AUKA01000028.1, from coordinate 9,529 downwards.
AAAGATTCATTGCATACATCGATAAACATGTGGAAATACTTAAAAAAGTGCCCTGCCGCATGGTGAATTTTGACCTTTGGGACAGCAATGTTCTTTATAAAGACGGTAAGATCTGCTGGATAGACCCCGAGCGCGGTTTCTGGGGAGACCCGGTGGCAGACTTTATAACACTTGGTCCGGGGCAGAAGACACCTCTTTCTTCCAAGGGAAAAGACCTTGAAACCTATAATGAAACAGCAGATGAAAAGATAGTTCTCACAAGTGAAACTGAGATCAGATATGCGCTGGCAGTATGCCTTCTTGCGCTGATTGAGGAAGTTGAAAAATATGTCAGATACGAACCTGATGAACCTAACTACATAAGAAATACCGTTGATGCGAGAGAAATGTATGACATGGCCTTTGACATACTTTAAGTGCATTTCACCGTCAAATTATGCATCAGGGACGCAAGAATCCTTATAATATTTTCTATTACCTTGTTCCTTATTCAGCTATACGAGTACCGAGCCTTCTGGGGCATCTAAATATAATAAAATGATTTACTTATGCTTTTTCCTGTACTCAGAGGGCGTTTGGCCTGTTTCTTTTCTGAAACATTTGACGAAATAGTTGCTATCGGGGATGCCAACGTTTTCACTGATTTCCTGGATACTCTTCTTAGTGCCTGTAAGATAATTACAGGCCTTTTTTATTCTCAGCTGTCTGAGATAATTCATTGGGCTTGTACCGGTCTCTTTTTTGAATAGCGTCATAAGATAGCTTCTTGATACGGAAATCTCATTGCAGATGTCATCTATGGTTAACTCTTTGGTGAAGTTCGTATTCAAGTAAAAAATCGCATTGTAAATTATGGAGCTATATGCATTGGTGTTGTATTCATCAATAGCGCTACAGAAATTTCTTACCATTCTCTCCTTGCTGGAGAGGATTATATCAATGCGTGTTTCCCTTGAGACTTCTCGTGTGTTCTGACCTGATAGCTGGTCGATAAGGTAGGCCGGAAGCCCTTTTTTTGCCGCACACAAGCGAAGTGTGGTTCTTGTTATTGCACAGGCAATTCTTTCGTTTTCAATAGTTGATCCGATCTCTTTCATATAGCGAACATCACGCTGCATTTTATCCAGATATTTTAGAGCACCGGTTGCGTCACCGTTTTCAACGCAATGAATAAAGTTCTGCTCATTTGCATATCGTAGCTGAAGTAGGTTTATTCTGTCCTCTCTTAGCGTCTCAGAGGTGTCGTGAACACTGTCAACAATAAAATCCTCAGGATTCTTGATCTTGTAGTTTTTAGAATCCGGATCGCAAATCTTAATAAAGCAGTTTACTATGTGTTCTGCGGACTCTACACTTAAATTAGGAAAGTGCTCTCTGTATCTTAAATAATCATCTACGGATAGCCCCTTTATACCTGATTCCTTCAGAATATGAACAGCGTGCTGCCTGGATTGAAGGACCGGAGCGAAGGGACCAAATACAAAGAAATTTCCATGTAACATAAAGACCATAATCGACAGGAAAAAAGGGTCTGTAAGTCTGTAGATAGTGAGAGTATTGATACCTGAGCGCATGGCAAGAAGAGCATCTGCTGAAAGAATCATTTGGATGCTGCTTATCATACTGCGTTTACTGAATTCCTCAGCATCTCCTCTGTTATTGATCGCGCAGAGCCCCACCTGATAAAGCTCAGTTATCAATTTTGCACTGTTTTCCATGGTATCTGTAATTTTTTCCATATGGCAAACCTGTATAGTATTATATTTCTATCTAAAGTATTTGTATTCTATTATTATTTTACACTTAATGCTATCTTAATGCTATCAAAATAAAGATTTCATTCGGGTAATGAATATCGTAGGAGGAAGGAATGTCGGATAGTATTCAGGCGAAATACCAAAAGTACATGAAAGAAGACGGAATTCACTTTGTTCCTGTTTGGAGGATTATTGGATTTTCCGGAGCAAACATGGCAGTTAATCTTTACATGGGATTAACTATGATAATGTCATTCTATTTAAATGGATATGTTGGAATGGCAGTAGTACTTGCATCAAGTTTTTCTACCATCACAAGGTTATGGGATGGTGTAACTGATCCTATTGTTGGATTCTTTGTTGATAAGTTCAAGGAGTCAGAGAAGCTTGGCAAAACAAGGCTCTGTCTTATTATGGGAGGACTGCTCCTTTTCATAAACAGCTTTCTAATGTTCAATGTAACTGACAGATTGCCGGAGGGCGGACTTAGGCCGGTATTCTTCATTTTCTTTACAGCTATCTACTACATTGGCTATACATTTCTTAATATCTCCAATCACGTTGGTAATGTATGCCTCACAAACGATCCTAAGCAGAGACCTATCCTTTCAGTCGTAGGAACTGTTCTTGTAAGGATCATGAGAGCAGTAATGCAGATGGTTGTGGCAGCTCTTGCTGTTAAGTATGGATCAATGAAGAGCGCTGAGCTTTTCCATGAGTACTGGCTCATCGTGGCAATCATCGCAACAATCGGAATTGTTATTGCATATATCTCTATCACACCAAAGGATGTTCCTTTCTTCTCAGAGACAACACCTAAGAAGAAAGAAAAAGTTAAGTTTTCAGATTATGTTGACGTCCTTAAGAACAACAGACCTCTTCAAATGATGATCGTTGCAAGAGCAACTGACCAGTTTTCTAATACATGTAAGACCAGCGCAATTCTGCTTGTTTTGTATGGAATAGTAGCCGGCAATTATGAACTTTCAGGTGGCTGGACTCTTTACACCACTATTGTAGGTCTTGTAATGATGACACTGGGAATCGGCGCTATCGGATCAAAGCTTGGTCTTAAAAAAGCTATGCAGGTTGGATCATGGGGCGTAATCGTATTTGATGCTATCGCAATTTTGATCTGGCTGTTCATGGATCCTAAGACACTTAGCCTTCCCGGATATGTAAACGGATATGGTGAGGCATTTAGCGGATTTACAGCATTCACAATAGCTCTTTTCCTTGTAACTGTTATAGGTGGAGGCTTCCAGATGATCACAAGCTCTATCGTGCCTCCAATGATTGCAGATGTAAATGACTATGAAGCATCACGTACAGGTAAGTATATCCCGGGAATGGTTGGAACAGTTTTTTCATTCATGGATAAGCTTATTTCATCCTTTGGACCTACATTTGTAGGTGTAGGATTCGCAATAATCGGATTCAAGGAAGCATTCCCGGATCTCGATACTCCATACAGCTTTAGTCTACTTATCATGGCTATCATATTCTATTATGGATTCGAGCTGTTGGGCGCTATATTCAACGTAATAGCAATGAAATTCTATGATCTTACTCCAGATAAGATGAAAGAAATTGAAGCTAAGATTTATGAGATGAGGAAAGAAAATGCATAAGATTGCCATAAATGATGGTTGGAAATTTAAAAAGCTTGCTGACGGGAATATCAATGATATTCCCGTGAGTGCTATAGATGAGAAGAATTTTGTAAATGTAGATCTTCCGCACACCTGGCATGCTGATGGGGCGTACAGAGGCCTTACACTTTATAGCAAGACTATATCAACGGAGCCGACCTGGAAGCACGCATTTATCGATATTCCGGGAGCTGATCAGCATGCAGTGGTTTTGGTAAATGGTAAAAAAGTAGCTGAGCACAAAGGCGCATATTCTGCATTCAGAGCAAGGATTACTGAGGATATGCTTGGCCAGGATGTAAGAATAGATGTTTATCTTACAAATATGCTGGACGATGGTATTTCTCCTTTGACAGGTGATTTCACCATATTCGGTGGCCTTTACAGAGGAATGAATCTTCTTGTAACTGAAAGCGATGCTTATTTTGATCCAACATACTATGGAACAGACGGAGTTATCATAAGAACTGGGGTAGATGGTGATGAAGGTACATTGTCTGCAGAAATTCATGCTGTGATGGACGATGCTGACAAGATTCTGATTGAAATCGTTGATCCTGATGGAAACACAATTTCTGAAATTTCTTCAGATAGGGTAAAAGAGCTATCAACCAGAATTCCGGATGTTAAGTTGTGGAATGGTAAGGAAGCCCAAGCACTTTATCGGGTAAAGGCCAGTATTTGGAATAATAGTAAAAAGTTTGATGAGGTGGCGTTGTCCACAGGTTTTAGGAGTGTTTCCATAGATTCCGAGAAAGGTCTTTGTCTGAATGGTAATCACTTCAGAGTAAATGGAGTAGCCAAACATCAGGATTTTGCAGAATGCTACAATGTGACGTCTGAATCGAATATTGAGAAAGACTTTAGTCTTATTGACGAGATTGGAGCAAACGCAGTCAGGCTTTCACATTATCAGCACCCACAGTTTGCTTACGACATGGCAGACCGGAAGGGATATCTTGTGTGGGCAGAGATACCCATGCTCAAAATGACTGATAATGAAGACCTTAAAGAAAATGCAAAAGAGCAGCTCAAAGAACTGATTATGCAGAATATTCATCATCCTTCAATTTTCTGCTGGGGAATTCAGAATGAAATAGGCATGTTCAGGGATGCGGCATATATGCATGTCACGCTTAGAGAGCTTCGTGACATTGCAAAAGAACTGGATCCATCAAGGCTTGTAACAGCGGCTAATCTGTATACGGTCAAGTTCAGGAGTGAGCTTAATTCATCAACTGACATGATCGGATACAATATTTATTTTGGCTGGTATTACGGCAACATGCATGATTATGACGAGTACCTAGACAGATTCCATAAGGAAAGACCTGAGGTTCCTATCGGTGTAAGTGAGTACGGTGTAGATTGCAATACAAAACTACATTCAGAAAAGCCGGTCGTTCAGGATTATACTGAGGAGTATCAGGCTCTTTACCATGAGACAGTTTACCCTATATTTGAGAGCAAAGATTACTTATGGGGAAGCTTTGTGTGGAACATGTTTGACTTTTCAAGTGACATGAGGAAAGATGGCGGTCTTTTGAATCTTAACGGTAAGGGACTTGTGACCTATGACAGAAACACTAGGAAAGATGCTTTTTATTACTATAAGGCAAAGTGGAGCAGTGAAAAGTTTGTTCATATCTGTTCAAAGAGATTTGTGAATAGAAACGGTAATGAGGCAGATATCAAGATTTACACAAACTGCGATGAAGTTACACTTGCAGTAAATGGAAAAGTCTTTGGGAAAAGAAATAACAGTGGAAATGGAATAGTTCTTTTCAGAAGTGTCCCTCTGCAATATGGTGATAATGCTATTGAGGTTAGCTGTGGTGATTACAGTGATAGCTGTGTATTCAGAAGAAGTGATACCGAGGATGAATCCTATCGTCTTCCAAATAGTGGCGCCGGTCAGGCGGTAAAGAACTGGTTCTTGTCCGAAAATGACTTTGTAAAAGAAGGATTCTTTTCTATTGAGGATTCAGCTAACGACCTTATAGAGAACTTAGAAGCAAGAGAAGTTCTGAAAAAATACCTTCCCGAGCTGGTTGAACTGATGCTTACAAAAGATGTAATCCCGCTTGGACTGTCGATGCAGAGCATCCTTAGTAGGAATACACCTGAAGGTCTGGATATACTTGCCCTTAACAAAGAGCTAAACCAGATAAAAAATGATCTGGTTTAATGCGAATTTATGCGGATTCATTTTTGGCTTCGAGCGATGTTATTACAGGAATGATAAATGACTTCAGCGAGGTCACTTACTTTGGCGTCAAATCCATTTTCTATCCAGGTGTTTAAAAGTGTAAAAAGCCGAATTTTTGACTTTTTACACTTTTATCTTTAAGGATTTTACAGGGGTTGCTTTAACCGACAGTAAAAGAAGAATAATAATGAGTATTTTGTAAAACTTACATATGCGTAAAATTACAGTTTTACGCATAACTAATATTATGATATAATAACCACATAGATTACATAAAAAGTCCCTAAAATACAGGGTTTGAGGTATATACATGGCTACTGGAATCAATTATTTTGAAAGAACTAAAAAGTTATTGGACGAAATGCCGGATTATGTGAGCAGCTTTATATATCGCTATGGTGGTCAAAACAAAAACGCAACCATGTATGAATACTGCAGGGATATTCATATTTTTCTCGAATATGTCGTAAACTGCCTTCCAGAATGCTGTGATAAACAGATCAAGGACGTTACCATCGAGGACCTTGGCAGGATTACGCCTGAACACATAGATAATTATATCTTTTTACTTAGAAATACTAAGGATAAGCGCTATAAGGACACAGAAGCTTCTAAGGTTAAAGCAAAAGAAGAAAATAAAGCTATAAAAAAGGACGAAAAGCTTCAAGCTTCTGAAAATACTCTTAGAAGAAAGCGAGCTACAGTATCAGCATTTTTTACATACCTTATGAACAACGGGAAAATAGCCAAAAATCCTGTATTTGCTTCACAGACGGTTGATGTACCACAGAAAAAGCTTATTTATCTTGATTTTGAACAGCAACAAACCTTGATGAATACTGTGATTTACGGCGAAGGACTTTCAGATAATGAGCTTAAATATCACAGTTTATACGCTGAACGTGATGCAGCTATGTTTATGCTTATGCTTGATACAGGCCTTCGTGTCTCTGAGATGCTGGGATCTAATATTGTAGATTATGATCTGGTCAAAGGCAAAGTAACTGTCATAAGAAAAGGCGGCGATGAGATGGATGTTTATTATTCCGATGAATGCGCCGGTTATCTGAGTGATTATTTTGAATCACAGAAAGCCAAATATAGCTTCACTTCTGAGGTGGATCTTCCAGCATTTACAACAAATAGCGGAGACCGTCTCAGCGTAAGAGCTGTAGAAACTCTTGTAAAAAAATATGTGAAAGCTAGTCTTCCATCGATGGCTGGAAAGATCTCCCCGCACAAGCTCAGATCATCATTTGCTATGACCTTCTATGAGGCAAACAACTATGACATTCTCCTTCTTCAGAAGAGACTGAATCATAAATCAGTTAATACAACAAACATCTATGCCAAAGCTACAGATAAAGCGGTTTCAGAATCAAGAAATCTCTTACAGGAATTCAGGAAAAATAAGATTGCAAAGACTCAAAATGAGTAACAAAAGGAATCTTAATTGAAGAAAATATGACACGCGTGATGGTTAAAAAATGTCAAGAGGCGGAGGTGTCGGATGGGGGATTTTGGGTAGATTATTGAAAGGATTTTTGGCAAAAGAAAAAGTGCCTTCTGGCGTGAAACATCGGCCAGAAGGCACTTTGAGGCATTTCAATGTGTAAAGGCAAATATGGAATTCTTTGTAATGCTCAAATACGCTTTGCATTTCCTCTTGGGCGTTATTCTGCATCAGACTTCTCCTTGGCTTCAGCCTGACGCTTCCTGTCAAAGCTCTCTTTCACCTTGGTTTTCACAGCCTGCTTAACTTTCTTCTTAGCTTTCTTTTTTAGAATATGAAGCAATGTAAGCACAATAATAGGTATAAGAACTATCGCTGTAAGCTCAGCGTACAACTTAGCCTTTTTAAGCATCTTCTGGCGTTTGCGCTTCTTTAGATACTTCTCAAAATCTTCAAACATGATATGCCTCCAATTTTATCCTTCATAACACAGACAATCCGCAAATAATCAACTAAAGTATTACATGTTATCTAGGATAATTATACAACATAGAAATATCGCCAAGCTAAAGTATAAATTAAGCGTTCGTTAAATTTGGTACTAAATTTGAATGGGGGAATTGGGGATTATGGGTGTTGGTTTAAGCTAAACTTGTAATATGTTTAAAGATAGGAGTGTAAAAAGTCAAAAATACGGCTTTTTACACTTTTTAACTTTAAAAAATAAAGCTTGAAAATGTAAAAAGCCGTACTTTTAAAGATAAATCTGTAAAAAGCCGCATGGATTAAAGCTAAAATTGTAAAAAACCGGGCACTGTAGTGTGTGCAATTTAATCATTATCCTGGTTATCATCAGTTCCATAAACGTCTACCTGGGATGCCTGTCTTTTATGTTCTTCTTCTATAGCAGCATAGTGTTTAACAGTCGTATTTACGTCTTTATGTCCCAGAACATCAGCAACCATATAAATATCACTTGTTCTGTTATAAAGCGCTGTACCATACGTTCTACGGAGCTTATGAGGGGTGAGTTTTTGAGTAAGTCCTGTGTTTTTTCCATATTTTGAAATCATATATTGGATGCTTCTTATCGATAAACGCTTATGCTGAAGAGATATGAAGAGAGCAGGTTCTTCAGAATCATTGAGTAGGGTAGGGCGTTCATGATTGATATAATCCCTTAGCGTATTCCGGATAATCTCGTTTATGTAGAGATGATCTTCATCGCCGCCTTTTCTGACGATAGTAATTGTATTTTCATCAAAATTTATATCTGAAAGATCAAGCCCTGCACATTCCGAGACGCGGATTCCAGTATTTAACAGAAGAGTTACAATTGCCAGATCTCTTTTTGCAGTAGGTTCAGACATAACTTTGGAATGGTAACTAGCAGAATTCACAGCTGCGACAGAATCCATTAGAAGCTGAACCTGGTCAGGATACAGCCTTCGGATATCTTTCTTTACCTTTTCTTTCTTCTTTACAGCAGCTTTCACTGTGGGATCAATCTTAAGATAGTCATATTTGATCAGATATTTATAGTAATTCCGCACAGCCGCCATTTTTCTTGCAATTGCACGTTCTTTAGCAGGCTTTACATTGCCTTTTTTATCCGGTTTGTGGCCTGATGCAACATAATTTTGGAATTCATTGATGTCCTGAGGACCAAGATTTTCGACAACTTCAAAGGGGATATCTTTGATTTCAAGATTCTTGCACAGGGGATTCTTTTCCTTGAGAAATCCGTAGAAAAATAGAATATCCTGCGCATAATTTAAAGCGGTGCTTTCCTGATATTTGAGAAGACATTCCTCAACAAATCCATGTGTATGCTGAGGAAGAATGTTTTTAATGCTTTCAGTATCTTTACGGCGTTTCTGCCTCAATGAATTGTAATATTCTGAATTTTCACCCATGACTTAACTCCTCCGCTTTTCTAAAATAATCGTAACACAAAAGAGGAATTTTGTGCAATGATATTTGCGTTAGCAGCGCGTTCCAGCGGGAGGTGAACCCCCTGTCTGACATCGTTCTTTATTGGCTTTATTTCTTTGTTGGATATGCCGTTAATTCTTCAAACTCATCTACCGGCATAGGCTTGTAGAAATAATATCCCTGCATTTCCTCACATCCAAGACTTCCGAGGAAATCAGCCTGTTCCAGTGTCTCAACACCTTCTGCGATAATAGAAGTTCCAATAGCATGGATCATCTGGACCATGTAGCTAAGTATTGTCCGACCCATCTTTTGGTCACCTGAACCGGTAATAAATCGAAGATCAAGCTTTATGCGATCAAGGATAACTTCTTTTAACATATTCAGTGATGAGTAACCACTTCCAAAGTCGTCCATTTCAACTTCAAAGCCTGCTTCACGAAGTTTGGTTGTTGTTTTGATGATGGTATCGGAGTTTTCGACATATGCGCTTTCCGTTATCTCAATACGAAGTTGACCAGGC
>NZ_AUKA01000027.1:0-34373 GCF_000424505.1 Butyrivibrio sp. XBB1001 | reverse complement strand
TATCCCCCACTGCTGCCTCCCGTAGGAGTTTGGGCCGTGTCTCAGTCCCAATGTGGCCGTCCGACCTCTCAGTCCGGCTACAGATCGTCGCCTTGGTAGGCCTTTACCCCACCAACTAGCTAATCTGACGCGGGCCCATCTCATACCACCGGAGTTTTTCACACTGAGTCATGCGACTCTAGTGCGCTTATGCGGTATTAACAGTCGTTTCCAACTGTTATCCCCCAGTATGAGGCAGGTTGCCCACGCGTTACTCACCCGTCCGCCACTAAAGCTTAACAAGATTTGACCGAAGTCTCGTCAGCGTTAAGCTTCCGTTCGACTTGCATGTGTTAGGCACGCCGCCAGCGTTCATCCTGAGCCAGGATCGAACTCTCACGTTTTAGAGTAAAATCAGAAACCGTTCTTTGGTTTCTGAATATTTTACCTACACACAGTTCACTTAGCGAGGTATTCTCGAGCTTAGTGAACCACTGTAAAAAGTTTGATCTGGCCAGAACTCAAGCTTGGCTTTTGTTCTGTCCGTTATTTACTAATTTTGTTCTGAATTAATTCTCGATTGAGCTGAATCGCTCAATGTTATCTGGAATCTTTTCAGGGTTGCATTACTGTTTATTTGTCAAGGTACAGGAGCCTAGAATCCGCTCCAGTGCTGCATTTGCGTCGCTTCGTGTCCGCAGCAGCAACGTATATAAATATATCACTGGCCTATATTAGTGTCAACAACTTTTTTAACATTTTTTTCTTGACGTTATTTGCCATCCATTAGCACTATGTACATTCTCACCTTCTTCATAATAAAATATATATAGCAGACATACCTGGAATGCCTGTTTCATAGCTGTCTTTTGAATACCTACGCTAATTTATTCCATAATTCTAAAGGGGGTTTTTATGGGAAGAAATCATGAAGTCTTATCTCCACATCCGCTTTTAAATGCTCACGGAAATCTAATAGAACCTGGCTGGTCCAGATCTCTTTTGCAGGAATATGACAGGTCCATGATCAAGGCTCCAAAGTGGCGGATTAAGGAATGGGACTATTACCTTATTCTATCTGATAGCTTTGCAGGGGCCTTCACCATTTCTGATGATGGTTATATTGGTCTGCAATCTGTTTCTCTTTTAACCTTTAACGATAGTCCCTGGGAGCATACTGAAACTGTTCTTAACACTTTCCCTATGGGTAAGTTTGCGCTTCCATCTTCATCTTCCACAGGTACTACATATTATAAAGATAATCGTCTTCAAATGAAGTTCGAAGTTCTCTCTGGAGAAAGACATATCACCTGCCACTTCGAAAACTTCAATGAAGGAAAGCCCTTTGATTGCGACATTTTCCTGAAGCAGCCACAAATGGACACTATGGTAATAGCAACTCCTTGGGATAAGGACCGATGTTTTTACTATAATCAGAAGATAAATTGCATGCGTGCTTCTGGATATATGTTATATGATGGACAGAAATATGAATTTGACCCTGATACTGATTTTGGCACTCTAGACTGGGGACGTGGTGTCTGGACCTATGACAATACCTGGTTCTGGGGATCTGGAAACTGTGATATCGATGGAAAGGCCTTTGGCTTTAATATAGGATATGGCTTCGGCAATACAAAGGCCGCCACAGAAAATATCCTTTTTTATGATGGCGTAGCTCATAAATTAGATGATATCACTTTCCACATTCCTGATAATTCCTACATGGATCCCTGGAAGTTCACTTCTTCTGACGGCCGATTTGAAATGGATTTCGTCCCTGTTCTTGACAGAGCCGCCTGCCTTGACTACAAGATAATCGTTTCAGATCAGCATCAGGTATTTGGTCGCCTTTCCGGAACAGCTATCCTCGATGATGGCCAGAAAATTCATGTAAAAGATATGATGTGCTTCGCAGAAAAGGTGCACAACAAATACTAATAGCTTCTTCCATTGAATTTAAAATTCCATAAAACAATTCAACGTTGAAATTTCGAACCAATATCCGTGAATTTTGTTTTCTCGTATATTGACATTCAATTGAACACAATATATACTCTCCCTCTGTGTTTTGTTGTTTTTTAGTATTTATTTGAGGGAAAAATGGAACAGAAATATCTTTTACACGACATAGTTGCAGCCATGGAAGTCGGTGAGTTGCAAGCATATTATCAGCCACAATATAATGCCAAGGAAGGTGTTATCGGCGGAGCCGAAGCACTTGTCAGATGGATCAAATCAGATGGAACAGTAGTACTTCCTGGAGATTTTATTCCAATTCTTGAGGAAGCTGGTCAGCTCTCGCTTGTAGATTGGTTCGTTGCTGAAGATGCCTGCAAGACGATTAAGCAACTCAAGGATAGAGCAATAAGAATCAGTGTGAACTTTAGCAGAGAGCACGCCAAGGACAAGCAATTTATTGAGAAACTGAATAGACTAGTAGATTCCTATGGTATAGATAAGTACTATTTTGGTGTAGAGATCACAGAATCTGATGTTACAGCAAATATAGATGAGGTCATGAATTGGGTTCATTCTATTGAAAAAGCTGGTTACATGGTTTCAATCGATGATTTTGGATCTGGGATGTCTTCCATGTCATTTGTAAAGGATATTCCTGCACGAATCCTTAAGATAGACAGGTCATTTCTTAATGACAACTGCCTTACCGAAAAAGGAAGGATAACTTTAGAGTCTGTATTTTATTTTGCGCACAGACTCAAGCTCCTTACGGTAGTTGAAGGCGTTGAAACCCAGGAACAGCTTCAGTTTATCAATACATGCGATTGCGACTATATACAGGGATATATCTTTTCAAAGCCTATCCCGAAAGCAGATTTTATCAATATGATAAAAGAAGAAGCTCCTGTTGAAATGCATACAATGGACCTATTTGATGACCAGTCTGCTGTATTTGAGCAGGTGAGAGTTCTTATAGAGTCTGTGTACAAAAAGTTTCAGGTTGTTAAATTTGCCAATATAAGCAAAAACTCATATACATTCATGAGGCGTGAAAACTTCCTTAATACTGAAATTCCTGAGACTGGAACCTATGACGATTGCCTCAGGCAACTTGTAGAGATGACTGTTCCTGAGTCAAAAGATGCGATTGAGAAGGCCTTTAATAGAAAGAGCCTTTTAGATGCCCATGCTGCAGGCAAAAAGAGAGTAATGCGTATTGCTTACCAGACAGATGAAAATGGGGCTCGCCATAAAATGGCCATCGAAGACTACTTTATGGAGAACCCCAGAAGCAAAGATATATATGTAGTTTCCTTTATTCAGAACATAGACTTTGAAGATGGAACCTACGTTTAATTCATGCCTCTTTTGCCTTTGTAACAGTGGGAAACAGATTGGCCTTGTTAAGAGCCGGGCGAAGAGCATTATAAATGATGATAGCAAGGACTGAATTGATCACTGCATTTATCATAGTAGTATAGGTTGTAACTGCCAGAAGCGCGCTGATGGCAGCTGCAGCCTTTTCTGCATTTGGAGTAAGAATAGTAAACCATACGTATTTAAGAGCTGGTTCAAATACACAGTTAAAAACAAGTCCTGCAACCGCTGCAAGAGATGACCACAGCAGTATATATGTCTTCTTGTGCTCCTCCGATATCTTGGCAATCTTGTGAGCAACAAGTCCTACAATAAGACCAATAACCAGCTTTGTTATAAATGTTCTGGGCGCTGATGCAGTATAACCAAGTGACAAATCTGCAATTGTAAGGCCTACTGCGCCTGCAAGTCCGCCATAAAGGCCACCTATAAGCAAAGCTGCCAGTACTACAAATGCATTTCCAAGATGAACCTTGGTGCCTGATGCGTTAATTGCTGGAAATACAGCATATCCCACATAGCATAGTGCAGCCATAAGACCTGCATAGGTAAGTGTTCTAACATTATCGTTTTTCATAGCCTTCTCCTTTGAGCCTTTAGATTAAGAAATTTTTTAAACTTAACCTAATATAGCATCAAACTGATAATACTAAAAAGGTCAGAAATGAAAAATTATATATGACCAGATTTGTTTTTTAATCCTCCCTGGTGATTACCTGGGCAAGACCATGAAAGGTACTAACAAATCCCGCCTTTCCACCTGTATGATCCGAAGGATCACCATTTGATGCGCCCAAAAGAGTTCCCCACTCAGAAGGTATATCAAATCTTACATCCGCATTAATCACTAGATTGCCGTTTTTATCACTTAGTTCCAGTTTTCTGATAACCAGGTCGTTTTCCCTGTAATCCTCTGTAACAACAAGCCTTGCCGACAAAGTTTCTGCAGTTTCATTTACCTTTCTCATGCATTCTGCACCGTTTCTATAGCCGATTATCTCCATTCTGCCGCTTTCAGATACTACATTTTCCCACACTAAATAGTCATCTTTTAGCATTTTCTTTTTCCCAAGACTTTTACCATTTAAAACAATTTCCACTTCCTCTGCATTTGAAAAAACATAGTAATCCAAAACCTTCCCAGGCTCCTGATTCATATCCGGATAAGCGTGTATAACATCCTCACCCGCCCACCAGGACTTGTAAAAGTAGTAGAAATCCTTGGGATTACCGCATAAATCCATTGCGCCAAACTGACTACTGATGGCAGGCCAGGCAAAGGGCGTAGGCTCTCCATAATAATCAAATCCTGTCCAGATAAATAGTCCGCTAACCCAGTCAGGCTTGCAATCTCTCCATCTCTCAGCACCATACATGTAATATGGCTTTTTCTCATTGATAGCCAGATGACATTTTTCTTTGTCAGTTTCATAACAGCCTCTGGTTGACTTAAAGGTCCCCATTTCCGTGCTGATAAAGGGCTGATCTGGATATTCCTTGTGAAACTTCTCATAGAGATCGCTATGATAATTGTAACCAGCAACATCAAGTTGTCTGGAAATTCCCTCTAAGACCTTATAATCTGTGATAACCTCATTGGTCTTCATGTCCAGCATCAAAAGAGCCATAGTCACAGGCCTGTATGGGTCAAGGCGCTTTACATAATCTATCATTGTAGCGGCTATTCTTGCTCCCTGCCTTGTTGCCTGGGACTGAGCCTCCTCATTTCCTATGGAATAAATTATGACACTTGGGTGATTTCTTCCAACCTTGACCATTCTCTCAAGTTCATGCATATCTGCCCTGGCACTGGATAGAAGCCTAGTTTCAAGCATAACCAGCATTCCTTCCTGGTCACAGATATCAAGAAAATCCTCCGACAGTGGGTAATGTGCTCCTCTATAGCCATTTGCCCCCATTTCCTTGAGCTTTTTTATACGGTAGCGCATAACTTCAGGAGGAACAGCGTTTCCAAGGCCACCATGATTCTGATGGCAGCATACTCCCTTGATCTTGAGTCTCTCTCCATTTAAAAGAAATCCCTCGTTATTATCAAACCTGGCAAACCTTATTCCAAAGCTTGTTTCAGCTACATTTCTGACTTCTCCGCATATTTCCAGCCTGCATATGAGTCTGTAAAGCTCAGGCCTGTCTACTGACCACAGTCTTGGCTCATCTAATATGATCTTTGTTTTAAACTCATAGGCTCCAATATCAGATAGATACGCACGCTCCATTATCTTACTATCATCTGATATACTCTCATCACCTGCAAGACTTAAGTTGCTTTTGTTTACCAGTTCACCTTTACTATCAATTATTTCAATGCAAAGGAGCGCCTTATACGCATGATTATTCCTGCCACAAAGCTCACCTGTTCCAAAAATCCTGCCAGAAATCGCTACTTCTGCTCTCTTAAAGTTATCCTCAGGTTGCCCGTAAACAAAAAGATCTTCCACATGCTCTTTTTCCACCACTTTCAGATAGGCATTTCTGTAAATTCCACCGCCCTCGTAGAACCATCCTTCCGCCTGTCTTGCATCGCAACGTATGGCAAGAACATTATTCTCCCCATAGGCGGCAGTATCTGTGATGTCTATAACTATTTTGCAATAGCCACTTGGCTCATGTTCAAGAAAAAACTCATTAAGATAGAAATATGAATCTCTGTAAATTCCATCAAAAATAAGATAAAGTTTCTTGCCAAGGTATTCCTCGGGGATAAAGAAATGCTTTCTGTACCAGCCTACATTCTTATCAAAGGAGCCTGATGTTGTATGTATATTGTTCACATCCTCCATTGCAGGAATAGTGTTGTCCTTGTCAAACTCCTTTTCAGCATAAGCATAGGGCTTTGTTTCGAACACAAAATCGTGAGGAAGTGTCACTTCTCTCCAGCTACTATCATCATAGTCCTTGCTCTCAGGCCCCTGGTTAAAAGAGCCAGACTTGGCCAAAGCCCATCTATTTCTTACAGATACAATATCTCCAAAATGAAATTTCCAGTTTGTATTAAAGTTTATAAGTTCTTGCATTTTAGTACTTCCTTTTAGTCATTATCAGGCCCTGAATTCTATGATCCTGCTGGAATTACTTTCCTTGCCATCTGCAAAAACTGCTGTTACTTTCACTTGATATACATCTGCTGCAGGCAGGATAAATGGAAGAACAGCAGAAGTTTTCTTTTCCTCTGCACTTACGCTCCTAAGAGGGAAAAATTGAAAATCAACGGACCCCTTTCTATATACATTGTAGGAAACAGCACCCTCAACGTCATTCCAGATCAGGAGGAAGTTTGCCTTTTTGTCATTTATATTCAGCTCCTGAAGCGCAAAGCTGCTTGGAATCTTGAGGTCCACAGGCTTTTCAACCATACTGACAGTTCTTTTTTCAGGGACATATGTGATATCCAGATAGGACTTTAGAGCCTCGATCTCAGGAAAACCATTCATAGCAATCAGAGCCTGCGCTACCATCCTTGCGTAAACTTCTGCACCATACTCCTGTAAATGAGTGTTGTCCGAAACTCCATCTGCATAGGCACTTTCCGGATATGCTCCTGCCGGACACCACAGATAAAGAGATTTCGCCTCCTCGCCTCCTATCTCCTTGAGGTAGTTGTTACTAAGAGTACATAGATCAACACAAGGAACCTTTTCGCGCTTGGCAACTTCCAGCATCACATCCCTGTACTTGCCAAATGAAAGCATAAAATTTCCATCATGCTCATCACAATTTCGCCTTGATACTGGTGTTACAAGAATCGGATATATTCCTCTTGCTCTGCAGGAATTTATATATTTCATCAAAAAACCATCAAACTCCTCAGGGCAGACATATCTATTTGGGCGCACCGCTGTCGCGTCATTATGAGCCCACTGAAGAAGCACATAGTCCCCAGCTTTGGCCCGTAACAGTAGCGAATTCCACTTGCCCTCGTCAATGAATGACCTGGCACTTCTGGCGCCGATGGATCTATTTTCAACATATACGGATCTTCGCTCATACACATGGCACTGAGGATAGCAGTAATCTTCGGCCTGATAATCAATAAGATCCTCCTTGGGGCACACATATTTTACAAAGACCTGCCCCCAGCCAGTCTGGGGATAGTAAAACTCCTCATAGGACTGCACCGTTGAATCAGAAGCAAGGAAAATAGTGGATTTTCTTAATTTATCTTTATTCTCATCGCTTATTCTTTTCACTTCACTATATGAAATATCGCTGATGCACAGACTCTTTGCACAAGCATCTTCCTCGGTGACTGCGCTATCTGAAACGAAAAATTGTAGACTGGTCTCTTCATGAATAGAGCAGTTTATGAAACTCTCTGTCCTGGCCTCTCCTGCCGGTATTTCCAGATCTATTATCATAAGGACTTCATCTGCATAACAGTTTGCCATAATACTCTCTGAGCCTTTATTTACAAAGGTTACAGTCCACTTTCCATCCTTAAGACCTGTATTATAGGTAAAAATCGGGCTATTGACATACTGATATATTCCAAAACCCGTAACTTCTGTCTCTGTCCAGGTTTTAGATCTTATCTGCAAAACGTCTCCATCAAGAGCCTTAAGATAATTGGCTCTTGAGGTGGCATCGAAATCCTCTATGCTCGCTGTTCTGGGATAGTAAACGCCCCCCTCCCACTCTTTTGCTTTATCTGGATACGTCTTTAATCTGATGTTATAAGAAAAGGGATTCATCTTGCTTTCTCCTGAAAAAAATTAAAGTTCTGGCATTACTTCGTCAAATCTCATATCACTGGCATAGTAGTAACTTACATAGCCTGGCTGATTATAGCAGTTATTCTGCCAGCAGACTCCCATGCGATACTGCATGTCCTGAAGCGGTGTGAAAAGCTTGTGGTTTGTGATATCAGTGTTTATATATATTCTAAGTGCGCTGTCATCTGCAAGGCGCAGCACAATCTCATCACGGAAATCTCCAAAAAGATCCGCAACAAGGCATGGATTGCCCTTGGTGCCGTTGTTTGTAGCTGTGCCTTCCGGCTTAAGCATTACTCCGTGAATAGAATCATTTATGATTCCACACTTTTCTTCTGTGAGGTACTCCTTGCCATCTGTCACCTGAGTAGTAAGGTCAGCTGCCCAATGAATGTTCATATTGGTTGAAGGTGCCGGAATATCAAGCTTTTCTCCCTTTACGTTATATACATCATTGACCCAAACCTGGAGTCCTGGTTCATTCGGCACAATATCGCCTACCATGCAACGGCCAAGGTCACTCTCTGCATATTCGCCAAAATAGACACTGCCGTCTTCCGCATCTCTAAGGGCAAACCCATAGGGCGCTGCCTTGGCTCCCTCGAATACATTAAATATCTCAAGCCCAGGCCGGTCAGGATCAATATTGGCAACATGCATGGCATCACCATGTCCCAGCTTGGCACGAATTCCATTAGGAAGATTATCATAACTACTGTACAAGACACTTCCATCATGATCTATACAGGCCGCACCATAGATTATTTCCTGGCATCCATCCCCATCCACATCTGCAGTAGAGAGGCTGTGATTTCCCTGTCCAGCAATCACCCCGTAAACTGGATCGCTCCCCATAAGTTCATGCGGGTTATCATTAAAGGGATTCTCCATTCGAACATAGCCGGAGTCTAAGCTCCATTTTTCATTGAACTTATTGTCAAAAAAGTCGTAGGCTACAAGAGTTGTTCGTGTATAGTAGCCTCTGCACACTATTAGGTAAGGCCTTTCTCCATCAAGATAAGCTACTCCTGACAGGAACCTGTCCACTCTGTTGCAGGGCTCTATTCTACTCATGGCATAGTCGCCCCACATAAGACCATCGTCATCTCTGCCGTACTTAAAAGGAATAGTCTCAAGCTCTTTTCCATCCCCTCCAAACATGGTCAGATACTCAGGTCCCTCGAATATAAAACCTTCAAAATTCTCAAGATGATTTCGGCTGCTGCGACTTGGCGCGTAACTTGCAATAAAATACTCTGCAAGATCTTCTGCATCCTTCTCAGAAAGAGGATACGTGTATTTGGGCGCCATATTAAAGCATTCCTCTAGAGTAGCCGGCCAATGGCCATTTACTACCTCCGGATGACTATTCCAGTTCTTGAAAACCTTCACCAGGTGTCTTCTGTAGTCAGCAGCAGAAGCCACATAATTACTGTCGTTGCAAACGCCTTTTTTGGCATCCTCAGGAGGAATAGTGATAAAAGACATTCCGCACTCAGTTCCACTTTCATCAAAAAAGTGCATGCAAGTTCCAGGAGCTGTCTTTACTGCCATTTCCGCCCTGCCATCACCATTAAAATCGTAGACCATAAACTGGGTATAATGCGCACCAGCCCTGATATTTACCCCCATATCAAGTCGCCACAAAAGTCGCCCATCCAGTTTATAGCAGTCAAGATAGACATTTCCTGTATAACCAGTCTGAGATACATCCTTGGAATTTGTTGGATCCCACTTAACTATATACTCATATTCTCCGTCACCATCCACATCTCCAATGCTGATATCATTGGCATGGTAGTTATAGGCTTCACCTGCAGGAGTAGTCCCGCCTTCAGGGATCCTCAGAGGAATATCAAGATAGTTTTCGCCACTTTCCCAGGCCTTTACTGCCTTGGCTCCCTTAAGGGCACTTTCAATTTCCTTGGCAGAAGGCTCTTTTCCACTTTCATAAGAAACTATGCTGTACAAATCATCCTTTGTGCCAGTCTTATCAAGATAATTTGTGCTATCTGTTACAAAGGCCAGAACCTTCCCGTTCTTGCACAAAGCAAAGTCTGTTCCAGTAAGTCCAGTATTGCTATAGCCCTTAACTTCACTCTTATAAAGCCTCCAGGATACAAATATTCCCTTTCCTGTTGATACAGCTACCAGGCCGCGGTCTATCTTTTCAAGCTGTTCATTTAATCTAACTGTCACTGGAGTCTTAATTTCAGGGCTTTCATCAATGACCTGTAATTCATTAAGGGCCTGCACGGACAGATAATAGGGAATCCGGGGCATTTTGTTAAACATCGCCCTAAGCTCTGTCGTTGGTAAAAGAACTTTCTTTTGCATGGTCTTTCTATTTCTGTCTTTCCAACAAAGCCTGTAGCTTGTTGCGCCTTCTACCTTATCCCAGGAAAGCAGTATACCTTTTTTTGTAATTTCATCTATTTTAAGCTTCATATTTTTACTCCATGTCAGGCTTTGTGAAATGCTGACTCCTCCAGATTCTCCACCAATTCCTGCGCTTTTAAAAGGTTATCCGGCAGGTCCTCTCTTATAAATTCCAGTGCTATTATCACATTAAGACACCACTGGGCAGTGAAATTTGTAGAGATCCAGGGAATTTCAGTGAGTTTGTGCTTATTACCTGCATCTATAGTCTCAATAGTCATAAAACCATCGCTGTTGTTCTCACTTATAAGGCTTGATAAAAGAGCTCTCCAGGTCCTTTGAGCTACAAGATGTCCCTCTGCCTTGTTATCCTTACTTATGGTTTCTGCGCCAAGCACAACTCCCTTGCAGTTCCCGCTGCATATTCTCTCCGCAGCATAGGCTCCGAGGCCTGTAAACATGAAAGGATAGGTATATTCCCTTTCGCCAATCAGGCCGTTACATTCCTCGAGCTGCTGCTTTCTTGGAAGAAGTGCAAAACGCCCCAGTTCTATGAGCATCTGCTCAAATTCAGGTTTTTCGAGAAGATCTGCTGTTTCCATCCAGACCGTGGGGGCTCCCATACAAACCTGAAGGTGCGTTCCTCCTGTTGTTCTTTCTCCTATGTAATACAAATGTACGCTTTCCGGATCAAACTCAAAATCAGGACCGGAAGCAAGGCGAAGCGGTGCCTTGCTGATATCGTCTATACCTGTGACTATTTTGTCACGGTATTTTTCATCATTTTTCCTCTCCCACTGTGTCATCCAGTTAGATACAAGAGATGACCAGTCAGGGCCGCTGCGGGCATGGCTGGGATGCTTCATTTTTTCTTTTTCATAAAAATCCCCAAGAGGATCCTTGTTTAAAAAGCTATTTTCATTGTCCCCAAGCTCCTCAAAGATATCCTCCATCCTGCGGTCCCCAGTCAGATAGTAAAAGACTCTGTGATGGGCGGCCATAGCAATTCTAGCCTCCTTGCATGGGCATCCCCAATGCCTTACGTTGTGCCTGGAGCCAAGGCCCTTATACTTACCAAAGTGGTATACATCTACTTCACTGGCATGACGGGACAATTTCTCTGCCAGCCTGAATACCTCAGGTCGGCCTGTGCGCAGAAAATAATTCCAGAGCCACAAAGTCGGCACCAGTTCTGTGTTATCCCAGGCATATCCCCCCACATCATACTTCCACTGATGTCTCACAGGGTCATAGGTATGCATGAAATCTCCATAGTTAAAGAGCCCGTACCAGCTGCGCTGCTCTACTTCCTGACTGTAAAAAGAAAAAGCTCTATTAAGCTGCTCTTCAAGCCAGTTTTCTACCTCTGTATTTTTTGCAGGAAGAGACCAATATCCAAATGCCCTCATTTCGTGATAGACTTCAGGGTCTGCGATATAAATTGCAGGATGATTTACGCTTTCTGCAAATTCAAGAAGTTCATGATCGTCAGGAATGATTTTTTCTGAAAAGCCAAGTGAACACTCGCTTGTTACAGCTATTCCGTCAGGATCTGCTCCCTTATAGTCATAGCCTTCATAACAAACCTGGTTGTAACCACGGTGCGCATAATGCCTAAAATCATAGCTCTTTGCATCAGGCGCATAGAACCAGATAGTTGCACAGGCCTTCTCGCCAGATAGACCAGCTATAGAAATCTCCCCAGGATTCTTTTCCCAGAAATCCCGAACTCCTATCATCACGCTTCCAGCCTCTGACCCAAAACCTGCGCCTCCAATGCTTCTGTGTCCGCTAAGCGCATCTATCATACAAACGTCATCATAGGATAACTTTTTGCAAATGCTAAAGTGCTCTGCACTATCCTGTGTCAGATTCCAGGTATCCCAATGTGGGCAATTAGTAAGCACCAGCTCAATGTGCTGATCTATATCCTCATCTCCACATTCTTTCATTGATTCCTGTGTTATTGGAAGTCCCTTCATCTGCTCCTTGTACAAAGACAGCGGAAGTCGTGGCCTCCAGGAAGTCAGCTGTGCGCTAACCTCGTGAAACACTCCATTATCTACTGTAAATTTAATGTGGCGATTATAGGAAGGGCCTTCTAATGGGCTTTCAAAAGAAATACCAATTCCTTTCAGGAAATCCTTATCCTCTTCCCCATCGTATAAAAAAGTGTGCTGTATTCTAATATCTCTTGCTGCTGTTCCCAAAAACAAACGTATGATAAAGGGGATTTTCTCCTGGCCCTTTTTGTCAGGCGCAATGCAGACATGTATGCCCTCAAAGCGAAATACTGTCTGTACATCCCCACTTTCTTCCAAAACAATATTTTTTATTCTGCCAAGATAATCTCTTGTTATCCTGGTGCTTATGCCACTTTCTGAATATGGCTCCTCTAATTTAAGCACAGGCTTTCCATGGGAAAAAACTGTGCGGTCTCCACTTTTTATGCATTCAAATAGCTCATCTGTATCTTTTCGGATAACTGCAGAAAAGTCTCTTCCTGTAATCTCATAAGATCCAGATGATTCAAATAACTTGATTTTAAGATTGTCCTCTCCAGAAACGTCTTTTTCTTTTGTATCTTCTATATGTATTTCTATGTTGTCCCCAAGCTTGTTACTATCTGCACAGTGGGCTGTCCACTTTACACTTCCATCAGGCCAATAGGCGGTTATCCTGGACTGTAAAACTACCCTCTTTCCATTTTCATTTAAACAACAAAATCCCGTATCCTTTATTTTCTCAGCTGGAATTTCCCCTTTTTTCCACATGCAGCCAAAGTTTGCTGTGCCAGCATAGTTTTTTTCCATCCTATGTAATTTCATACCTGTATTCTCCATCACTTAGTAGCTCTGCAAATCGAGTTGAGGACGGATAGTCTTCCAACTCTGCAATCGAGTAGAAGACGGTCAGTCTTCCTACTCGGCTGCGAGCCGCTGGTCAGCTTAGCTGACATATTTCATATCAGCGGCTCTGCAATATGAAACGGCACCGACATCCGCCTGGGATGCCGATGCCTGTAGTGATTTATTGAAAAAGATTATCTCTGAGCATTTACTTCTGAGATGATTGCGTCATAGCCCTGGCTTCTGATAGAGTCAAGAGTTGACTTGAACTCATCAAGTGAGATTGAACCGCAGATGTACTGTGTTCTTGCAGCTGTAACCTGGCTATCAAGGTCAGCACCAACCTGTGAGTATGTATCAGAACCTACAAGGTATGAAAGTGCTGGGTTAACCTCTGCATACTGAAGAGCTTCAGCATATGCATTGTTCTGTGCCTCACTGAACTTATCTGACTTAACAGGGATTGCGCCTGTTGAAGACTCAGATGAAGGAAGGAATGTAAGGAGCTGATTGAGACCCTTATAGTTGTTTGCAAGAGCAACAGCATCAGAGTTCTCTGTGTCAGCATCAAGGTCTTCAATGTTGCCGTCAGCATCATACTGGTAGTTGATTCCTTCAAGTCCATACTGAGTGATTGTGAGCATCTCAGGTGAGCAGAGTCTGTCGAGAACTGTAAGAGCAGCCTCAATCTTTTCCTCTGTATCAAGTGTTGTAGCTGACAGAGTAAAGAATCCATTGTAGCCGGCAGTTGCAAGTGTGTGTCCGTTTACTGCGCCATAGAGAACCATCTTAGCTGGCTCATCAGGATTAACAACTGAAGGTGTAAGAGTATCTTCTGCTTCAAAGTACTGCCAGATTCTCTTTCCTGAATCAAGAACGTCGATATATACGCCGTTTTCACCAGTCTTACATCCATTTGACCAGGAATCTGTAGGACGGCTGTAGAAATCTGCAGGCATAAGTCCATCATCATAGAGCTTCTTGATATAATCAACTGCCTCAAAGTACTCATCTGTTGTCCATACAGGAACCAGCTGTCCGTCTTTTTCCTGCCAGCCGTTTCCGCAGCCAAACCATGTCTGGATGATGTCAAAAGGTCCTGTGTAGGATGTCATTTCCATACCGATTGTGTCATTCTTGCCATTTCCATCTGGATCATCATAGGTAAATGCATAGATCATCTTATAAACATCATCTGGAGTTGCGTTTTCGGGAAGCTCAACGCCAAGCTTCTCAGCCCAGTCCTGACGATAGCTAAGTCCATAACGGCCTACTACACGAGTACGAGGAAGAGCAATGAGCTTGCCACCAACAGTAAGGTTTGCAGCTACATCCTTGGACAGCTGTGAAAGATAAGGATATTTCTCTGAATCCCAAATGTAATTGTTAAGGTCTACAAAAGCCCCGTTTTTAGCTGCTGATACAACATCACCTGTAACTGTGCCGCCCCAGGACATGATCTGTGGCATTGTTGATGGGCTTGTAAGAGCTAAAGAGTTCTTCTCAGAAAGAGCATCGTTGGCATACCAGATAAGCTCAAGGTCTGCGCCGCAGAAGTCTTCAATCTGCTGCATGATCTGGTCTGCGTACTCACCTGTTGCGTTAACACCTGCATTTAAGTCGATAAC
Source organism: Butyrivibrio sp. XBB1001 (assembly GCF_000424505.1). NCBI lineage: Bacteria > Bacillati > Bacillota > Clostridia > Lachnospirales > Lachnospiraceae > Butyrivibrio > Butyrivibrio sp. XBB1001. The sequence goes on along the minus strand of NZ_AUKA01000027.1, from coordinate 19,469 downwards.
AGACCATGTGATTGTCTGACGCTCTGCGCTTGTAGCCTGAGTATCTGTAGCTGAATCTGCTGGTGCAGCTGTCTCTGTAGCTGGTGCTGCGTCGCTTCCTGCATCTGGAGTTGCTGCTGGAGCCTGAGTACTACCGCATGCTGCAAGGCTCATTACCATTACAGATGCCAGTAACATACTAACAATTTTCTTTTTCATATCATTTCCTCCTTATTAGGTAAAAAATTATCTGTAGGGACTATTCCCTGAACATTTGTTGTATAAAGATAAGTGTCTCTTAGCCCTTAACCGCGCCAACCATAACACCCTTAGTGAAATACTTCTGTACGAAAGGATATACGCACAAAATAGGCACTGTAGCTATTACTGTACAAGCCATCTTAACCGCTTTATCCGGCGGTGTTCCGTTGATGTCAAAATCATTGACCATGTTATCTACAATAGTAGATGACTGAAGTATGATAGAACGAAGCTGGATCTGAATAGGATATTTCTCCGTCGTCTGAAGGTAGATCATTGATCCAAAGTAGTCATTCCAGAAGCCTACACCATAGAAAAGAGCAATGGATGCAATAACAGGCTTTGAAAGAGGAAGTGCTACCTTAAGGAATATCTGCAGATCATTGGCTCCATCCATATAGGAAGCCTCATCAAGCTCCACAGGAAGTCCCTGAAAGAACTTCTTAATGATGATCATGTTAAAGGGACTGATAAGTCCTGGTAAGATCAGAGCCCAATAGGTATCGTACAGGCCATAGGCCTTATATACGATGAAAGAGGGGATCATACCACCACTAAAGAGCATGGTTACAATGACCATATTCATCACAAAATTTCTGCCCCTGAAGTGTGTCTTGGAAAGTGGATATGCAAAGGTAAGCGAAAAGAGCATACACATTACTGTTCCAAGTGCAGTCAGGATTATTGAGTTCCTAAGTCCTCTTAAAATGTTAGCTGTTTTTATGGCATACCTATAAGCATTTAAGGACCATACTGATGGGACTATGAAAAATGCTTTTTCTGTAAGTTCTTTTTCCGTTGCAAAAGATCCTGCAAACACATAGAGGAACGGTAATATAGTGCTTATTGCAATAAGTCCAAGAACAACATAGATGATCACATCTACAATTTTGTCACCGACGCTTTTCTGAACTCTTACGCCAGTCTGGTATTTTGTTTTAGACATTCCGTCTCCTCCTTTCTAGTAAATTCCGCTTTCGCCAAACCATTTTGCAACTCTGTCAGACAAAAGAACCAGGATCATTCCAACTACTGACTTGAACATACCAACTGCTGAGGAGAATGAATACATACCATTTTTAATACCCTTTGTATAAATATAGGTATCAAATACTTCTGCCCTTGCGATGTTCAGGTCATTTCTCATAAGGAAAATCTGCTCATAGCCTGTATTCAAGATGCCGCCAACTCTAAGGATCAGCATCATGATGATGGTTCCTCTGATAGCCGGAAGTGTAATGTGCCACATAAGTCTCCAGCGGCCTGCACCATCAACCTTGGCTGCTTCATACAATTCCTGATCAACTCCTGATAAAGCTGCCAAAAATACGATAGTTCCATAACCGGTCTCACGCCATATGTCCTGACCTACGATAAGTCCCCAGAAGGCAGATGCCTTAGACAGGATATCGAAGGTATTTCCTGTTACCATCTTGTATATGATGTTGATAACACCATCTGTTACATTAAATAACTGATAGGTCAAACTTGCGATGATAACCCAGGATACAAAGTGTGGAATATAAACCAGTGTCTGTACCAGTCTCTTATAAACGTTATGTCTTACTTCATTTAAGAATAAAGACAAAATAATTGGTGCCGGGAAATACAAAACCAGCTGCAGTAAGCTGATTCCCAATGTATTTACCAATAGTTTCCTAAAATCATTATTACTAAAAAACCTGGTAAAATTTGCAAATCCTACCCAGTCGCTTCCCCACAAGCCTTTGAATGGACTATAGTCTTTAAATGCAATAACAAGTCCGCCCATTGGCACGTATCTAAATAGGATCATGTAGATAAGACCCGGAAGCAGCATAAAGTATAACCACATATGCTGCTTGAAATACTTTGCATTACTGGTCCTGTTGGCTTCAAATACAGATCCGTCTGCCATCTTGATCAGCTGCTTTTTTGCTTTTGCCATACGCCTCTCCTTCTTCCCTTTTTCATCCCTTTGTGGTATTCCACAAATGTAATCGGCTCTCACAAGCTTTTTACATGATTATGATAACTTTGCCCTCTCCTAACATCTATAATCATATTATTTTTGACTGATTATCATAATTCAGGCGCTTTCAAATTGTACAAAATGCACAAAAGTATCATTTTCTAACACCCTTTTTGGGGCTCAAAAAAGAAAATGATACTTTTTAAAAAGCAGCTGTTATTAAATTCGTTTTTAAATGGATCCGTAGGTTAGTTTGCGATATTTTCCAGGTGTTAAGCCTGTTCCCTTACTAAAGAAACGGATAAAGTTCTGTGCATTAGTATATCCTAACTCATTAGCTATATCTGAAACCGAAAGATTTGTCTGCAATAGTTTTTTGGCCTCTTCAATCTTGTACTGCTCCTGATACTCGCTAAAAGTCTTGCCTCTTTCAGCCTTTAATATCTTCCAAATGTAGGCAGGTGTCACATTAAGCTCATCTGCACACTCGTTAAGGGTTATATTTCCCTTGGAGTCAGCCAGTTTCTGCTCAATCTCAGCCATCATCTGGTAGGACTGATCAACAAGGAGCTTACTTCTCTCCTGAAGGATTGGGTCGATGAGCATCTTTTTCATGTTCTTTCTGACCCTTTTTACATCCCCTGCTTCCATGATCTGCTGATACAGCTTGTGAAGGCCCTCAGGACACAGTATCAATATGTCAATCTTCATACCAATAGCTTCCATCAGGATCCTATCGATCAGAGCAGCGAAGTACACTGACGCAACAGCCCATTCCCCAAAGGTTCTGAGCCTGTCAGTAAAGTCATCAAGCAGCCTGTAACACTGGGCTTTATCCATAGCCTTTAGGCCATCACAGATTTCTTTTTCATATTTATGGAGATTTATCTCTTCTTCTGCAGCTCTTGATGACTGAATGTAGAAGCGACAATCACTTTCTGAACTCTCCCTGGTATCAGGTTCATATTGAAGAGCAAAAACGCTTTCGTGGTAGGCTCTTCCCAAATGTCTGTACTGGGTATGGAGCTCGCTTACTCCCATCTGTATCTGGAAACCGAAGCTTGAATAAGTAAACTCTTTTACCGCCTTATTATATCTGGAAATCTGCGCCAGCAGCGCCTCTTCCGTATCATCTGCAAAGATGCATGTAAGCGTACAGGAATCATAAATAAGAGGAAGCCAGGGCATATTCTTCAAAGAATCCGGCAGGCTTTCTGCAAGAGAAAGACAGTAAGCATCTTCATTTATCTCATCCTCAGATATTGAAGTGTCCCTAAGATCTGGTATGATTGCCACAGTAGCATATAACTTATGCCTGGTAAGCCCCAGAACCTTGACGTATTCCTCCCACTCATCTTCAGCGGAAACAGCGCTTCGAATAAGTCTCATCTCAAATAGTTCAGCAAGTCTCTTCCTACGCTGGATCATGGCCTGATCAAGGGCTTCCTTGTCATTCTTTAGGTTTGCAAACTGGCCAGCCAGGAATTGGAGCTCGTTTCCAGAAACCAGGGGCTCTTTATCATCAGTAACTTCCTTAATTAGTCGCTCCACAGGCTGATATATGGCATGTCGAAGGGAAACAAAGCTTAGAAGCGCAAGCGCCATAACCGCTATCAGAAACTCAATTATCAGTTTCCAGGTAGCTCCCAAAAAAGTCCCATAATCATAGGCCACATAATAATTCCAACCAAGAATGCTGGAAGATGCGCCAGATACAATACTGCTTGTTCCTTGAACATCCATTCTAGAGGGCTTCATAGGCTGATCTGAAGAAAACTTTTTCTGGCACTGCTCAGAAAAACCAGAGTTAGAGGCATAGATCACATTTCCATCATTATCCAGCACACAGACAGCCTTGCCTGAAATACTTACTCCCTCCCAGATCCAGCGCTTCCATTCCTGTGTTTCTACATTTACAAGAAGAAAACCCTTAGAGGCATATGTACCAAGTGGGAGATTTAGCACATAATTAAGCCCCTTAGTATCCACCGTCAAGTGATACTGAAGGTATCTGCTATCTACATCTGTACCATCAGGAACATAAACCCAGTTTCCTCTGTTAACCTCCTGAGTGTTGTTCTCATAGATGTTTAGAATTTCTTCTTTATTGATCATCTCAGAAAAGTCATAGATACCTCTGGTACTAATAACCCTGTTATTTGCAATATTTACTATGACATAATTATTGATGTAATTGGGAAATAATGCATTATTGCCAAGTGCCGAATCTATAACCTTATACCTGGCATAATCAGAATATGCAAGACGGTTATTTAAAAACCAGCCAAGATCATCATTCATAGCAGAATAAAGGTAATACTGGCGGAGATTTTCAAGCCTCTCCTCCACGCTATACACCATATTCTGAGTAGTCACCTGTGCCTCCTTCTGAGCCATCTTCTGGTTGTTGGAGTGCATTATCATAAGAGTGTTGACCACCATGAACACCATAAAAATGCCAACAAGCGCGCTGACGCAGATAGTCACAAATAGTTTGTAGGAAATCCTGTCAAAAAAAAGCACCCATTTACGCAAAGTCTTGTTTCGCATAATAATCCCCCTATTGCAGCAAATTTAACCCTTATTTTGTCATATTAGTCCCAGGTTCTTGAGTACTATAATCCAGATAAAAATAGTCACAATGGCCAGCAGCGTACTGACAACTACATACTCCCCAGCAAGGTCTGCATCTGCATCCATACTCTGAGCCATAGGAAAAGAAGCGGCGGCAACCGGTGTTGCAAACATACAAAATACAGCAAACAGTTCAGAAGGTCCATAATTCATCAAAGCCATAATATAGGTAATAAGCGCTGGAAGCACGATCAGCTTGATACCTGTACCAACTGCAAGTGGAAAGGCATTCTTTCGAAGGTCAGAAAAATGAAGAGTTCCACCAAGTACAAAAAGTGCCATAGGTGTTGCCAGATCTGATAGCTGCGTAATTGGCTTGACCAGGCAAGTCGGCATAGTTACAGGCAAAATATTGAAGATTGCGCCTGCTATAGCACCAACAATAAGCGGGTTCTTGAGAACATTTTTAACAACTACCCCAGCGGAAGCCTTGCCACCTCTGTAATATTCCAAGATAAAAACTGAGCAGATATTATAAACAGGCACAAGGAAAGCCACGATAATACTACTCTTAGTGCTGGCTTCTGCTCCCAAGACACTGTTAGCAAGAGGAATAGCAAACAAAACAGAATTACTCCTAAATATAGCTTGTTCTATTACGCCTCTTCTCCTGTTATCTTTTTCAAAAAGAGGAACAACGAAAAAAGAGATAACTACAACAATAAGAGTTGCCACCAGCGCAAACAGCACGTAGCCAGCATCTTTTAGCGTGCTAAAATCCGCATCATAGAGATTATTAAACATTATGAATGGGAAAAAAACGCGAAAAATAACACTATTTAATTCCCTAAGAAAGGTCTCTTTTACCAGGCCAAGCTTTCTAGCTGTGGCGCCGATCAAAATGTACACCATAAAAGGGACTACTGCATTTGTTGCAATTACCAGATTATCCATATATCCTCCACTTAAAAAACTGGATACATTAAGTATCCAGTTTAAGTCCTATTTTATATCATTCCGAAGGAAAATATCTAGCATTTGCAACACATTTTTGAGCATTTCTGCCCATCATAACACCTTGGATAAAAACTCCTGAAGGCGCTTGCTCTGCGGATTTCCAAAGAATTCCTCCGGAGTGTTTTCTTCAAGGATCTGTCCTTCATCCACAAAAAGAACCTTTGTTGCTACCTCTTTGGCGAAGCCCATCTCGTGAGTTACAACAACCATAGTCATACCCTCGTCTGCAAGCTGTTTCATAACATCAAGAACCTCTCCTACCATTTCCGGGTCAAGAGCTGATGTAGGCTCATCGAACAAGATAACCTCAGGATTCATGCATAGTGAGCGAACAATTGCAATTCTCTGCTTCTGACCACCAGATAAAGAAATCGGGTAAACATCAGCTTTATCAAGGAGATTAACCCTTTCAAGAAGGCCCTTTGCTTTCTCTTTGGCCTCGGATTCTGACATTATCCCAAGCTTAACAGGGGCTAGTGTCAGATTCTGCATAACTGTCAGGTTGTTAAAGAGATTAAAGTGCTGGAAAACCATTCCCATGCGCTCTCTTACCTTATTAATGTTAACCTTAGAGTCAGTTATATCAACATCATCAAAGATAATATGGCCTGAAGTAGGTCTCTCCATAAGGTTAAGGCACCTTAAAAAAGTACTCTTACCAGATCCTGAAGGTCCAACAATAACTATTTTCTCGCCCTTGTTTATCTCGTAGTTGATTCCCTTTAGAACCTTGGTGACACTACCATCTGTATTCTTAAATTCTTTACATAAATTCTTAACGGATATCACTTCTGCGCATCCTCCTCTCTATTTTGCCAAGGAAAATGGTCAGCAGCTTTATGATCACGAAATAGATCACTGCTACCCCGATAAGAGGCATAAATGCATCATACGTCCTTGATGCAATCTGGTTAGCTACTCTAGTAAGGTCCGTAAGACTTACATAACCCACTATCGCAGTCTCCTTGATAAGCGTAATAAACTCATTTCCAAGAGGTGGAATAACATTCTTGACAGCCTGAGGAAGGATGATGTAGCGCATAGTTGCCCACTTGGACAAGCCAAGGCTTCTTCCTGCCTCCATCTGGCCCTTATCTACTGCAAGGATTCCTCCCCTTACAATTTCTGCCACATAGGCCCCTGAGTTTATTCCAAAAGAAAGAGATGCCACCAATATACCGTTGTTTGAAGAAGCCATAATAATGAACCACATGATAAGAAGCTGCAGTACACTTGGTGTTCCTCTGATAACATCAATGTATATAGTTGCAATATAGTTTGGAATTGTAGGCTTGCCGTCTTCTGTTGTAGAAAGCTTCATAAGCGCTAGCAGTGTACCAATGATAATTCCTATGATTCCTGCAAAAAGAGCTATCTCAAGCGTGATTCCAAGACCTGATATATATAATTTCCAGCGGTCGCTCTCAATAAAAGCGGCAATAAAACGTTCCTGTAGAGTCATATATTCCTAATTACTCCTCAATGTACTTAGCGATGAGACTATCATAAGTTCCATCCTTCTTAAGTTCAGCAATAGCATTGTTGATCTTCTCTGCAAGCTCTGTATTTCCCTTAGGAAGAGCGATTGCATAAAATTCAGCTTCAAAGTCAAAGGCAGAGCCGTCGATAACATCAACCTGGTCAGCATACTGTGTTCCAAAAACAGCTGCAGGGTTCTTATCAACAATAACAAGGTCAAGTCTTCCATTATTCAAATCGTTAACTGCATCAATGGCCTTATTGTAGGCTGAAACCTCTGCTCCCTCGATTTCATCCGCGATGAATTCACCAGTTGTTCCAAGCTGAACACCAATCTTGCAGTTTTTGAGATCATCTGCTGTTGCAATTGCTGATCCCTTAGGAACAATAACAGCCTGAACAGCCTCATAATATGGATCTGAGAAATCAACTGTCTTCTGTCTCTCTTCTGTTACAGTCATTCCAGCGATTGCTACGTCAATCTTGCCACCAATTGAAGATACAAGTGAGTCAAATTCCATATCCTGAATCTGGACATCCATGCCTATCTTCTCACCGATAGCCTTTATAAGTGCCACATCAAAGCCGTCTGGATTACCATCATCACCAATATATTCAAAAGGTGGAAACGCTGCGTTAGTTCCAACTACAAGAGTCTCTTTAGAGCTTGATGAACTACCACATCCGGCAAGTGAAGCTACCATCATCATTGCAACAAGTACTACAGATATAATTTTATTCTTCATAATATCCTCCTGATTTTATGCAAATTAATGTATATTTATGCATCTATTGTGTATAATATACCAGTGATATTAATAAATATCAAGAGAAAAATAATAAAAATCAAATTATTCAATTCAAAACCAGATTGTTCCAGGTGTCAGAAGGAATAAGTCCAATATAGGTCTTTCCCCTGTTTACGCTGATCTCCTGACCTGACGCATTAAAATAATGTGTCATTCCGGTTTCACTTGCCTTGGACCAGGTAATAGGAATAGCCTGGCCATTTGTAATATAGTAGCCAACACCAGTGCCTATCACGTTGTAGGTCATATAACCATTCTTATCAAGCTGCGTAAAAGATGTATTTTGAAGGATAACATTCTTAAAGGTAAGAACCTGACCATCTTCTGCATCTGTATGAATATTGCCGTATTCATAATAGTCATAAGTCCTTGTTGCAGCATTAAAGCACAGCTTACTCTTATTGTGGTAAAAGACATTTGACATATCAATATTATTAACAACCACGCCGCTTCCTAAATCTGCATCAGCAGCATTAAATATGAAATGAGTTCCTCTTTCGGGTGCCACTGTATAATTAGAAGAAATGCCACTCTTTGCAAACCTGTTTACAAGCTCCTGACCAAATACATATTCAGTAAACTCCCTTGGTTTGCCGTTCTTGACACGGGTAAATCCGCCGCTAATATGAGCAGCATAGGGCTGAGCCAAATATGTATTTATATAAAAAGGCCCTCCATCATGAATAAGAACTGCATTATATTCATCTGCCAGCATTACGTTAGTAGTTCTGGTACTTCTGATACTTCCTGTCTGCTGAAGATTAGCCCAGTCCTTATAAAGACACATGAGCCTTGTAACTCTGCTATTGGCAGTACTGTTCATCATTTCGTAGACAATATCTGCCTCTGCTGTTCCATAGTGGTTTAGAGCTTTCTTTTCATTATCCACCATGATTGCTACAGGTCTCTGCCCAGCAATAGCATCGCTTACCTCAAGCCCTGTAAGTTCATTTGTTCCAGCATAAACTGTCGTTGACATAAGAGCTGCTGTCAAAAGGCTTGTAGCCATAGCAAGTGTTATCTTTACCCTCATACTTTTTCTCCTTGTGCACCCTAAATTGTTGATTTCTACGGGCATATTTCAATCATGTACGCAGAAATTCCTTGATTCTAAAGTGAATTGTCACATTTAACATCTAATATAATGATAAAATATCGTGCAAATATATTCAATTTAAAATCACTATGCTAATAAAATAAACTCCATTACCGATCATTAATGTCTGTCACAGCATTGCAATATGCGAAATTTTATGAGATATTAGGGTGTATTTCTCAATATTGCAAGTTTATAAGCATATGATTCTATGTTTTAATCATGCTATAAGAACTATTTGTTCAAAGGAGGAAAGTGTTGTGGGTGGATTAGGAGTTATTGCAATAATATTTTTGATGGCTGTATTTCTTATAATCGTCATCGTAGTTGCATCAATCCTGATAGGAATGTTCTTTACAGGTCTCGTCGGCGGAACTGTGCTTCTTATTACAGGCAAGCATTTTTCCAAGGATACCAGAAAAAAAGTTGCAAGCCGCATCTGCATTGGCGTTGGTATAGCTTTCTTTGCACTTGCTGCTAGTTCTGCAGGGCTATTAGTTCACTATGCCATTTCTATTTTTGGATGATTGTGCTATAATCATTCACCGCGTAGTTGAAGAAGACGGTTAGTCTTCCTACTCATCTGCGCGCTGCAAAAATATATAAAAGATCTCATAAAAATGAGACTATGGAGGAGTAAAAATGAATCAAAAAAGTGGATCAGGGAAATTAGTTGGAGGCATTATTTTATGCGTAGTTGGCGCATTTAATGCATTTCTTGGTTTTATCTTTGGCCTTGTGGGAATTGTGTTTCTTGCAAACCCAGAATCAGCTGATATGACTGTAAACGGCGAGACTTTACATGGAGAAGAAGCTGTTGAAGCCGCCAAATCAATGGGTACAACACTTGCTATAGTAGGACTTGTATTTGTAATAATCTTTGCTGTATGTTTATTCTTTGCAATCAAGTTGTTCAAGGCAAATAAACTTGCCAAGCAGGCTGCTGCTATGCAGTATCAGAATTACCAGTATGCAAATGGGCAGTATGCAAACCCTCAGTTCCAGAATCAGGCATATATGAATAATCAATATGCAAACCCTCAGATGCCAGGCCAGAACCAGTTTGCGGGCACTACTCAGAACAATATGAATTACCAGAACAATCAGTTCCAGAATCAGACTTATATGAATAATCAGTATCCAAATCAGCAGTGATGAGGGGCTAAACCTAAAGAATTAAGCACGACAAAAATGGTGGCAGACACGGCTCTGCCACCATTTTTATGTTCTCGGAGAGAGATAGAGTCAATGATCATCAGGAAGCATCCTGACCTGACTCGGGAAGTTCTGCAAGTAGCATATTTACAGGCAATGGCCTGTAATCAAATCCCAGAACTTCAAGGGATTCTTCATCTACATAGCATTCATACATCATCCATTCTGTTGTAAAACAAATATTTATAAGTCCATCCTGGTGCGATACTAAAGTATTTCTCATGTCCTGCTCTAAAATACCGGCCTCTTGCGCAGCCGCACAAATAGCCATATTTCTCTTATCAACCATTGCTGCCCTCCTTTAATATCATGGGAAGAGGCCAAATAAGCGAATTCCCTCATCATCTAATTCATCAAATATTTCATCTATAACTTCGTCTTGTACTTCCTCCATTGCATGATCCAATGAATCATTAACCAGTTTGTTTAAATCTTCATCAGATGAAATAACCTTATCCAGATCATTTAATATATTTTCTGCAGCCCCAACAGCTTCTTTCACTACCGGATCATTTTTATTAGCGCTAACATTTATATTTTCATTTCCATCTTTTACAGAAACGTTTACTGTATCATTAGAAACACTGACACCTACCGCTTCATTCCCCTCATTAACATAAACGGCAGCCTCATCTCCATTATTATGAGGCATGTTATCAGCCTGATTTCTGGTTCCTTCTGTATAGGGAAGATTGACCACACCATCTTCCTTGGGATTAGTGATTCCTGACTGTTTTTCCTGTTCTAAAAGATTTCTTTCTACTATCTCTTGCGCTTCCCATACAATTGGCGCTGGAAGAGTCACTTCTACTTTTGTGCTCTCACTAGTAGTCTGTTCAAGCTCGTCTAAAGCCTCTAGCGGGAATGGAACAACAACTACTTTTTCTGCAGCCTTAGTAAATGAGCAGATTGAAAGGGCGCCACAAACGACTATAAGTAATGTAACGAGCCACGCTGTAGGCCTTTTGTAGTTAAAAATCTGTCTGACTCTTGTTCCAACTCCCACTTCCCCAAAGGCAAGTGGATAGGCAAATACAAGCCTTCTTCCAGTACTGCAGTCAAGAAGAGACTTGGCATAGGATTTCTTTTGCCTAAGGTTCATCCTGGCGATAACACGTTCATCGCAGGCAAGTTCAATGTCTCTGCAGAACAGGATGTAAGAAAGCCACACAAGCGGATTAAACCAGTGAACTGCCAGAATCATAAAACCTAGTTGTTTTCTAATGTGATCAAAGCGCTGCAAATGCGCCTTTTCATGCACAAGAACATTCTTGATGGTCTTGGCATCAAGGCCAGATGGCATGTAAATTGCCGGCTTAAACACGCCAAAGATAAATGGAGTATCTATTTCATCGCATACATAGATCCTTTCTCCGGAGATATATCTAATGGATGCGCTAGTCTTCCTCTTTATAACGATATAGCTAAATGCGCCATAGGCCAAAACGCCCAGCATACCAATAAGCCAGATGACTACAAAAATAGCAGGAATTCCCTTATCGGCCACAGATGTCTTATCAGCCTCATTCTGTAATAATTCAGCCTGAGCGTTGCTCTGATCTGCTATTTCAGGCGCAGTGGTAAGAGACTCTGACTTATTTGTAATATCCATAGTATCGTAAATCCCGCCAGATATCGCAATGGGTGCATCTGTTAACTCTGCAGCCTCCTCATCCACTGCCTCTTCCTTATCAAAAAAGCGCTCTATAACATTGCCAAAATCCGGCATAAAGCCCACATGAGCTGTTATCTGCACTGGAACCATAAGTCTTAGCGCCACTATAGCCCACAATAATCCCATGAACCATTTTGGTGCTTTTTTAAGCGGAATTCTTATAAAAGCTACAGCAATCATCAGCATGACTGCTGCTATACTCATTTCTATTACCTTAAAAAAGATTGTCCCCATACTGTCACCCTTTTCCTGTCTGAAGGTGTTACTCTTTTGCCCTGTCTATGATGTTACGTATAGCGTCTATCTCGTTCTTGGAAAGTTTCTGATGAGAAGTAAATGCTGCCAAAAAAGCTGGTAATGATCCACCAAAGGCCTCTTCAACAAATTCCTCGCTCTTTTTAGTGTAAAACTCTTCCTTGGATATCTTAGAAGTTACGACTCCGTCGATGTTCTGAAAAAGCCCCTTCTCACATAGCTTTTTAAGAACAGTGTAGGTAGTGGACTTCTTCCACTCAAACCTCTCAGCGCATAACTTCACCAATTCTCCTGAGCCCACAGGCTCTTTCTCCCAAATAAGTTCAGCAAACTTCATCTGAACCTCTCCAAATTCTACGGCCATAATCTCTACCTCTTGTTGGTCTATTTTATATAGACTTTGTATTGTTAGTTTATACCCTGTAGACCAATCTGTCAACCCTCATAATGTGTTATACTGATAAGACACAAAAGAGGTTATAGCTTAGACAAAAATGCGCGAATTTGTCACTAGCGCAAGCTATATGTGAGCAGGCTGTAGAGAAAGTGATTGGTGATTTTATGGAAAAAGAGATATTTAATAAAGAACAAGAGCATTTAAGCTCGACCTATAAAAAGCTACTTGATATGAAAGATAAGTTAGAGTCCCAGATTTCTGAGCTTAATGAAAAGGCCGTTGAGGATAAAAATGATATAAGAGACAACATTCGTTTTGACTACGCTGATATAGAAACAACAATGGAAACTCTCACTGAAATTGAGGTTTGGAACCGCTATATCGATACCTACAATGTAGAGAGTAATTCCCTTGGAAAGAGACTTTCAACTGTTAATAAGCTCCTGGAGTCTCCTTATTTTGCCAAGATTGAGCTTCAGTTTAGTGATGAAGAAACTCCAGAGAGTTTCTATATAGGCCGCGCGTCTATCTCTGAAAACAGCTATGATCAGATGATAATAGACTGGAGGTCCCCAATCGCCGAAGTTTACTATAATCAGGAAATGGGCCATACCCATTACACTGTAGAAGACAGAGAAATTCCTGTGGATTTAAAGCTGCGCAGACAGTTTGACCTTCATAAAGATAAGCTAAATTCTTATTTTGATACCCAGATTGCCATAGAGGATCCTATGCTCCTTAGATCCTTATCTCAGGCCCACTCAGACAAGATGCAGGCCATCACATCAACTATTCAGAAGGAGCAGAACACAGTGGTCCGCTACCCTGATGTTCCTGTACTTTTAGTAAACGGAATCGCCGGAAGCGGCAAGACTTCTGTACTACTTCAGCGAATTGCATATCTCTTTTACCAAAAGAGAAACACTTTGCGCCCGGATCAGGTCTGCCTGATGACGCTTAATCCGGTATTCAGGGAATATATTGATGAAGTTCTGCCTGATATGGGTGAGACCAATCCTCTTACTCTTACCTGGGAAGAATTCCTTGATATGACCCATGTTCCTTTTACTGACAATGAGTACGATTATACAGAAGCTGAAAATCTGCAAAAGATCCACGACATGCTTCCCACTCTGACTCCAGAGGCTGAGGATTTCTGCGATATCAGGCAAAAAGAGAAACTTGTAATGACCAAAAATGAAGTTCTATCTGTAGTTAATGGCTATAAGCAGTTTCCTATGGGTGTTCGTCTGTTCCAGATATGTGCTGATGAGCTTGAACAAAGAACCAAAAATAACTTAAAGAATCTGGCAGATGATAACTTAGATGATAGCTCGGATAGTGTTGCCGGCTCAGACAAGGCTGAAAATAACCGTCTTGAGAATGATTTTGGCGTAGCGCTCAGGCAGATAAAGCACTTTGGCTGGATCAACATAACTCACATTGCCCAGAGAATCCTTGGTCATTCGCATATCACTGCTGCTGAATGGCTATACACTAAGATGGAAATTTCCGGCATGTGTGACCGTAACATGCGTTATGTAATGGTTGATGAAGTGCAGGATTATACTAAGGCTCAGTTGTTTATCTTTAGTAAATTCTTCCCCAATGCGCGCTTTATGCTGCTTGGAGATGAGTTCCAGGCTATCCGCGAGGGAACAATAACATTTGAAGAAATTAAGGAAATGGCCGCTGAGAATGGTAAGCAGTTTGTAGAGCTTCCGCTTATGACCAGCTATAGAAGTTCACCTGAGATTACGGAGAAGTTTTCTTCTCTTCTTCCTGCCGAGCGCAAGATGCTGGTATCCTCTGTCCAGAGGCCAGGAGAATCAGTATACGAAAAGAATTGCTCTTCCGATGCAGAGTATTATGCTGAATTAAATGCTCTTATCACAGAGTATAGCTCCAAGGAAGGTCTTACTGCCATCATTTGCAGAAATCAGTTCAAGATAGACACTCTTGTAGAAAAGCTTGGCTCTGCCGCTCCCATAGTGGTAGAAGGTCACGAATCTCTTCCCAAGAGTGGTGCCTTCTTCATTGAACTTGCGCATGCCAAGGGCCTTGAGTTCGACCACGTGATCCTTGCTGACTTAACCCCAGACTCCTACCCCGACACCGAACTTGGTAAGCACTGCCTCTACACAGCAATGTCACGCGCAACAAACCAGCTAGCCATCCTCGCCCGCTAATTTAGCCTCGCACCCACAATCTGCACATTACCGCCATCGCTTCACTAGGGCAGGGCCTTGCGATGTTCAAGAAAGAGTTTTTTGGCGTAAGAAGGAGCTGCTGGATTTAAGAGCTTTCCCAAAGTGTCCCAAAATCCTGTTTACGAATTACCTGTCCGAAGCTCGATTCCAGAATCCCTACTTTTGGCAAGAGATTTGATCTTACTCGCGACAAAGAAGTTCACATTTTCTTAGATGCTCCCGCAGCCTTTCTTTTAAAGCGCATGCTGCAGCGTAAACTTGCAGGACGGGTAGGCAAATTATAATAGGAAATGCCATAGCCCGCAAAGCGGGCGTTAACAAAAAATGCGAAATCAATCTTTCAAGTAAACTTGAAGAAGTTGATTTCGCATTTTTTTATGGCGCAAGCGCGCCAGATGGCATTTCCATATATACAGTTTATTCCCGTCCTGCTTCAGACAACGCTTCGCATGCGCGGGAAAGGCTGCTTTTGGGAGCATTAGAAAATGGAACTTCTTTATAACGCTCGCAAGTATCAAATCCACCCGCCAAAAGGATTCTGGAACGAGCTGAGTTTAATTCGTAGGATTTTGGGGCATCTTTGGGAACGCCTTAAATCCCAGCGAAAGAACCGCCAAAAAATCTTTTTGAACGAGCAAATTTCCCCTGCCCGGCTGGTTACGTCAGCGGGCGAGGATGGCTTGGTAGATGGCGGCGATGAGCTGGTTTTTGGTGATGGGCGCTTGTCCTGGTGCGTAGAGGGAAGCTACCTTAGACTTTAAGTCAGATGGGAATTTGGAAAGATCTGAGTCAAAGTTTATTCCGATTCCTACTACAATCCATTGGACAAGTCCAGAATCAAACTCTGTGCCGGATTCTGTGAGGATTCCGCATATTTTTTTGTCATCGATGAATAAGTCGTTGATGGGTTTTATGGTTGCATCAATGTTACAGAGCGATTTTAAAGCATTTTTAACTGCATTACCTGTAGTTGTTGTTATAACGTCAGGTTCAAGGCTCTTTAACTTATCTGGAGAGAGGATCAGGCTCATATAGATTCCTCCCTCGGGAGAGAAAAAGCTGTGATCTCTTCTGCCACGACCTCCATCCTGAGCTCTTGCAACTACGAGTGTTCCGTGCAAAGCTCCGGCTATAGCCATCTCTTTTGCCACCTTGTTGGTAGAATCCACGGTATCATAAATGTGGATCATGTCAGTTGAAGGCTTAAAGCCCACAGCATCAAGGCTTGCCAGAATTCCCTGGGCAGATACAATATCATTACTATCCCCCAGCCTGTAGCCCTTGTTGGAGACCGCCTCAATGTCATATCCCTTCTTACGAAGCTCGTTTATGGCTTTCCATATAGCATTCCTTGAAAGGCCAAGGCTATCAGCCATGGCCTCTCCGGAAATATAGTTTTCTCTAGTTTTCTCTAAGAATTCAAGTACTCTATCCTTGGAAGTCATCGTATTCCCTCTATGTTTTATATCCTTATTTCACTGTCCATTTTCTCATAAACCTACAGCAAAAATCCAATAAAATTCAAGAAAGAATTTCGCTTGCGACATTCTCGCGCCGAGCGCGGTTGCTGAAGGCAACATATTCCTATCGCGCGAGTGCGCATCCATTGCGGCGCGCTTTTTAGATTATTCTAATGTGTATTCAAAACTATCACCTATCTGTCCAACTCCGATTGAACCAAACTCAATACTGGAGCCGTTTGGGATAGACTTGTTAAAATCAACTGGAGTGATTACATAATAATCGCCACTAGTCTCGATATTAACATTCCAGCTGGAGTCAATATTAACCTGATCTTTTCTGATCTTTAATGTCCATCCGTTAACTGTGTTCCCAGTATTGTTGGAAATCTTATAGCTTATCTGATATCCTGATCCCCAGCTATTTATGGTATATCCAAGCTCAAGTCCAGTGGTAACTACAACTGGTTCCGGTTCCGGCTCTGGAGTAGGGGTAGGTGCTGGTTCTGGCTCAGGCGAAGGCTCAGGAGTAGGCTCGGCCTGAGCGCTTACAGGTTCAAAAATCCACTGCTGATTAGGATTTCCATAGTATAGCCACTGGCATACATTTGCTCCGTCTTCTTTTTTGTGCTGATACACATCTATATATCTGACCTGGTTAGAAGCCTTTGTAGCAATAGTATAGACTCCATTTGTCTTGGTATTCTTTACAACAAACTTCTGAGCATCACCTGAATAACCATAATAAATACCAATATTTGCGCCATCTTCATCTTTTCCATTGGAAATATCAAGCATATAATCGCCCAGCGCGCTTGTAAGGGTAATATATCCATCACTTGTATTTGTCACATACCACTTCTGGCCATCTGCTCCAGTTCCGCTGCTGATGCATACATTTGTCCAGTTATTAAACGCATTTCCTTCAACAGTCAGATATTTCTGGGAATTTGTGTTCTTAAGATAATACCAGCCATCACTTATAGTAGCAGTTGAGTTGTTGTTTATGTTCTGTCCACTTGGCGCAGGTGCTGGAGATGGCTGACTTCCACCGGCTGCTGTAAACTGCCAGTAGTTGAAGTTTAAAAGAGATCCGCCATTTCCTTTAAATACAAAGAATAAATCATGTACTCCGCTTGCACCGCTAACCTCGCAGGTTCTGGTCTCATACTTCTGCCAATCCCCTGTCTGACCAGCTTCCAGTGTTCCAATCAGCTTGCCGTTAACCCCATCAAGATGCAGCTCTATCCTGCCACCGCCATAGGGAGACGCTACTCTGGCGTCAAAAGAGCTTGCACCATTCCCAAAGTCTACGTTTGCAACCTTGATCCAGTCACCATTTTCTATATAGCCAACGTTCATGGTGCCTTCTTTGCAGCTTTCTGTCTCAACTCCTGATGAATTACAGATTGTCTCAGCCTCAACCTTTTTATAAGGATTAAGAGTTGCGATAGCCTTAGGTCCTGCGGTACTCATCTTGATAGTAGGGAAAGTGCCATCGTAATTGTACTTAAATTCCTCCACTGCAACAGAACGAGCGAATCCGCTTCCTCCCGGCAGCGCACCATTATGGTAAAAGAAATATGAATGGCCCTTAAAATCTACTACTCCACAATGGTTCGTAAAGCTTCTACCCTCTGTAGGCATGATGACTCCACGATAAGTCCATGGGCCTGTTGGCGAATTACTGGTAGAATATGCAATGTGCTCAGGAATACCCCCTGCCGCATAGAGCATGTAATAAAGATTTCCTCTTTTATAAAACCATGGTCCCTCAACATATGTGCTGTTGTAACCTGTGCTTACCTTGTTGATCCCACCTGAATATGATGTCATATTAGAATTAAGCTTAACATAGTAAAGTGACCCATTTCCAAAGTAAAGATAAGCCTGTCCATCTGCGTCAATATATACAGTAGGATCGATAAAGCTGTAGCCCTGACAAAGAGGACCTCCAATAGCATCTCTAAATGGTCCCGTAGGACTATCTGATACTGCTACACCTATAGAATTTCCGCCTCTTTTTGCAATAACTGGCACATAGTAATAAAACTTTCCATTTCTTTCAATAACCTGACCAGCCCAGGCATCACTCTTAGCCCAGCTAAATGTGCCGAGCGAGCAAACAACTCCATGATCTGTCCAGTTGGTCATATCTTTTGTTGAATAACAATGCCAATCCCTCATGTCATAGTAATCAGCACCATCCTCATCATGTCCGGTATAAACATACACCGTGTCCCCATAAACAAGCGGTGCCGGATCTGTTGTGTAAATTGTCTGGACGATTGGATTATCTGCCTTAACGCTCATTGGAGATAAACCAAATACCAGAGCTCCCATTAATGCCCCAACAATTAATCTAGTTTTTTTCATTCCCTGTTTTTGCATCTCCTTCCATATAGTTGTGTAATAGAATCTAGCTGTGCTCGAGCACCCTCATTCTAACAATTGCGCATCTTATAGACCTCCCAAATATTGCTATGTGTTTTACCATTATTGCGTTTATTTACGAAAAAAAGTAAGCGGGTGCATTTTATTCAAAAAATACACCCGCTACTTAATTACTTATCTCAACTTACATCTCTGTAGTATTTTGCCTGAGCCTCAAACATTTTTGCGTATATACCTGATGGTATATTAATTAGTTCATCATGTCTGCCATACTCAGCAATTTTCCCTTCGGAAAAAGCTGCTATCCTGTCGCAGAATTTGCAGCTTGATAACCTGTGGGAAATATGAACTACCCTCACCGACTCCACGTCAGAAAGGGTTTCTGTTATGCCGCATGGCGGCATGAACCTGTAGGATGCTCTATGCAGCCTGCAGAACAGGGCATGTCCACTATGCCCCTATCCCATTGGCTTACCTTTGGGAATACTTTCCTTAAGATGTTTGCAGCTCCATTTATGTCTGCATTTGTTATTGTACCATCGTAGTGCCTGTAAAGTCCTCTCTGTATCCTCTTTCCTGAGAAAAAGTAGTTTCCTGAACTGTTCTTTTCATACACAGGGATATAGTCTTTTGCAAGAAAGTCTGCCTTTGATGTGTAGCTCTCTTCCGTGAGAACAAACTTTATACCATATTCAGC
>NZ_AUKA01000026.1:0-36282 GCF_000424505.1 Butyrivibrio sp. XBB1001 | reverse complement strand
CGCATGAACAGTGAACTCATTTCTGCAGAGACAGATGTCGATCACATGCATCTGCTGATCTCCATGCCACCTGATGTGGCACCTGTAAAACTCATCAACTCGTTAAAATCACAGCTTTCCAAAGAAGTGAGAAATACATATAGGACTCATATAGAAAAGTATCTGTGGGGAGATTCACCCTTCTGGAGTGCAAGTTACTTTTGTGCAACTACCGGAAGCGTTTCTCTTGATACTGTTAAGAAATACATTGAAGATCAGCGAACAGAAGAACACAAACGCAAATACACTTAAGTAGATATGGGGATTACTCCCCATATCCCTCTTCAGAACCGTACGTGCGCTATTAACGCATACGGCTCCTCACATTCCTTTCCTCCACATTACCGATAATACAGACTCACACGTGTGCGTGGTTCGGCAAGTGGAAAAGTTCTAAGCAAGCCGTTAAAGAAAGTTTCGTGGTTGTAACTTTTCTTTTGGCTCCTTCTATTCAGATATTTAAACAGATACCAAGTAGTCTGCCTGAGAAACCTTTTGCATTCAGCTATGTTGTCAGTAACACCATAATACTGATAATGACCACGTAGTTTCTCATTGATTTTCCCAAATATCCATTCCAAGGGCATATGGTTGTGAAGTTTGATCCATTCCTTCATCGCCCTTATCTTGCCTCGGAGTTTCTTCCTGCTTGTTTTAACTTTGCATCGAAAGAACGTCCTTTGCGTGTTCATGCTGCAATAAAAAAGTAAATCCGAGAAAGTCAAATGTCTCCGGCTTTCCCAGTCCACGCTCTGCCCTCTTTCTTGCCGCATATCTGCCGAATTCAAGTATCTTGGTCTTTTCTTCAGCAAGCGTCAGTCCATATTTCTCAAAGCGTTTCCTTAGTGCTTTGACAAACCATTCAGCATCATTAGGATACTGAAAGCAACAGATGAAATCGTCGGCATATCTGACAATGTAGCATTCTCCATGGCTTTGTCTCCGCATTACCACGTCAAACCAGTTGTCCAGAACATAGTGAAGGAAGATATTTGCAAGCACAGGGCTTGCTCCATTTCCTTGCGGCGTTCCTTCGATAGTATCATAGTAAATGCCGTTATCCATGATGCCAGCGTCAAGAAACCTCTTTATTATATCAAGGAATCTCTTATCAGCTATGTCATGTTCCAGCATCTTTATCAGCCATTCATGAGAAACATGGTCAAAGAAGCCTTTTATATCAGCTTCCACAACCCAACTTGTTTTGTAAAGTTGTATATCCTTCACTACCTCCCTGACTGCCATATGACAGCTTCTGTTTGGTCTGAATCCATAGCTGAAATTATAAAACTTCGGTTCATAGACCATAGTGAGTATTTCGGCAATTACAGCCTCTACAAGCTTATCCTCATAGCTCGATATACCAAGCGGTCTCATTATGCCTTTTCCGTCCTTGGGGATATATACCCTTCTGGATGGTTGTGGCTTGTATGCACCTCTTTTCATGCGGTCAACAAGACTAATCAGATTTTGTTCCAGATTCGCACTATATTCGTCTTTAGTAACTTTGTCGACTCCTACAGCTTTCTTGCCATTCATCCTCTTATGAACTGCTTTGAGCGTGTCCACATTGATGTATGAGGCTAGATTCTGGACTCTTCTGTCCGTCCTGTCTGCCTTATCGATATTGCGTTGTATCTCAGTTAATTCAGCTAACATGTTGTTCAGCTCTCCATTGTCTGCATGAATGCCTCTTTAACTGAGGCGAAATGCGTGTGTCCCTTCCCTCTGACCGCTTTCACAGCCCTCAACAGTACTATGAACACATCGGACTTCCTATCACCCTTTGAAACGTCTTGAACTCTTTCTGCTCTTGATTTTGTCTACCTTTTCATCTTTCGATGTAAGGAGGTGATAGGATCTCAGCTGTTCCGCTTATATACTTATCATTGACCTCGCCAACTCCTAGTGACCGGGGGATGTCACCTTTCGCTTGCTATTATCGCTCAGGTGATGTTGTCTGCGACCTTTTAAAGAGCCTCGACCAATTCCGACACATTAACTTCCATTTCCCAGCTCAATAAGTTCACTTGCGTTTCGGCTCTGTCACTCCCTGCATTACGCTTAGTCCTTATGTTACCAGCTCGGACCCAAATGCTCGGTACGGGTGGATAGCCAGTCCTTACCCGATAGGTTTTACCTACTGTATATAAAGCAGCTTCTCAACAAGCACGGCGCCCCGTGCTCGCTGAGGAAAATCATCCGCTACGCGGCTGATTTTCTCAGCTCGCACTTAAGACGGGGAAATACAAAAAGAAAAGCTAGTGCGATTCATCCCACAACCGATTTCATCGGAAGGGGGTTTCTCGCACGATGTTTATAAGGCTTTTTTCCTGGTAACTAGCATGAGCAAAACTCCAATTGCACATCCTATAGTGCTTCCTATCAGGCATCTGTTTATATCTGCAATATACGGGTCACCAGCTTTTGCGATTAGTCGCATAAACAGAAACAGGGCACCTGTCATAATTCCTACAACTACCAAAACTATTCCTGCAGAATAAATATCACTCCAAAGCTCTACGATGCCATTTTTCTTAAAGTAGGCACGCAAATATAAAATAAATGCCCTGTAATGAATTACTGTTAAGACTGATCCAAGAATTGCACCGGCTCCTAAAATAGTTGCCTTAAAGTTATTATCCCCGATACTTTTATATGCAATAACCCCAATGGTAACAGATAATATGGGCATCATTATAATGCCCCACAAAATAGAAAACCAACGCTGTTTCTCGTTCATACATGCTCCCCATAAAACACAAAATCTATATAATTATACCATCTACGCTGGAGTCATGCAGCATTATCCTGTTCCTGATCCAGATTTTCACTTGAATCAGTGTCTGCGGCATCATCACTTATTTCTGTGTCTACCGCATCGCTTGTTCCTGTGTATGCAGCATCATCCTGATTCTGACTATCGCCTGCTCCTGTGTCTGGGGCACCGGCTGGTTCTACGTACTGAATGTCTGCTCTTTTTATAGAATCAGGATATATCTCAAGAAAATCTTTTTTCATGGAAACAGGAACATAGCCCATTTCTGCATAATCCGCGGATTTCTCTTCCCAATTTTGCTTACCCCACTCTCTTACATCGTCATCTGCAACAACCATGTAAGCCTCTGAAGGGTAGGGATTTCTTTTATCCAAGGCATAGTTCATCATACTGGTATCACTGCCACTGTTTCCAAAGGCAAGAACCGGATACTGGCCTATTTCTCTTTCTATCCAGATTGTTTTGTTGGAATTTAAGTTCTTTTGAATGAAGCCGCCTGTAAATACCAGGTCATCGCCATCAGAGTACTTATAGTCCATGTTTGAAGAAACGTCTTCATAGCCTTTTTGCTTGACTTCAAACTCGGTGCCAATGACATGGGCTGGAGACACGTACTCACTAATTGGAGAATTAGCAACAAGAGCCCTTGTGGTGGTACGCTCAGTTCCACTGACTACATAGATAGTAAAATCATTGTCATAAAGGTACTTAACCACCTCAACCATGGGCAAATAGAAGCCATCAGCATAACGCATGTTATCAAAACTATCTGTCTTCTTCTGACCAAACTCTACTGCGTAATCATACAGCTCTTTTATTGTCATTCCCGCATAAGCCTTGGCAAAATTTCTGGCTAGTTCTTCTCCTGCTGTGTATCCTGGCTTTATTTCAGCAGCTGCGGTTTTTAATTCATCTGATACCCTTTCAGGGTGATCTATAAGACAATAATTTATGAACATCATGGTATCGAAATAAGTGTAATAAGTTTCGCAGGTCAGCGTTCCATCCATGTCAAAAACAGCTATTCTGTCCTTAACCGGAATGAAATTCTCCGCATCCTTTTCATTAGTAACCTTGGTCACATAGTTTCTAAGGCTCTCTGCAGCATTAGAATCAGGCGCCCAATACTTTGAAAGTGCCTTTTCTTCCTTTTTTCCGCACCCTGAAATGCAGATAATACCCATTAGAAATGCAAATACCAGGGCAAGTGTAAGTTTCCGATAGTTACTTGATCTTTTCATAGTAAACCTCCCTTGTTTTTTTCAACAAATAAAAGTTTACCATATATCGTTTACCAAGAGACACTTTTGTAGCCCTGGATTTAATTAAAAAAGAATAAACTACGCAACATATCCTGGGCCCTACATGTTAATATAGTAAAATACGCGTATGCGAGGTCATAATATGAAAAAAAGTAAGTATTTAACATGCGCCATGTCTTTGGCGCTATTGATAACAGGTTGTAGCTTGTATGGCAACAATATTCCAGAAGAAGGAACAAGTAGCGTTACTGTGCAGGGAAAAGATTCAGAAAAGCCGACAGAAGAAAATGCTCAACCGCCAAAGGAAACTGCTCCAAAGGCAATAGATAGTCCCGAAGTAAAGGCCTATAAAGACTTTTTGACAGAAAACTATAATGATGAAGAACTAAGCGTTGCGTTGGTTCATCTGGATGAAGATGATGTCTATGAACTGGCGCTTATGCACGAAAAAGAAACAACTCCTAATGTATATCTTTACGGATACCAGGAAGGCGAAGTTGTTTCTCTGGAAATTGAAGTTTTCCCATTTTATGGTGATTCTGGAGATTTCTTTTATCTAGATAAAGCTAACTGCTTTTTCTATGGATATTTTTCATCAAACGACGAAGAAGTTGTAACCACAGAATTTGTTTTTTCAATGAAGGAAGGAAAGCCGGCACTTGATCATACCCTTTGCGCCAAGACCAGGTATGACTCGGATGATACAACATATTATATTGATGACAAAGAAGTGACCAAACAAGAATTTGATGATTTTAATGACGAACACTCCCTGAGCGAATTTGACCCGGTAAGCGTTACCTGTGTAATTGATGAATATTGTGCCAAACTAAGCGGAATGGGAGATGCAGATGAGCTTGAAGAGGCACTTTCAAGAGACTATAGAGTTGTGTATTTTTCAAGAGAAACTGAGATAATGGAGCCTGCCCTTAAGCCTGCGATTTATCTTTATCCTGAACAAGATAATAGCAGCATCAATGTAAACCTTGATATTGACGGTTATTACACAGAGCTGATTCCCGAATTCAACACAAATAATGGCTGGAGTGTTACAGCAGATAGAAACGGCGATATCAGGCTTGATGGCACAACCTATGACTACTTGTTCTGGGAAGCCATGCTAAAAACAGAATACACTTTTGACGAAGGATTCTGTGTGAAGGGCGAAGACACCAGAGAATTTCTGGAAAGTACCCTGACCACCTGCGGACTCAATGCCAAAGAGAAAGAACAGTTTATCGAATATTGGCTTCCAAAAATGGAGAACAATGCCTACAATGTCATAAGTTTCCAGAAGGCCGCCTATACTGATCATGCTGGGCTCAAGGCAAATCCTGCCCCTGACACAACCATCAGGGTATTCATGGCCTTTTATGCAAGTGATGAGTACGTTGATATAAAAAAGCAGACTATTATCACTCCCACCCGATCCGGTTTTACTCTTGTTGAATGGGGCGGAAGTGAAATTCAGTAGCCTGCAAGTGGCCCATAGGGGAACCTAGGGGCCGGAGTCATATGACCATTTTTATCTGGTTACAATTGAGTACTTCAGGAGTTATCCTGCTCATCTGATAATGGCTGACCTGTTATCGGATCAAACTTTGGAACTACGTTTTGAGGCTGAACAATGGGTTCCCCTGTCTTTGGATCGAATTTAGGAACTACATTTTGAGACTGAGCAGGCGCCTGCTGAACCGGTGCCTGTTGAACCGGTGCTTGTACAGGCTGAGGCTGCCCCATAGGATTCTTATAAATATCCCCTTTGACCTCTCCTGGCATCTTGGCATTTATCTCAATAATATTTCTAAGCTGAAGAATCGCAATCATCAAAAGTTCATATACAATTCTGCAGATTATGGGTCCTATAAACATAGTTAAAAGACCTGTAAGAAAATTGCTCGATGAACTATATCTTCCTGTCCTACTGAACATCAGGAAGAATCCGCTGCAAATACACGATGTAGTGGCAAATACAAAGAAAAACCTTACAATCGCCTCTACTATAAGGTACCTCATAAGAAAATAATCTCTCACAACCTTAAAAAAGCCTGTAAATTTCCCTTCTTTCCCCGCCGGCAAAATGTACGCACAAATAAAAATAGTAACCAAAAATGCCAACGCCGATCCTATAGAAGTAGCTACTGTTGAACTCATAAATAACTCCTTTCTTAACCTAACAGTGTAGTTGTGCTTCATCCATACTTCTCTAAAATGGTCTTTTATTTTCGCTCACGATATTATCATTATATCGTTTTTAGCTTTTTCGTTTCAAGTTCTCACAAAGTGCACTAAAGTAATCTTTTCCAGTTGAACCTACTTGTCTCCCATCATCTTTTTATAATAATCTGACTCCGTTGTTGCATCAAAGCCATCAAGCAAGTATTCTTCCGGAATATACTTTGAAGCTTGCACTATAAATTCCTCATTTCCTCATTTCCTCAATTCCCTTATACGTTCCTTGAGGGCATTATGAAGACGGGATCTTTTAAGATGAAATTCTTCGAGATTCGGCACTCCGACCCTTGGTGTGAATTTGCTGATACCCAGAATAATTCTCTTCTGGTTTAAAGACATTCTCTCAACATAGTCTTTAACATACAGATCGTACCTCTGCTGAGCCTTTTCGTTAAACTCCTGATGCATTTTTTCAACATCCTTAAGAAGGGCTGAAAGACTAGCTTCAGTAAGGGCGAAGTCCGCGCCAAAAATAGCGGCAAAGATAATTGCCAGGATTTCATATACTATTCCTGGTACGACTGCGTGAATTCCCTGGATTGCAGGGATAAGAAACCTGACTATAGCCACACCAGCAAGGCCAAAGGCTATACTTACAGGAACACAGATTCTTCCGTTTATATTAAAAGGCAGTCTGCTATAGTCCCACCATCTGGCATGAAATCTTTTCTCAAGAACCCAGGAAGTGGTATACTCTGCCACTGCACTTCCTATATAACATATTATAAATATCCCCCAGATTGGAAAATCTGGGGAAGACAAAAAGTCAAAAAAGCTAAATAGCGCTGATGTTGCTACAACGCATGAGCCGTATATTGGACATATTGGGCCAAAAAGAAATCCTCTGTCAGCCCACTTTTTCTCATTGATAGAACAATAGATGGACTCCCATATCCAGCCCAAAAAGCTGTAAAAAATAAACTCAACAAAATACTGTGCTATAACCATTTCTATTCTCTCGCCATTTTAGATTCTTGTTTGTGCTTGTACATAGCCTCATCTGCACGCTTAAATACGTCATTCATGCATTTATCTACAGCACTGTCAAAAACAGCAACTCCAATTGCAGAGGAATATCGCTCCCAAGGTTCTTTGGACTCATCCTTAGAAGTCTCTTCGTAGGCTAGCTTCAGCTCTTCTATGAGCTTATCCTTATCATCATAATCCCTGTTTTCCATCAGAACTACGAACTCATCACCGCCTATTCTGAATACTGGTGAGTGATCAAAAATCACGCAGATTATGTGACATGCTCCAAAGATATAGTCATTTCCGTGCTCATGTCCATAATTATCATTAATCTTTTTTAGGTTATTAAGGTCAGCCATCAAAATAGCAAATCGAGCCTTACCAGCTTCTATATCAGCATTGACGCGTTCCTCAATCTTGTCATACCAGGCTTTGTTCTTGACATGAGTAAGGGCATCCTGATAAGCCAACATATCCATGTGAGTTACCTGATTCTTCATATCCCGCACTCTATCTTCTGCTGCAATGATATTTCTTACATAATTTCTCATGTCAATCGACATAAGATTTACTGCATTAGAAAGAGATTCTACCTCGTTTTTGGTATGGATATGGGGATCATCATAGCTTAATAAATCCGGATTAGTCTGTTCATGACTTCGTTCAGCAAAAGAGACAACGCTTTTCTCCAGTCTCACCAAAGGTTCCGTGATATTCCTGTTCATCCACAGTATAAAAAGCGTTACAAACATAATACCAAGCACGACTATAAGTATAACATTAAAAACAGTGTAAGTCTTTATAGCTCTCTGAACATCGTCTACCTCAATGTCGACACAGAGCGCAGCAAAGTGCTCACCATCAGCATTTATCAGAGGTTTAAGCGCCGTGTAATCATAGCCCCAGGAACTAAAATTCTTGAAATAGCTGATCTCATCCATATCAAGATGCTGTTGGTACAGTTCCAAAGTCTCCCTATCATATACATCTTCCAGGACGAATCCCAGATAATAGCCATCAGGATCGGTTTCTCTTCCGATAGCTGTATCCGCAGAAATAACATTCATCATCACCATTCTGTCATCCTCAAGTACAGGCCTGACAATATAGAGGTAATGAATGTTAAAGTCTTCCATGATAGAATCCATAAATGCCATAAGGGCAGTAAATTTCTCGGATTCTTCGCCACTTTCAACGCACTCTGACAAGTCCTCAACATCAATGTGGCTATCTACATAATTCAGGATATCCAGCATACGTCTGTTGTAGGACTGGTAAATAGAGGTCGTGTAGGTTGAATACATTATTATGCTCAGAACAAAGCACAGCAATGCTATAAAAACCAATGCGAATATGATAATACTTCTTTTGATGGGTCTCTTATTTTCCTTCATCATATTATCATTATATCGTTTTATCATCGCCTATTTCAAGTTGTAAAAAACGGCTTTCGCTGCCATTTATATGGCGGCGGAAGCCGAAAATTTTTTTAGAATTTTACTCTTAATTTCTGCCCTTAGCCTCATCAGAAGCATAAATAGCCTTCAATATGATTGGGGTCAAAATAGAGCTTAAAACTATCAACAGAATTACTGCAGTAAAGTATCTGCTATCTACAATCTCAGCCTTAAGACCACGCTGTGCAACAATAAGAGCTACTTCTCCTCTGGTCATCATGCCTACACCAATCTTTAAAGCATCCGAAGTGTTGTATTTAAGGCACTTTGCTACTAATCCGCAGCCTACCACCTTGCCTAGAAGACCCACTATTACAAAGGCCACTGAGAATGCAAGGATTGTCATATCTACAGTTCTAAGATTGGTCTGAAGTCCTACACTTGCAAAGAAAATAGGTCCAAAGATCATATAGGAGTTAATGTCCATCTTTCTGTCAATATATTCTGAATCATCAAGAGAACTTAAGATAATACCTGCTACATAGGCACCTGTTATATCTGCTACTCCAAAGTACTTATCAGCAACATAGGCCATAGCAAAGGCAAGTGCCATACCCATTATAGGAATTCTCCTGGTATGGGGCCATCTCTGCTCCATTTTCTTCATGACCTTAAAGATAATAATTCCAACCACGATTGCCAATGCGAAAAACGCTACTGTTTTTATACAAACTGCAGCCAGATTGGCATTTGGATCTTTAAGTCCCAGAACAGCTGTAAGAACCACGATTCCTATAACATCATCGATTATGGCAGCGCTCATGATGGTTGTTCCAACCTCAGTTGAGATTTTCCCAAGTTCCTTTAAAACCTGAACTGTTATGCTAACGGATGTAGCTGTCAGGATTGTTCCTATAAAAAGAGCTTTTGTAAACTCTACTGATCCAGGAGCAGCAAAACCGTAAAACGCCATATACAGGATAGTTCCAAATGCAAGAGGTACTCCAACGCCTGTGCATGCCAGTATTGTTGCCTTGACACCGGATTTCTTGAGCTTGTCGATATCTGTCTCAAGACCTGCACTAAACATTAAAAGGATAACTCCAATTTCAGCCATTCCAGAGAGGAAATCTCCCGCCTGAACCAGGTTAAAAAGAGTTGGTCCTATCAAAAGTCCTGCCACTATCTCACCTGCAACCTGAGGTGCATGAAGCTTTCTGGCAATAAGCCCAAAAAACTTTGCCGAAACAATGATGATCACAAGATCTCTTAGTATCTGAATAGTATCCATTTTCTACCTTCTTTCTATTTCTAACGCTAATGAAAAAGTATGCGCTCTTTTTCAAAATACGTCAAGCTACCGGATAAATGCAGAATAAAAAAGATTAATGAACGCCCAAAATCACTTGTTTGCTGCTTTTTACGCTTCCATCTTTATCTTTTGCTGTAATGGTGACGGTAGTATTGCCTCTCTCATAGCCTGCTCGGATTATAGCCATAGCACGGCCTCTAAAGCTTACTGTCTCGTTATCAGTATAGTTATCCTCGGTCCTTGGGTTTGCTGAGCCAAATCCTGCCAAAGCACCACATCCTGTCACTTGAGCATCAAGACTCATTTCCGCATCTGGGACAACATTTCCATGCTTATCAATAACCTCAACTCCCACATAAGCAAGGTCATGTCCATCAGCTCTAAGACTTTCCTTTTCAGGCGAAAGACGTATTTCAAAAGGCTCATTTGTTGTACCTAAGCTTCCTCTGCTGACTTCTTTACCATCTGCATAGCTGATAGCAACAACTTCACCCTTCTCATAGACAGTATCAAAAATTACAGAGTAAGGCATAGGCCTTTCCATAGACACTTTTCTTTTTCCTAGAGACTTGCCATTAACTAAAAGCTCAACCTCTTCCGCATTTGAAAAAACAATCAGTCTTATATTTTTCTTTTCCCAGCCTTCATAATTCCAACTATCCTGAACTAATGGAAATCCCCACATAGTCATTACTTCTGTCTTTCCAAAGGTCTCTGGATGATATGAAAAAACATGTGTTTTTTTATCGCCCCATACTACGCTTCTGTAGGCTCCTTGCGGCATCATGTGACCTGTAATATCAAAATCCGCATCATTAGCGCATCTCCATGGATACGGTGACCCAGAAGGTGGCATTAGAGCCCATCCATTGGTCTTTACTATAGGATCATCCTGATCTACATAGACAGCCTTTCCAATTCCGGCTTCTCCAAGATAATCCCAGGCAGTCCAGGTAAAATCGCCAATTACATAGGGAAGTCTTTCTACCATAGGCCATCTAAAGCCTATTTCCTTGGGGAAGTTTTCTGAGCCCAGGATCACTCTCTCAGGAAACATCTCATGATCTCGCTCATACAGTTCCTCCATGTAGTTATATCCCACTATATCAAGTCCATTAGTAAAGGGCTCTGTTATAGTCTCCCAGCTGGTGTCAAATAGTCCTTCCGAAGTATTCTGAAGCTGGCTCTTGGTTCCCACCAGTTCATCATCAAGGCCGCTCCAAAGAGAACAGATACCATTGCTGACAGGCCTTGTTCCATCAAGCCTTCTAATTGTTTCGGCAAGCTCTGTTGCAAGAGAATAGCCATTATTAAGGCCGCCTCTTTCAGGAATTTCATTACCTGTAGACCACATGATAACTGAGGGATGATTTCTATCTCTTTTTACAAAGGCTGTAAGGTCCTTCTGATGGTCGTTTGCAAAAAACTGGCTGTAATCGCCGCTTCGCTTAGCTATGCCCCAGGCATCAAAGGCTTCATCAAAGATATACATTCCAAGTCTGTCACAGGCTTCTATAAGTGCAGCAGATGGCGGATTGTGAGCTGTTCTGATAGCATTAAAGCCCTCTTCCTTGAGCTTTCTGACCTTTCTCTCCTCTGCGGCATAAAGAGATACTGCTCCCAGAAGACCATTGTCATGGTGAAGGCAGCCTCCTTTAAGCTTTACAGTCTTTCCGTTTATCATAAGGCCTCGAATGGAATCTGCAGTGATAGTCCTGATTCCAAAAAGAGTCTCCTCTTCATCAACTTCTTTAGTATCTTCCGGAATAAAATGCGTCCTGTACACGCCAAGGCTCTTTACTATAACCTTTATCCTGTATAGATTTGGATTTTCAGCGTCCCACAGCACCGGGTTCTTTAAGTTTATGGCCATTTTAGCCACTTGGCTTTTCCCTGAATTTATCTGTATGACACGCTTTGTCTCATACTCTTTTCCATCCGAATTTTCTTTATAGATAAAAAGAGAAACCTCAACCAGTCTATTATCCAAAGTGCGATTTGCAATTTCAGCCTCTGCCTCAATAAAAGCATAGCAATCAGCAACTTCCCTGGTGCGAACGAATAATCCATCTGGCACTAGTTGTACTCTGGGACCATGGCACAGCTTCACTCCTCTATATAGGCCTGAGCCTGTGTACCAGCGGGAATTAACATACATGCTGGTATTACAGTTTATAGTTATCCTGTTCTCTTTTCCAAAAGTCACATAGTCTGTCAGATCCACATAAAATGGCGCATATCCATAGTGCTGGCTTCCTACCTTGCAGCCGTTTATTTCAACAGTGACATTCATCATGGCACCGTCAAAATATAGGCCAACGCATTCATTTTCCCACTCTTTGGGAATCACCAAGTATTTGGTGTAATTTGTAAGATCTCCTACAAAATACCCGCTATCCGACCTTGCAGGAGCATCAGGCCTTACCTGCGTTCCAATCATACCATCATGTGGAAGATCAATAACTATTCCCGGATCTTCTTTTAAACTTCCAAGAGAATCTACAAACCCTCTACGGAAGGTCCATTTTTCATCAATACTTTCTTTTCTCATACCCTGTCACCCCTGTAATATCCATTTACTATATACGCAAAGAAAAAGCATATAACTGGACTATAATTCATAACCCAATTATATGCTTATTTTCTATATTTGCGCTCTATTTTTTAATCTAGCTACATTTCGAAATTTAATTTATGTCCACTGTGGTGATTCATGTCGTTAAAAAGCTCTAGTCTGGGAATTGCCATTTCTCCTTCCATGGCGTCAAAAGCAAATATCGATACTGAGCAAACCCCAAATGGTAGTGTTGTCAGGACTATAGGAAAAGAAATAGCCAGCAAATGCGAAAACAGAATGGCTCCAGAGCCTCCATGAGCAAAAAGAGCTATAGTATCGCTATTTTCCTGGACACATCTGTAGAAATCCCCTTCTCTTTTAAGTCCATATTGAAGTAAGAGATTATCAATTCCAGTATTTATCCTGTCAAAGTAATCCATACAGATATTGTTTTTAAAATATGGGTGTTCCTCCCAAGACTTTTCACCAGCATAGGAAGGCTCACTTGTCAGCGCCTTGTAAGCAATAGACCAGGGATGCCCTTCAAATGGGATTTTCCTGCTATCCTCAATATCAGGGTCCTTATCTCCCCACCAGATTTCATGCATAAAATCAAGATTCTGAACATCAAGCCCGTGGTCTAAAGCCGTAAAACCTGCTGTCTCTCTGGCCCTTCCCATAGGCGATGAATAGATTGCCTTTATTTTCTCATCTTGAAGCCTTAAAGCCGTGCTTGCAGCCTGCTGTTTACCAGTCTCAGTCAAACAGTCATGCTGGTAATCGGGATCTCCGTGCCTTACAAATATCAGTCTCATGTCTCGTTCCCCTTTGTGATGATAGTAAATTGCGGCAGATCATCGTCACTTCCGCAGTTCAACATAATCATCTTATATCGCGGATGCTTCACTTTCAACTTCTTCGTAAAAGATAGGAGCAGTTCTTTTATATTATTTCTGTGCAGATATCATGAACATCTTATCAGGAATGTAGAATTCATCTTTCTTATCATAGATTGTCTTATAAAAATCAGTGTTTGTTACCACACTCTTGAAACCTGATCTTCTCAAAACCTCAATATCCCACTCTGGCCTGTCAAGTGTACTGATAGTAAGCATGTGATAAATCTCATGACACTCATCCTTAAGCACTTTAATAATGTCCTTGTGGGCAAGGTTGTTTTGATTATCCAGATTGTGCTCACCCTTTGCGTATTCTGCATCGAAATTAAGCAATAATCCGCCTTTTTTAAGAACTCTTGACCATTCCATATATGCATCAACAGGGTGTGGAAGTGTCCATGTAAGGTTCCTGGTAACGATCACATCAAAGCTTTCATCAGCAAATTTAAGACTCTCGGCATCCATATCAATCGCCTTTACATTACCTTCAAAAGGGCCATTAAGTTCAATCATTTTATTGGCCTTGGATACCATTTCTTTTGTAAGATCAATTCCTGTAACATCAAAGCCTTCTTTTCCAAGAAGGACTGTAAAAAAGCCCGCTCCACAGCCAACATCAAGTATCTTGATATCAGAAACCGGCTTATTGCCAAAGCTATCTGTAATTTTAGTAAGGATTGCCTCTAACCACTTTTGGGCCTTTTCACTTTCCAGCTCATGCTGCTTCTGGGCAAAAAAGCTGTCTGCTCTCACAGTCCAGTAGTCTTCTACCCTGTTTTTTATTTCTGTAGATTCTTCCTCGAAAGGAATATATTTAAGTTCGCTCATTATTTAACCACCTTGATCATAAACATCGGAGTAGATGCATAATTTACTTTTTCTTTTTCTGAATAGACTTTTTCTCCGATATTTTCTACGCATTCTACTGCCTGGACTCCCTTGCGCATAAAGACATCTCTATCCCAGTCAGGTCGCAGGATTCCAGTTAATGGAAGAGTATCAGCTATAGCCTCCATCTTATCGAAGTTCTCACCAATATCGTAATCTTCAAAGCCTTTTTCCTTGACCATTTCACGATCTTTTAAGTACTCTTTTCTCTTAACCTCATCACGAAGGTATCCATACCAACAGGCATCAAAAATAAATAAAATGCCACCTTTCTTTAAAACCCTGAGCCAGCCTTCATAAGCCTTCTCGGGATCAGGAAGGTTCCATGTAAGATTTCTATTTATAATAACGTCAAAGGCCTCGTCTTCAAACTTCAGATCCATAGCATTTTCTTTTCTGAATACTATTTTTTCAGCTAGATCTCCCGCGTTCTTGTGGGCTTCTGCAAGCATAGTCTCTGCAAAATCTGCTGCAGTAACGCTATATCCTAGTTCAGCCAGAATGATTGACAAAAATCCCGGGCCAGCTCCAATATCCAGAATTCTTATATTTGCTCTATCTGCTGGAGAAAGCTTAAAATGCTCCATTATCTCTCTGTCAAGAAGTTCCTTCCATGTAGTTCGCTGTATTCCGGCAAGTTCTTCCTGATTTACCTCAGAATAGCCTTTAGCTCTCTTTATCCAGTATTCATAATTATCATTAACAATTAACTGCTTTGCTATCATTCTAAATCCTCTATATGCTCTGCCTAACGGCGCTTTCTACCAATTTTTTTGTATATTCTTCATGAGGGTTGCTGATCAGATCCTCACAAATTCCTTGCTCCACACACTTTCCATCCTTCATGACAATCACTCTGTCACATAGCATACGCACCAGTGCAATATCGTGGGATACAAAAATTGCGGATAGTTTCCCATTATCCTTTAGATTATGAAGAAGTTTTGTTATCTGCGCCTGTGTTGACACATCAAGTGCACTAGTAATTTCATCGCATAGAAGTATGTCTGCTCCAGAATAAAGCGCTCTGGCAATAGACATACGCTGGCACTGTCCCCCAGATAATTCAGAGGGCTTTCGCTGCAGCAATTCCTTATTTAAACCAACTTCTTCCAAAATGCCATAAAGTCTTACTAAATCTTTCTTGCCACGGCCACTTTCAAGAACAGATTTTTCCATCGATAATCTGGGGTCAAAAGAGCTAAGGGGATTCTGGAAGATATATTGCAAAAATCTACCTGTATCTCTAGCCTTTTGCCCGTTATATTTGTTTCCTTTAAAAATTAGTTGCCCTTCATCTGGAACTACCAGACCAGAAATAACCTTTAAAAGTGTGCTCTTTCCTGATCCACTCTCTCCAACAATTCCTAGAATCTCGCCTTCTTCCAGCGTGAAACTTATGTCACTTAAAGCAGCTATCTCTTTGTCTTTATCTATGAATTTTTTACTTAAATTTTTTCCTTCAAGTATAGTCATTGTCTATATCGCCTTTAATTTGGGAACATCCTGTAACAGTCTCTTTGTGTACTCATGCTGTGGATTCTCGAGCACTTTACTGGTAGCGCCTATTTCCACAATTTCCCCTTTATACATGATTCCAATCCTATCAGCGATATTGGCCGCAATCCCAAGGTTATGAGTAACAAGAACAATAGCTACGTTCATATCATTTTTTAGTCTTAGAAGTTCGTCTGTCACAGCAATGGCCGTCGTTACATCAAGAGCGCTTGTTATTTCATCGCACAATAACAGTTCTGGTTCCAGGATAAAAGAGGCTGCTATAGCTATTCTCTGATTCATACCGCCACTAAGCTCATAGGGCCTGCTTTTCAATATTCTGTCCATATCCTTTAGGTTCAAGGTGGAAAAAATCCTGTTAAGCTTTTCCTTGTCCAGCTTTTTACCATGACTTTTAACAGTTTCATTAAACTGATCACTTAGTTTTCTAAGGGGATTAAATGCTCCTTCCGGATTCTGCTGAATAAGACCAATTCTACAGCCTAGAAAACTGGCCATTTCCTTATCCTTAATATCAGAAATGCATTGTTCTCTAAAGAAGATTTCTCCACCAGTTATCTTTGCATATTTGTTGCGGCATATCGCCTTAATAAGTGTTGATTTTCCAGAACCTGACTCCCCTACAAGGCAGAAAACTTCGCCCTTGTAAATATCCAGGTTCACATTTTTTATTACCAGAGACTCATCGTATGCAACACTTAAGTTCTTTATTTCAAGTAATTTCTCATCCATACTTCAGGCCTCTCTATAATCCATTACTACATCTCCAAGATAGTTAAATACTATAATAGTAAATACAGTGGCAAGTGCAGGATACAAAACGGCCCAGGGAGCAATCTGAATATAAGCCCTTGCCTCGCTTATCATTGATCCCCACTCTGCAGCAGGAGGAACAACACCAAGTCCCAGAAAAGAAAGACCTGACAAGCCAATCATAGTTGTTCCGATCTGTGTAAGGGCATTTGTCAAAACCGGCGGAAGTATGTTTGGGAAAATGTGAACTGCAATTATGTATAGATCACTTTTTCCTGCGAAAAGAGCCGCCTTAATAAAATCCTGGTTTTTAAGAGAATATGTGTGACTTCTTGAAAGTCTTGCAAAGCTCACCCACATAGTTATCCCAAGAGCTATCATTGCTCCACCAAGACCCCCATTTAGAATACCGGCCACCACAATAGCCACAACCATCTGCGGAAAAGCCAGCAAAATATCTGCTATTCTCATAAGAAGCTTGTCAAAGATTCCTCCGTAATAGCCACACAGCATACCAACAATCGCGCCAATGGCAAAGGAAATAAAAACAAGAGCAAAGGTCGCTGCAATCGTAGTTCTTCCTCCATAAAGAACCCTTGATAAGACGCATCTTCCCAGGTTATCTGTTCCAAAAGGATATTTCAGGCAAGGAGCAAGTCTTATGGATGCAGCACTTGTTGTATATGGGTCATTCGGTGCAAAAAAATCCGCAAAAACTGTCACAAGGATAAGCATTATCGCAATGGCCGAAACCACTATTATTTTTGCCTTTATCTTCTTTTTCTTCAAATTTCTGTCCTCGGGTCCAAATAATGACATAAAATATCAGAAAGCTGGTTGATAACTACATAGATAGTACCCATTATGATCACAAATCCCATTATCACAGGATAATCTCTGGCTGTTATAGAATCCATCACCAGCTTGCCAATTCCTGGCCATCTGAATATAGTCTCAATTACAACACTGCCGCTCATAAGAGAGCCTATCTGAAGTGCTACAATAGTAAAAACATGGCCAAGGCAGTTGTGGACTAAATTCAGGATAATGTACCTGCAACTTACTCCTCGTCCCTTCATGCCTATAATGTAGTCTTCCTTCATCTCATTTAGAAATTCAGATCGTATCTGCCTTACAAATCTCCCTGTCATAGGAATTGCCAAGGAAACCACTGGCATAAATAGTCCCTGAATATTACCACTTGCAATTACTGGGAAAAGATTAAGCTTTATGCACAGTAAGTACATCAATAGTACCGATATCAAGAAGTTTGGAAGCGAATTTCCCACAAAGGAAAACAGCCTCACAATATGATCTGTGATCCCATCTTTTCTAATGGCTGAAATAATTGCCAGCGGAAAAGAAATAATAAGTGAAACAAAAAGACTTGTAAGTGCCAAAATGCTGGTGTTCCTAAGTCCTGCCACAAGCTTTGGAGCTACAGGCATGTCATCTTTAAAAGAGATGCCAAAATCTCCCCTTACAATACACAGTAGCCATTCCCCGTATCTAACGAGGAATGGCTTTAAAAGACCTAGTCTCTCACGCTCTGAGTCAAGCACTTCTTTTGTAATGGCAACCCCCTGCGAAGTAAGTCTTTTTTCAGCAGGATCGCCAGGCGCAATATATAAAAGTGCAAATACCAAAAAGCTAAGGATGACCAGTACTATTACTAAACAAAAAAGCTTTTTAATAACTCTTTTTATCATTCAATAGTTGTCTCCGCATCAATGCCATAAAAATCAAATGGAATATTTTCTGCAAATCCAGAAACGCCCTTGCGAAGTACAGTTGTATTGTTGAAAAGACCAACGTAGCCAAAAGCATTGTCATCAATAGCTATCTGTACAATCTCGTTTGCAAGTTCTGCTCTCTTTGCAGTATCTGTCTCAAACTTGAGCTGGTTAATAAGCTCTTCGCAGTGGTCATCATTAAATCCGCCGCAATCATAATATGCGCCGTCCTTTAAAGTTGACTCTATAAAGTAAAGTGGGTCACCAGACTTATCTGCAATCATGCAATAAAGAGCCAGATCAAAATCACTGTTTGCAATATATGTGGCATCTGGATCCTCTTCTACGCCGAGTACTGAATCAATGCCGATTTCCTTGAGCTGTTCCTGAATAAGGAGTGCAAGTGTATCAAGAGATCTTGCAGCATAATACTTGATACTGATAGTAAGCTTCTGGCCATCCTTCTCATAGAAACCGTCGCTTCCAAGTGTATATCCGTCACTTTCAAGAAGCTCTTTTGCCTTGGCTGTATCTACTGCTGGAACAGTTACCTTTCCATATGCAGCATTTGTATTAAATGGTCCTACTGCAGCTGAAACAGTTCCTGATAAGTAGCTGGCAATCTTTTCCTTATCAACAGTTAAATTGATAGCTTCGCGTACAGAAGCATCAAGAGTGTTCTCGTTAAGAATGTAATACTGAAGTCTTGCACCTGGAATAGAAACCACGTTGTACTTGTCAGGCTCACTCTCATAAACAGTAAGTGCTGCAGATGAAACACTGTTGTAACAATCGATTTCTCCACTCTGCATAGCAAGGAGCTTTGGATCATCCTCCTGCATATAGTAGAAAATAGCTCCATCGAGTTTTACATCGCCACCCCAGTAATTTGTATTTTTAGTTACTTCTACATCTCCTTCTGGCTGGAACTTAGAAATCACAAATGGTCCTGTACAAACTGGATCATTGTCAAAATCTGTTGTAGCATCAAGGTCTACCATTCCAAACTCAGGGCTTGCCAGCTCGTTTCTAAGTGTTGGATATACATCACCTGTATCAATCTCAATTGTCTTGTCATCAACTGCAGTCATCTTGAAGTCTGCAACGTAGGCAAATCTCTCATTAACTTCAGCAACTCTCTGAAGGTTTCTGATAACCATATCAGCTGTAAGAGGTGTTCCATTTGAAAAAGCAACACCATCCTTTAAAGTGATGGTCCATACACTTCCATCAGCCTTAGCATCCTCTGCAAGGCAAGGAGCTGCATTCATATTCTCATCCATCTTAAAAAGAGCCTCAGATACACCATAAATTGATGTGTACCAGCCATAATATTCCTTGTGAACATCAAGGCTTGCATAAGCAAAAGATGCTGCTGTCTTCAAAATATTTGGTTCTGAAGAAGCGCTATTTCCACATCCTACTACTCCGACAGCCATTACAGCCGCCAATACCAATCCCAATACTTTCTTTTTCATATAAAAAACTCCTATCTGCTTTTTTTCGCAAATAAGAGTTTATTACATCAAAAAACAAAATATAAGCCCCCTAGGGGGTTATTTAGTTTCCTTATTTTATTGCTGGTTCAACTCTTTTAGCAACGACAAATGCCAGAGCCATCTTGAAAAGATCTGGAAGGATAAATGGGAATACACACCATGACAAAACGCCCATAATTCCGATATCTCCAGTGTTTCTAGTATAAACATACATAAACCAGACTGTTCCAAAGGCGTAGCAAACAGCAAGCCCCAGAACAAGTGCTATTATCTTAACTGCAAGGCTCTTACCAAATACTCTTGTAAGGACGATATAAATAAGTCCCATGAACAAAAAGCCGATGATATATCCGCCTGTGCTTCCAAGAAGAACTCCTATGCCACCGCTAAATCCTGCAAATACTGGAACACCCACCGCACCAAGTAATATATATATAAGTGTTGCAATAGTTCCTCTCTCACCTCCAAGAAGTAAAAGGACAAAAAATACTGCAAATGTCTGGAGTGTAAATGGAACTGCTGTAGGAATGCTGATCCATGAACAGATAGCGATAAGAGCTGCTCCAATTGATATGTAAACCAGATCTAAAACCTTAACGTTGCTTCTGCCAGCAACTGCGCTTGTGTTACTCATGATGTTACTCTCCTTATGTCTTATATTTTTTTCAAGCATAATAGAAAGTAACATGTAAAAAAAGGATTGTCAACCTTTCTGTTGAATTAGGTTGACAATCCTATGATTCATTTTTTCTCGCAGGCTTCCTCTGCTTCTTTGCAAGAAACTTATTTATTGTCTCATCGTACAAGTCTCTGCTTTATAACTACTCCGCCAGCCACGAATCCACCGGCCAGAATAATTATCACAACTACAGCAATGGGACTAATTGGGCTCTTGGTATCTACTTCTGCTGAAAGTGGAACATCCTCATTAGAAATATCTGCCGCGGCACTGTCCGAGGCTCCGCTTTCAGCACTATCTGTGACAGATGTTTCACTTACAGCTGCATTGTCGCCAGATTTATCACTGGCAGAAGTATCAACGCCTGAATTTTCAGCATCTGCTGCATCATTTCTCACTTTTTCACTGGCTGCAGCATTTTTATCTGCCCCTCTCTTTGCTCCCAGTACAGTGCTGTTTCCTGTGCCTGGAGCTGGGCTTGTCGCCTGAGTAGCACTCTGACCGCCAGCTTTTGATGCGTTTGTCTTCGCTGTACTGCTTCCTGAAGAACTTCCTACAGGTGCATTAGTTGAAGATCCGCTTCCCTGTGCAGCCTGAGAACCGCCCTGGTTACCAGCTTCACTCTGATCATCAGAACCGCTCTGGTTACCAGCATTTCCCTGATTTCCTGAATTTCCAGGCTGCTCCTTAGGATTTTCTTTTGCCTCAGAATCAGCAAATACTGCCTTGCCTTCTGAAATCACCCATCTTCTAAGTCCTTCAGGGCCTCCTTTATAATATATGCTCATGATTCCGCCAAGTTCTTCATCAGAAACTTCAAGCTCAGAGGCCACATTGTCCACATTTTTGTTGAGAAGGTCGGCAAAAGCCTTGCTGCCGATTTCTTCTTTTGTCTTGGCAAATGTAGTATCCTTGCTGCTTCCAGTTCCGTCAGCTCCGGTGTATACACTCTCAAGCACAACTCCGTTTTCTGTAAGTCTTGCATCACTATTAAAATAGCAGTTTCTGTCATAGGCTACATTTGCAATTCTTCCATCAGCTATACCGATGTCGATAGTTGGCCTGCTGGAAGTTATATTTCCGTACGCATAGCAGTTGTACTGGAATGCGCCTGCCATACCTGTAAGTCCGCCAATATGGACCTTGTTGTTGGTATTAGCTGTCCCGTAAACATCGCCAAGTGTATAGCAGTTAATGGCATTAATACGGTTTGTCACAGCAAAAAGACCGCCCGCATACACATCACCATCTTCAGTGATCGCGCTTATAGTCACATCAGTCCAGGAGTTTGTAACAAGGCCCCTTAACATGCTGGCTGCAAGACCTGCACCTCTACTTGCAATATCATCGGCCTTCACAGCAATCTTACCAGTCACGCTGCAGTTATCGATAAACACGCCGTTCTGGCCAGTTCCAACAAGTCCCGCAGTATATGTATCGTAAGGTACCTCATTATTGATATACACATCTCTTAGATGTATGTTTTTAAGTTCAACCTTCAGGACATCATCCCCGTATGCCAGGTTTGACTCATAGTCTCCGCCTGTAAAGCCAAACATCGCAGCTGTATACATTGCTGCAGGATTTGAGCGTTCGCCAATTCTAAGTCCAGTTATAGTATGTCCTGCACCATCGAAGTTACCTCTAAAAGGATAAGCGCTGTACAACACAGGATCTCCCATGATCTTTGCCTTTATAGCAAATCCAATAGGCATAAAATCTTCACTTGAAAGAGCTATATCTTTTGTCTGCTTAAAGTATTTGCCTTCCCAGGTTTCATCCTCGCAGATAGCCTCTGCTATATACCTGAGCTGATGTTCATCGGCAATCAGATATGGATTTTCCCTGGAGCCATCTCCGCCAGCAAAGACTGCCGGGTTACCAGCGCCGTACCCTGTTCTGTCACCGTAGATAGCCTTGCTCTCTGCTCTTGCCCTGGCTTTCTCGTAATTTTCTGTATCGTCCTTGCTTCCTGTAAGGATTTCCTCTGAGATAGCATTTCCATCTTTTACCACGATCTTAACAGTGACTATGGCTTTACTGTCTCTTCCGTACCAGGTTCCATCCTTCATAACAAGTGGAACTACCGGCACTTTCTCAGCCTCAGGCTGAACGTAGGTGATAGCTGCGTATTCATCAGTAAGTACTACAGCTCCGTCCCTGTAAGCCCACGTCTTAAGGCTATTATTACTAAGGCCGTACTTTGTCACATCAATGGCAAAAGAACTAAAGTTACCGTTTAATTTATCGGCAATGCCCGAGTAATTTTCTTTTGTAAATGGCTCTAGTCCATCTACAACACCGCCTTCGTAGGCAACGCCTTCCTCATTGACACCGCCTACAGTCTTTGTTCCATAGGGCTGAACCTCTGCCTCTTTTCTCCCAGCAATGGTCATAGTCTTTGTCTTATCGTAATAGCTTTGATAAGCCTTACCAATTCCAGTAATCCAGCCTGTTACAGCTCCAGTATAAATGCTGTAGTGCTCTGATACTGTATCTCCACTTGAATAGCTGTTTACCAGATCTCCTGCATCTACTCCCACAAGGCCGCCTACAGAAGACATTCCTTCTATTTCGTTCTCAATATCGCGAGCCATGCTTCCAAAGTACTTGCCTGTAGAATAGCAGTTTGCAACAAGTCCTCTGTTGGTCATACCTGTTATGCCACCAACTGAAGCTATGGATTCACCGTATTCTACAGTGGACCTAAGATCAACATCAGTATGGCAGTTGATGATAGCTCCTTTATATTGACGAGCTGCAATTCCGCCTACATAGGCATTTTTCTCGTGGGTTGTAGAATATATCCTTCCCTGAACATAGCAGTTATCGATAATAGCTCCCTTTCTGGAGTTTTCATCGGTAAGACCCTGCATATATCCTACAATACCGCCTACAAAGCTTGCATCGTCACGATATACGTAGACTTCAACGCCTGTAAGCTTAACATTTTTAGCAACAGCATCAATGCCAAGGGTTCCAAAAAGACCTATAGCATTAGAGAAATCTGAAAGCTCTGTGCTAAGCTTTCTGGGCGCATCAGCTGTTCCTTCCTTAAGCCCTGATATAGTGTGGCCATTTCCATTAAAAGTTCCATTAAATGCAAATTCCGAACCACCGATTGGTTCCCAGTTTGCAATATCAGAAATATCTATATCTTTTACCAGCTCAACATATTTGCCATCATACAAGATTTCTGTATCCAATGATGACGCAAAGGCTACAAGCTGCTCTTTTGTCGCAATCCTGTAAGGATCATCTGCTGTACCCTGGCCGCCATCAAATATTGATGCATCAATTACAACTTCATGCCACAGTTCATCTGATGGTCTAAAAATATTATCTTCCTCTTCCCATTTATAGAAATCATAGGAGTCATAAGTCTTATGCAGGCTGGAGATATTGGAATTAAGCTGCTGCGCTGAAAGAGTTCCTTCATATGCGGCCTCATCAGTATTTCCGGCAGGCTTAAGCCCTGTTCCCATTGCATAGTAATCCTGCGCAAAGCCGAATGAATCCAGGACTCCAAAAACAGCTCCATTTGTGCCAGTACTCTGGACATCTACGGCTGCTACCACATTCTGAGTCTTACCCATGGCATTACCAATAATTCCGCCAGCTTGCACTTTATCGCTGGTAGTTGCTACAATCTGACCTTTGGCTGCACAGTTTAAAACAAGTGCATTCATCTTGGATAGACCGGCAATTCCACCTATATCTGCTGTGATTCCA
Organism: Butyrivibrio sp. XBB1001; assembly: GCF_000424505.1. Lineage (NCBI taxonomy): Bacteria > Bacillati > Bacillota > Clostridia > Lachnospirales > Lachnospiraceae > Butyrivibrio > Butyrivibrio sp. XBB1001. The sequence goes on along the minus strand of NZ_AUKA01000026.1, from coordinate 12,031 downwards.
TCTGCCAGTTCCGCATTTATCTTCACATCGCTGTAGCAGTTTAGAACTGCGGATTTCAGCATCATATTTCCGACTATACCACCGGCCTCTATGGTGCATGAGTCTGACTTTAAGTCAACTTGGCCTGTAACCAAGCAGTGATTGATAACAGCTGATTTTTTAATATTACCAGCCAGAAGTCCTACGTATAAACTTAAGTCTCCTGTTGCTTCTATATGAACATTTTCAAGCTTTAGATTTTTAACGCTGGCGCTTGAATTAAGAGCTGTGAAAAAGCCTGCAGCTGATGCACCTTCAGCTTTGATATTTACATTTTTGATCACATGTCCCTGGCCATCAAAGTTTCCAGCAAAAATGTCAAAACCATCTTCGGTTCCTATGGCATTAAAGTTCTCTATTTTAGAGAGGTCTAAATCCTTAGTTAAAGCTACATATTCGCCTGAGTAATTTGTTCCATCGTCAACGTTTTGAGCAAATCTTAGTAGCTCTTTTACACTGCCTATCTGGTAAGGATCACTCCAGGTTCCTGTTCCCTGCAAAGTGACACCACTAATATCAGTATCTTCCTCGCTTTCGGCAGCCTTGGCAGCCTGATCAAAAGCGTCTTTTACCGCAGCTTTGATTCCATTAGAGCTTAATGTCGCTCCACTTATGCCATCAATAGAATCTACCTCTGAATTCCTGGGATGTTTTTTTATAATACTTTCTAAAAGAGCCTTGGCCTTTTCCCAGAATCCTGGTGTTTCTTGCTGTTCTAACTCTTCCAGGTTTTCTACCTGCCCATCTTTAATAGTAACAGAAAGCTTTATCTCACCTTTTTTGCCTTGACCAACACCAATATAGGTTCCGTCCTTGTAGGATTTTTCATCTGCCACTGGATCTTCAGGCTCTGTCTCTGAAATCTCTGCATTTGGGAAATAGAGCTCTTTATCTGGAACTGTATTATTATCCCCTGTGCCATGCCAGTAGGTTTCACTGGTTGTACCGTCTGTTTTACCATATTTTTCAGTAACTGATGATCTTGTAGATACATTGATACTTCCCTGAACTGGCTCTACCTGGGCATCAAAGCTAGATCCGCCTTCTACATATATATTCTTGACATCCAGGTTACCATTTCCAGAAACAGCAGCACCACCGCCTAAAATGCTTCTATCTGCTGTAAGATTCATTCCAAAGCCGCCAACTGCTATAAGGTTTCCATTTCCCTGGATAAGTCCACCATCCATCACGATGGCATCGCCGCCTTTGGCTGTAAGATTAGAGCTTCCACCTCCATATACAGCAACTGTTGAGCCTTCTGGAATATTAAGAGTTCCTTTTACCAGAAGCCCTGTCTGGCCGTAAGAGCCATTTGGTGCTTCATCTGCAAGGATGTATAAATCGCCTTTTACATTTACATTACCTTCAACAGTAACCACTGGCTCCTGGTTTCTTCTATTTTCATCATCCCTTGCAGAATAGTTTGTATGAGAGATGATCCTGGCGTTTTCAATAGCTGCCCCATCCTTTAGCCTCAACTGGCCATTTATGACTGATCCGTAGATAAAGCCTTTATTCTCGCCATAGTCTACATAATCACAGGAAAACCATCCGCCGTTTTCAACTTCAACTATTCCCTCAAGAGTAGACTGCCTGATAGAGAACTTAGCGCCCTTCTGAACTATGATCCTGACACCGCTGTGTACCCTTACGTTTACCATTGTAAGGTCGCATCCCTCAGGAATTACAAGAGTCTGCCTGGGCTCCTGGCCATTTGTAAGTGAAATGATCTCGCCTACCTCAGAATATGTTCCAAGAGTGTGAGAGCCATACCATGCCTTTATCTCTTTTGGAACAACTACTGTATCTGTACCAAAATCCCTGATATACCATGGATCCTGGTCATAAATATACATGCCATCTGCTGTCTGTGTGCAATTTGCAAGTGTCAGACGCTCGCAGAGCTTTTCATCAGTTGAATTAACTGTAAAATCAACCTGATTACTTACTGCAGATCTTCCATCAGTATCAGTAAACTCCACATACACCTTATATACGCCAGCTGTTTCCGGCTTGCCGCTTAAGATTACATCTCCTGTAAAAATGTTATAGCTACCCTCTACTCCAGGACACTGGGGCTCAATAACTACTCTTGTCTTTGTAGGATCATCATTAACTCTGACTCCGCCTTCTTCCTGGTTAAAATAGCTAAGCTCATGCCAGTCTTCTTCACTAACCTGACCAATTTCAGATGCATAATCTACAAGTGCCGCCTGAAGCTTAACAGAATTAGTATTTTCTGGAAGATAAGAAACAGAAGTTGCGCCAGATATGGCATCAACATCCTCTTCTCCAACCATCTTAGACTCAAAAGAGCCTACAAGCCTTATAAAAAGAGCTTTCTCTTTTCCCTCATTTTCTCCAGGTGTCTCAACTGGTTCTGGCTCCTCAGAAGGGACATCAAAACGCTCTATTTCATAGCCGCTTGGATATCCAAAATAATCCGTTCCAGTAACCGTCTTTTTAACACCAACCTTAAGTGTCTGAGAATCTGTGGACAGTGTTACAATATTTTCCCCTTCTTCGAAATCAGAAGGATAAAAATATATGCTGTTTCCATTTTTTACATAGGTTCCCTTTTCGTTGTAACTATAATAGCTATGATCAGGGTCATAGGAGATTTCTTTTTCTCCCACCAATACCTTTAGTCCCTGCTGGGCTACCGAGTATAGCTCATCTCCGCTAATGTTAAAGCTAAATACTATAGCTCCTTCAGAGTATTTAACTTCCGTTACACTGAGTTTGCTTTGTTCATTTTCTTCTGCTGCTATCGCAGTGATACTTGGAAAAAACATAGACACAGTCATTACAACTGCGCAGAGAAAAGACAAAAACGCCTTCCCAAACTTTTTTAACTTCTTCATACTTCCCCCATTCTTTGGAATATTTTTGTGACTCTTTTTCATAAGAAACTTAATACAATCACCCATAGAAAAAGGGCCAAATGTTAGTATATGCTAACATTTAACCCTTTACAATAATACTATTTGATAATTTTTTTCAATTAATCTGCATTTTTAAGTGCAACATCCATAGGAATTCTCTTTATCCTTATGTAGTCCACAATAGATACCAAACCATAACCAACCAGCAGATACAGTACTGACAAAATCATGGAAGCCGGTTTCATGTAGTAAACAAAATACCCATCCATCTGCAGCATAAATACATGGAAAATCCATATCATCAGGTAATATCCAGCAGCAAAACCAATTATTGAAAACAGCGTTACCATGATGGCTGTTGGGATTATGTATAGCGAGCCAATTTCCGTATTTTTAAAACCAAGGATCTTGACCATGGAAATTGAATGCTCGTTTCTCTCAATGATTATCTTGGCCAGAAGGTAAATAAGTGCTGCAGCCAGAACCACAAGGGCGTATTTGAATACATTCATAAAGCCTCCCATAGAGTGATTTAGCTGAACTGTCACTTTTGTAATATCCTCTTCAGTTATGACTGTCGCAATACTCTGATCATCAATATCTGTTATTTCATTATGTGAAAAGAATCCTGTAAATTCCTCTTTATCCTTGTCAAATGCTGTATCAAAGCTCTCTTTATCCATAAAAAGAGCTATTCCCCCGTCATAATCAACTATTCCAGACACGGTAAATTCATAAGATTTATTCTCATATTCTTCGCTTAGAGTAATCCGGTCGCCTTTCTTTAAACCAAACTTTTCACTAAAAGCACTGGAAATATATCCCTGGCCAGGGGTCAGATTACTTTCAAGCTTTATATATGCACTGTTTTCAGAAATACCATACACTGTAACCTTTTCATCACCGCCGCTTCCTCTTCCTTCAAAAAGAGCATTGGCGCCCCTTGGGAAAAGAAGCGTCTTGGCACTGAAGGCCTCTGCCGATGGCTCTTTTGTCTCGATAATATTGTCATCCTCATCCCTGTAGTCCATGAGCATATACTGATACTCAGCAAACATCATATCTGGCGCCTCATCTGCATAATGTGAAAGAGAATCCGGAAGGCCAAATGCAAAGCACAGCATCAGTTCTATGAACACAACTCCCACTATGAGTACCAGATAATTAGGCATATTCTGGAATAGTATCCTAAGTCTAAACCTCCTGATAAATGACCAGCGGGGAAGCCTTCTGGCTTTAGTTCTCCTGGTTTTTGTAAGGTCGTGACGTAAAAAGCGAAGCGGGCTAAGCTGCATTCTTCTGACAATTACAATCAGATTTATGAAAAACATTAGTAAAAGCGGTATGATTGTGGTCTTAATTAAAGCAGTATTACTCCATACCAGGTGACATGGTGGAAGGCTATAACTGTTGTAATAAAGATTAACGGCCACATTTCTGAAGGCAGTGTAGCCCAGAACATTTCCAATTACTGCTCCTATCAGCGTTACTATAATAGGCATAGTCATATAGTGGACTATTAGTTCTTTTTTACTGTATCCAGAAGCCCTTAAAGTTCCTATAACTTCAGCCTCTTTGTCTATTGTATTTCCAATAATGATTGCAAATATAAATGCAATAACGGCTATCAGTATATAGCACAAAATACTCGTTGCCGCTGAATCCCCATCGATATCGGAAGGAGCAAAGTTACTGGCCTGCCTTAGATATTCTGGCAAATAGTTCTCAATTTCTATGTCATAAACCAGTGTCTGTGTTATAAGCGCTTTTAAAAAGCTTTCTGCATAATCTGCCTTCTGTATCTTGTCCTCTGGTCTATCTTCATATTTGTATGCATAATTAAAATGTACTCTGGACTTAAGCTTGTTAAAGGCATCAGGTGTGACCATTGCCACATCAAATCCAAAGGCATCAAACATAAAATCCGTGTTGGATTCATGAAGAGTCAGATAATCTACATAGGACAAAAGACCTACCACTTCAAACTTCTTGCCCTCTACTATAATGCTATCTCCAAGCTCTACTCCAACATTATCCGCATGCATTCTATCTATAGCTATCTCTGAATTAGTCTCAGGCTCTCTTCCTTTGATAAAAGCTGCTCTGTTGATAAGAGAATCGCTTTTAAACAGCCTTACTGTAGCATCATCATCACCATCTCCATCATTATCCTCAGGTGCATCCCTATAGAAATTCTCGTAAATAGTTACCGGACTTGGATTATATTCTTCTTCAAGTTCATATCTATCCGAAATCTTATCCCACTCTTCATCAACCTTTTTCTCTACTTCTTCGTGGGCCTTTTTATAAGCATCCTCTGCTGCTTTTTTATACTCTTTTGATTCCTTTGCTTCTGAAAGTGCCTCTTCATATGATTCCTCCATGGCACTATCAATCTGCTGTTTAATCATTTCCTCGTCAGTAATGCCATATGCATTACACATTTCTCTGACGTTTTCTTCGATTGCTTGTGTGACTTGCTTATTCAGTTCCTCTTCAAGAGCTTTTTCAACTTCCTTGTCAGCTTCCTTGATGCCCTTGTCTATAAAATACTTGCGTACATCAGCTCTTTTACCAGTGCTGATATCTTCAATGAAACTCTGAGAGGCCCTTTTCGACAGTTCAAAAGAGCCATCTTCAAGGTTTAGCTTCTCTCTTCCCTCATTAACAGCTGCCAGCATACTATCATGGCCAACATACATTCCGGAAATAACACCGATCATAAGTACCATGAAAATGATGATCACGATATATTTGTGAAAGTCCCCCTTAAGCTCCCTGGGGATTCTTCTGATAAGCGGATTTCTCATGTCTTTTCCCCCTTACCATTCAAGCTCAGCTGCTGTGATTTTCTCGCTGTTGATGTCATTGTGACGTACAACGCCATCTCTTAACTTGATCACATGATCGGCCATATATTTAATTGCCTCATTGTGGGTTACCATTATGACTGTGCTGCCGAACTTGCTATTGCATTCTTCAATAAGGCCAAGGATTTCCTTAGACGTCTTATAGTCCAGCGCGCCTGTTGGTTCGTCGCACAAAAGAATATCAGGATTCTTAACAACTGCTCTTCCTATAGAAACTCTCTGCTGTTGCCCTCCTGAAAGCTGATTGGGATATTTGTACTTATGGTCCTGAAGTCCAAGTGTAGTCAGTACTTCCTCTACATCAAGCGGATTATCTGAAAGATATGCTCCCACCTCGATGTTCTCTTTTACATTGAGATTTGGAATAAGGTTATACATCTGAAACACGTAGCCCAGGTGCTTTCGCCTGTACATAGTCAGTTCTTTTTCTTTCATTTCTTCCAGTTTATCGCCGTTTATACTCACATATCCTGAATCCGGAGTATCGATGCCTCCAATAATATTAAGCAGCGTAGACTTTCCAGAACCAGATGGTCCCAATAAAACACAAAACTCTCCTTTCCCAACAGTAAAGTTCATGCCTCTTAAAACTTCCTGCCTTGCCTGCCCTTCTCCGAAGCTCTTTTTAACATCGCTGATTTCCAAAAATGATTCCTTCATAATATCTCTCCTCACATATTCTGTGTGTTATGTGTTCAGTGGTTGGCTGTTAGCTGTGCCTAACTTGATTCTAAACAAAGACCCGCCTTTCGGCGGGTGTTATAGACACATTATATGTTTGAACACAAATTCTTAAATCACACCTTAATAGGTATGTTAGCACTGGCTAACCTCAATTTCAAGGGTATTATCAAAAACAATCAATCAGTTACTTGCAGATACAACCTCGTACATTATCCCCATATTCTGGAATCCCTCTTTTGGCGCGCACTTTGTGCAATTACTACCACATTTACCGTTGTCTGAACATCCATCACCACATGAGGAAAGATCCACCCTACGGATCATGCCAATGTGTTCTAAATATTCTATCTGTCTTCTTACATCCTCTACAGAAGTGTGAAGTTCAATTGCCAAAAGTTTCTCTGTCCTGGCGTGGCCGTCTCTTAATAAGTCCATCAATTCCTTCATACCTTGCTCCTTAGAAGATCAGCAAACCTACATGATATGAGACAGCTGCCAGTAAAAGTGCTGTAAAAGTGTAGTAAAGAGCAATTCTTGCTGTCCATTTAACTGAATAGGTTTCCTGGAAGGTTGCAGCAAGAGCAACAACGCAAGGCATGTTGAATGTCATTGCAAATATAAATGCCAGCGCCTCAGCCTTAGATACGTTTGAAAGAAGAATTTCATTCAGGTTTGAAGCTGTACCGGCACCACTCATTGCGGCATTGAATGCAGTTGAAAGATTTCCTCCGGTATAAAGGGCACTGATAACTCCTATAGCCCCCTCTTTTCCCACTGCAGATGCAATGAAGGCTACGAATAGCTGCCAATGAAGTCCGAAGATTTTGGTTACAGGCTCAATCGCTGTTCCAATACGATACAAGATAGGCTGCGTGCCTGGAACAAAGGTATAACTTAGAAGCCAGAAAACACTGCAAACAAGCAGTACCACACTAGTTACTCGCTTAAATGTATCACCAGTTCTTCCAAGCACGTAGCGAAGGAGGGCTCCGATCCTAGGTTTATGATATGGTGGAAGTTCCATTATCATTCCATATCTGTCTGCCTTTTTAACAAGCTTTCTTCCAAAAATCTTGGCTGTAACCCACATATGTAAAATCATTGTAAGTAAAATTGCACCAATTACAAGAACAGCTCCCGGTCCAAAAAATACTGTAGAAAGCATAGGAATGACCGCCCAGGCTGCTCCGCATGGAACTGCCCACGCAAGGGCAATTGTAAGGACCTTCTGTCCCCAGTTATCAATAACTCTTGAGCCAGCTGCTCCGCCCATAGTACATCCAAAGCTGACAAGAAATGGCATAACAGACTTGCCCTGAAGTCCCAGTTTTCCCATAGTGTTATCAAAAACATAGGAAATACGCGCCATTACGCCAACTTCTTCAAGAAGCCCAAATACAAGAGTTACTCCAAACACGAAGCCTAGCATCTGAACTATATAGCAAAACGACTGGATTATTACTGTACAGACAATCTGGATCAATATTTCAGGCGCTCCAGCAGAAGTTAGTGCCGCTGCCACTGGCGCCTTTAGCGCTCCTATAGCCTGTCCAATTCCCATAAACGGCAGGGCAGGTATAAAAGAAGCAAAAAGGCCTAATAATACTGTCAAGATTACAGCTGGCTTGCCCCATACTTTGCTGAGGTAGATCTTATCAAGCTTGCTAAGAGCAATGCTCTCTTTTTTAGCAGATATGCAACCCTCAAGAACTTCATCAATCCACTTAAATTTGCTGCTTCCTGTAGCGATTGCACCCTGACTTGCACTGCAGATATTTACAATTTTTTTGTAATTCTCCTGAGTAAGTCCGTCCCTTAACATAGAAAGGACCTGCTTATCTCCTTCCAAAGCCTTTACAGCCAGCCACATGCTTGTAAAACCTTTAAAGATTCCCTCAGGAATCAGTTCTTTTAACTGACTGTAGCCTTCTATCTTCTCATATTCCGCCTCTAACCCTACAACGTTGAGCCTAGTCTTTTCTTTTACTGCTCTCTCCATAATCTCATAATAAGGCTCATATTTCTTACCTTCCGTTGCAGAAAAGAGAAGGACTGGAATACCAAGTTTTTTCTCAATTGCCTTAACATCTATTGTCTTGCCCTGATCCGCAGCCACATCTGCCATATTCAGCACAAGAAAACTTGGTACATCAATGCCTGCATAATCTGCCGTCATGAAAAGAGATCTCTCAAGCTGTGAGCTATCTGCCAAAATACAGACTACATCTGCCTTTCCGGATGCTATATAATCTCTTGTTATAAGTTCTTCATCTGAATTAGCAGTAAGACTATAGGAACCTGGAAGATCTGCAATTGCACACTCCATCCCCTTATAGGTAAAACTTCCTTCTTTTTTCTCAACTGTCTTACCAGGCCAGTTACCAACATGCTGGTGAAGACCTGTTAGTGCATTAAATAGCGTAGATTTACCGGAGTTTGGCTGGCCCAAAAGAGCTATGCTTGCTGAACTCATCCTGCCACCTCCGTAACCTCGATGCCTTTGCATTCGTTTCTATTAAGGGCAATCATAGTGTCCCTTGAATAAATCAACATTGGCCTGTTTTTATCATTACGTAACACCCTGATACTGCACCCTGGTGTTAAGCCAATGGATGTGATCCTGCTTACAAATCTCTCATCTCCAGTCAGTTTTTCTACTATTGCCTGGCTATCTTTCCCTAATTCGTTTAGACTCATGCTCTCCTCCTCTGTTTGTGCATTGATCTAGTTGACTTTTCTAATAGTTCATGTTAGCACTCGCTAACATGAACATCAACAAGAGGATGTGATAATTTTTATCAATAAAACGCAAAGAGCTTCAAGCCTATTCGCCTTGAAGCCATTCTTTTATTTTTCTATCGCATTAAAATCTGCATTTGCAGAGATTGCTTTGATATAGCATAGATCAAAGCTTTCTTCTCCGTAAATAAAGGTGTTATTCCACATGAACATATCGTTTACATTTTGCACGTATGTTTTGTATTTAACAGTTCCATCTGTAATAAGCTGGAGATCTTGGATATAGTAAAAGACATATGTCTCGATGGATTCAGACTTCTTATGCCAGGTATCTTTATATACAAACACCAGACGATTGTCATCTCCTTCTTTCGAGGTAAGAAGGTAGCTAGTGACATATTCTGGTTCCTCTGCTGTTACTTCAATTATCGCAGCAATTTCAATCTCTTTTTTTGCCGCTTGAAGCGCAAGGCTTTGCATTTCTTCAAATTGAGCATCCGGTATTTCTGAAAAATCCGATACATATATAGTTTCTTTTGTTTTACTCTCCACAACAGAGGAGGACTCTTCCTGATCTTGTAATACTACAGTGTTCGCCATTATTAAACCGGCTATTATAGCAAATAGAATGCCAAGGAAAATTAAAATGCTTATTCTCTGGGATTTCTTAGCTTCTTTTTGCATTTTATCCTGATGCTCAAATTTCTCTCTTTGCATCTGAAGTTCGATTCGACTCTTATCCATTGCCGCATCTTCTTCATCATAGTCAATTGTAAAAGTTGTATTGCAGTAGCGGCATCTCATCAGTCCCTCTCCTGCAGGTTCTACATCGGAACCATTACAGTTTGGACATTTTACTTCTTGTAATTTCATTACTCCCCTTATTCCCCCATCTCTTAATCCAGTGGATTCTCCGCAATGTAGTGCTCTAGAATTTCTGCAGCATCTCCAATAATCTCTGCACAAGGGCGCTTCTTGTAGTATTCCTTGGTTCGAGCTTCTGGCGTAGGATCGTCGTGTCGAACACTAAGTCCAAGCATTTCTCTGCATACTATTGTTCCATGCTTTTCCTCAAATCTTTTTGCCAGTTCCTGAATTCTGGCATAGTGGGCAGTCTTTTTCTCTCCCGTTTCAGGTCCATCATAGCCATATAAAAGGCCTGCTATCATGAACATTCCGCTGACAGATCCGCACACCTCACGTAGTCTCCCCATTCCTCCTCCAAAGGATGATGCCAGCTTCAAAAGTGTGCTTTCATCCATAGGAACTAAATCAGCAAAAGCCAGAGTAATTGCTTGAGAACAATTATATCCATTCATGAAATTGGCCATTGCTTTTTCTCTTCTAGTCATAATTATTGTCTCCTTACCTGACAATAGTAATCTTCCTCATAAATCCATGAATCACCAGTCTGAATCCCAATCTGTATAGCCTGAATCCCAGCTATCTGAGTCCCAACTATCTGATCCCCAGCTATCCCAACTATCTGAATTATTCCAGCTGTCTGAGTTCCAGTTAGAATCGTTATCGTAGTTATAATTATATCTAGAATTATTGTTATAGCCACTATATCCGCCGGATTTTCCATGAGATAATCCAAATAATAAAAATACGCAAACAAAAAGTATGATTCCCATGATGATAATGGGATTATTGCTAAAAGAACCTGATCCTGAATGCGATCCAGAGTATGAATATGAAGTATCCTCTTCATATTTGTCATCAAAAATATCATCCAGGCCATTTCTCACAGGATACTTGTTTATATCAAAACTTTTTATAGCATCAAGACCGCTATCTCTCTCATATTTTGTTCTTTCTCTCTCAGCCATATCTGCTGCGTAGCTAAGCTTCTGATTAGTTATCTCTGACTGAAGTCTGTCATATAACTCAACAACAGCAAACTCTTCATCAGTTCCTCTATACCGTTCAGCTCTGGATCCATCAGCTTTGTTCTTATAAACAACAAACTCTCCTGTTTCTTCATCCTTATAGATTCCAAAAGCTTTTGCGCCCCTATAGTCGTAGTCTATAAAAAATCTTGTTTTGCTAGCTGATAATCCATTCCTATTGCAATAATCCTTGAGTTCTTCAATTGTTTTTGGAATTCCACCATCAGTATAATCTCTTACACTCATTTTTTCTCCTCTTTTTTCGTATAAAACTGCCGTCTAATTAATTTACAACGACTAGAACCTTTTTGTTGCCTTTCGCATCGTTCTATGACTTCTTGAACGCAATAATGAAAATGCGTTCAGGAATCTATATATCTTTATACGAAAAAAATCGGTCATTGTAACTTCTCTTCACAATAACCGATTTCATAATAGCGACCCGAAGGGGGTTCGAACCCCTGACCTCCGCCGTGACAGGGCGGCGCTCTAACCAGCTGAGCCACCGGGCCATACCTTAACTATTATACACAAAAACCATGCACAGTCAAATGCATGGTACCATTTGTACCTTCAAAACCGAACACTGATAATCTAAATCCTTTTTTCAATCGTTCCTAACCTTCTTGGATAAGCCCTCGACCTATTAGTACACATCAGCTGAACACGTTACCGTGCTTACACCTTGTGCCTATCTAACCTCATACTCTCTAAGGGGTCTTACTGGACAAGCCAGGGATATCTCATCTTGAGGGGGGCTTCACGCTTAGATGCCTTCAGCGTTTATCCCTTCCGGACGTGGCTACCCAGCCTTATGCATCTGGCGATGCAGCTGATACACCAGCGGTCCGTCCATCCCGGTCCTCTCGTACTAAGGACAGCTCCTCTCAGATATCCTACGCCCGCGCCGGATAGGGAC
>NZ_KE384202.1:22769-42968 GCF_000424505.1 Butyrivibrio sp. XBB1001 | reverse complement strand
GTTCTCACGGAAGAAAGCTACACATCAAAGGCAGACTTTCTTGCAAAAGACTATATCCCTGTGTATGAAAAGAACAGTTCAGGAAACTACTTTTTCTCAGGAAAGAGGATACAGAGAGGACTTTACAGGCACTACGATGGTACAATAACAAATGCAGACATAAATGGAGCTGCAAACATCTTAAGGAAAGTATTCCCAAAGGTAAGCCAATGGGATAGGGGTATAGTGGACATGCCCTGTTCTGCAGTGTGCGTAGAGCATCCTGCAGGTTCATGCCGCCATGCGGCATAACAGAAACCCTTTCCGACGTGGAGTCGGTGAGGGTCGTTCATAATAGTTTTCTGGCTTTGAAAGGGATATAGATACAGTGGATGCTAATACAATAGATATTATAGGGAAAAGATCAGATGGAGGATTAGATTTAGTCATTGTAATGGATAAAATGATTGACGATTCTCCGGAAGATCAAGAGATTTTGTTAGATAAAATAGAAAATTACATGGGATATGTTGGTGGAGCAGAGTTTAAAAAGGAATTTCCATCAGTTGTAAAAGACAATGTAAATATCAAGCTTATTATGCCATGTCAGCCAAGTGAAGGATTTGTCTTATGGCTGAAAAAGATAGATTCATGGGTAAAGGATAATGGCATGAATTTTGTTTTTGCAACCAAATGAAAACATCTATGGAATAAAGCTTACGTATTATGGATAAAGAATTGATCAGGGAAATTAGACAAGCGATAAAACAAGGGAATATCGATGCAGTTAAGAGTATTCTAGAAGAAAATCCAGATATGCTTGATGTAGAAACACCTTTTGGAACATGGTTACAAATGGCATCTGCACAGGGAAAAATAGATATAGTTAAGTATTTGCTTGAGCGTGGAATAGATGTGAATAAGTGTACTGGAGTAACTGATGGTGGCGCTATAAAGGATGCTTCGTTTAAGGGACATTTGGATATAGTAAAGTTATTGATTCAAAATGGTGCTGTATTGGATGTAAGCACTGCTGAAAAAAATCCTTTATTTGCTGCAATTTATAATGGACATTTTGATGTTGTAAAACTACTTGTTGAAAATGGTATTGATATAACTGCTGCTTATCCTATTGGAGAACTGGAATCCTGTGATGCTTATGAGTTTGCAAGACAGTATGGCCAGACTAAAATTGCAGATTATTTAACACGCCGTGAGCAAGAAATCCCCCACCTCTATAGGTGGGGGGGATGAATTGCGATAAACACGGCACTTATTATGTTGGCAAAAGAACAAATGTTTGTTATGATTGTATACATGAACAGAGCTGTCAAATACAGAGCATATCCCACAACTGAACAAAGTGTTATGTTTGCCAAGACCTTCGGCTGTTGCCGTAAGATCTATAACCTCATGCTTTCCGATAAGATTGAAAGTTATAAGGCTACAGGTAAGTTTCCAACTGTAACACCTGCCAAATACAAAAAAGATTATCCTTATCTCAAAGAAGTGGATAGTCTTGCTCTTGCAAATAAGCAGATGGATTTACAGGCTGCATTCCGTAATACATTTAGTAAATCCCGTAAAAAGAAGAACGGATTTCCTAAATTCAAGTCTGCCAAGCATAGCCGTAAGTCTTATACTACAAACAATCAGAAAGGTACTGTTGCTATCATAGACAACCAGTACATCAAACTTCCTAAGATTGGTAAGGTAAAAGCTGTTATCCATCGCATCCCTGATGATAGATGGGTTATTAAGTCTGCCACTGTATCACAGGAATCAGATGGTAAATATTACATCTCTGTACTTTTTGAGTTTGAAGATATCGCAAACACTTATGTGGTAGATAAAAACAATGCTATCGGTTTGGACTATGCTTCTGATGGTTTATACGTAGATAATAACGGTAACGTAGGTACTAACCATAAATACTATCGTGAAAGCCATGATAAGCTTGCTAAATCACAACGTAGGCTGTTACGTATGCAAGGCTCTAAAAAGCATGAAATCAAATCCAATAATTATCTAAAGCAACTCCGTAAAGTAAACAAAATACATAGACATATCGCTAATCAGAGATTAGATAATCTGCATAAAATATCTACTGAGATAGCCAATCAGTACGATGTTGTATGCGTAGAATCTCTGAACATGAAGTCTATGTCAAATAAAGGATTTGGTAACGGCAAAGCCACTCTTGATAACGGCTATGGTATGTTCCTATCTATGCTTGAATATAAGCTATCTGACAGAAATAAGTATCTTGTCAAAGTAAATAAGTGGTTCCCGTCATCACAAATTTGTCATTGTTGCGGTACGATACATCCAGAAATGAAGGATTTAGCCATTCGTAAAATGGTATGCGATTGTGGTCTTACGATGAATCGAGACCAAAATGCAGCTATCAATATCTTGAACGAAGGATTACGATTACTGACTGAAGTAGCTTAAAATCAAATATTACAGTAGGGATGGAATTAGCCCGAACTTATACGCCTGTGGACATTGTGTAAGACGTTGAGTTACGTATCATCGTAGCCAATGCAGTAGTGGTTGAAGCAGGAAGCTCCGACTTCAAATACGAATTATTAAGTCGGAGTAGTTCACAAGGTTATAGATACAAAGGCTGTTAAGGAAAGAATAAAATGAAAAATTATTACTGGTTAGTACAGACGAAGAATATGTAACTAGCGTACTTGGAAATCTGGCGTATAACATTTCTGATGAGTATTCGATTGAGGTTATTACTAATATAGATCTGCTATCGTCTATCTTAGGAACAAACAATAAGATAGATGTTTTGCTGATTGAGGAAAAGCTTTTGCCATGGGGTGTTGAGGCTTCTGAAATAAATAAAGTAACTTGATAAATGGAGAGAAAAGGAATGAAATGTGTAAAATGTGAGTGCGAGATGATCCAGGCAGAGCTTACTGGAAACAGTATTTATCCGCTGATCTTGAAGAATAAGAGGAACGGTATACTTGATTCTGAAAAAAGGGCAGATGTTATTTGCAATGTATGCACGGAATGCGGATATATAGAGCTTTATGCCAAGGATCCCCAAAGGCTAAAAGCTTAAGCTTTTAAGATGATCAGTTCCACTGATGGAACTGAAAAAAGTAAAGGAAGGCGTGGAATAGGAGAAGGCGGGTGCGCCTTTGAACATCTAGGGAAAAAGTGCCTGTCACTGTGGAGAAAAGAATGATGGACAAAAATGAATAAAGACAATATCCGGTTTACAAAAAGTATGAGGAAGACTCATACCATATATATGCCTGATATGCTGCACTATCACAACGAACTTCTTAGTGCAGCATTTTCTATAGGCGGCTACAAACTAGCTGTTGTGCCAGAGTACAAGGAATTTCCGGCGGAGATGCTATCACTGGTAAATTCAAGCTATTGCACTTGCGCTATGGATATAATCGGAAATCTGATGACGCACTTAAAAAGCCCTGATACGGATGTTTCGAGGATTGCAATTCTGGAACCTCAGGCTGGAGGCGCCTGCAGAGCAGGTAATTACTACGATCTTATAATACAGTGCCTTAAGAGAAGCGGATATAAGATCCCGGTTCTTTCCCTGAATTTTTCAGGCGCTGAGTCTCACCCTGGCTTTAAGATAAGGCCTATGATGCTCTTTGGCGCTGTGGCAGCAGTGTGCTACGGAGATCTTCTCATGGCTCTTTTTCAGCAGATAAGACCCTACGAGAAGGAAGAGGGTGCCACGAAAAAAGTCTATGACAAGTGGATAAAGGCTCTATCCCAGGATATTTCTTCCTGCCGTAATCTCTTTTTCAGGGAAAAGAAATATCGTGAGATTATAAGTGATTTTCTTAAGATTCCAAGATTTTCCAGAGAGGAAAGACCGCTTAAGAGAGTGGGCATCTGCGGAGAGATCTATATAAAATGCTCGCCAATAGGGAACAGGCACTTGGAAGATTTTTTGCATAAAAATGGCATGGAATCAAGGATGGAAGGCTTTTTGAACTATTGCGTTTACGTAGTTTACACTGAGATGAAGTCTGCGGAGCTAAAGGGCGCTTCCAGAGCATTGCTGAAAGGGTATGAGCTTGTGATGGATTATTTGATCAGGATACAAGCTCAGGTGAGACGAGCTCTTTTACAGAATGGATTTCTATCGGACAGGCTATTTAATGACATGCGTCAGAAGGCTACACCTATATTAAGTGAGTATTACAATATCGGAGATGGCTGGCTTGTATTGGCAGAAGCAATGGATATGATAGAGCAGGGGTATGACAAGATACTTATCGTACACCCTTTTGGATGCCTTGTTAGCCACGTGGCAGAGCGCGGAGCCCTTAAAAAGCTGCGTCAGCTATACCCTATGGCTAACATAAATACAATTGAGTATGACTATGAGCAGTCCCAGACATTAAGGGAGAGCAGGATTATACTTGCTACTTCCTGACTCACAGTATCTTTTTTATCTTAAAGAAGGTAAGACTTCCTACAACGATCAATATGCTTAGTATGATGACTACCGGATAACCCATGCGGGATTCCAGCTCTGGCATGTATTTAAAGTTCATACCATACCAGCCAACTATAAGTGTAAGAGGCATGAAGATGGTTGTTACCACAGTAAGGACTGTCATGATCCTGTTCTGCCTTACATCAAGCTGAGACTGATACAGGTCGTTTAGCTGGATCGTGTAGTCTCTAAGGTGAGTTGCGGAGTCATAGAGCCTGTCCACACGGCTTGAGAACATGTGGAAATATCTCAGGTTGTCTTCCAAAAAGAAACCATTCTCATTTTCTTCCAGCTCCTGTCCAAGATCTAGAAGCTGCTCGTAATGGATACGCAGATCTCTTATATCACCGCGGATATCGTTATTTCGCTCCATGTGAGCTGATTCTGCGTTAGACATGATCTCTTTTTCCAGACTGTCCAGCTCCAGCTCATATTTCTGCATGATCCTGAGGTCGTTGTGAATAATAAGTTCCAAAAAATCATACAAAAAGCGCTCAAGACAAGGCTTTTTCCACTTCTTGTAATGCTGGATCCTCTTAACTAGCCTAAGGGCGGCATCGCTCTCATCTATAAATACAATTCCTGTTTCATCAAGTACAAATGCAAACTTCTGAGGCTCTGCAGATCTTGCTGACTGAGTAGGAATGCAGAAAGTTCCAGTTAACGAATCGTAGTTAACTTCTGCCTTGGTGGTGTAGATTTCTTCTCCGTTTGGATCAAAATCCAGCCCCATATCAAAGTTTTCATTGGTCTCTGCCCACTGAGCCGGGGTAAGGACTGCTACATAAGGCTCTGCAGCATCGTGACACTGCTCGGCACTACATTCTTCAAGTTGGTTTTTTATAAGGAAAAACATGAGGCACCTCCCGAGGAAATATCTTCAGGTGGCAAAATATACTTTTGACACCCTCATCATAATAACATTCACAGTTTGTAATTGAAATAACTAACCGTAAATATTACAATGGTATGGCTGGCTGGAATAGTTAAAAGCCACGGTTATAAAGAGGACAAGTATGGAATATAAAGTTTGTATATGTACTGACAAAGGTACAGTCAAGGAAGTTAATCAGGATTCTGCAATGGTGAAGGTTGCTAATACCAGCGAGCACGGCAGAGTCGTAGTTGGGGTTTTATGCGATGGCATGGGAGGCCTTTCCTGCGGAGAGGTTGCCAGCAGCAAGGCAGTAGAGGCTTTTGAGAACTGGTTTGTATCAGGTCTTCCACAGGCGCTGTCACCGGTTAATGTCACTGAGAAGCTTGATGATAGCGATAGCAGAGGCATTGACATCATGGAAGAGATCAAGAGACAGTGGCTACTTCTGGCTCAGGATATCAACGAAGAACTTCTGGATTACGGCTCTATGAACGGCCTGACACTTGGATCTACTGTTGTGAGCTTTTTTGCCATGGAAAATGAGTTCATTATCATGAATATCGGGGATTCCAGGGCATACCAGTTTACTGAGACCAGGTGTGATCAGCTGACACACGATCAGAGCGTAGTTCAGAATATGTTAGATAGAGGCCTTATAACCCCTCAGGAAGCGGAGAACAGCCCACAGAAGAGTGTCCTTCTGCAGTGCCTTGGTGCATCCGGGAATGTTTATCCCCAGATCGTCACAGGAAGGATTGATGAGCCTACAACTATTTTGCTATGTTGCGATGGCTTGTGGCGCAAGCTAAGAGCTGACGAGGCATGCGGACAACTGCGCCCATCAGTTTGTGCTGACGAGAACACTATGAAGTCAAGGCTCCTTGGCTTTATCGAGACCGTCAAGAGTCGCGGAGAGACTGATA
Organism: Butyrivibrio sp. XBB1001; assembly: GCF_000424505.1. Classification (NCBI taxonomy): domain Bacteria; kingdom Bacillati; phylum Bacillota; class Clostridia; order Lachnospirales; family Lachnospiraceae; genus Butyrivibrio; species Butyrivibrio sp. XBB1001. The sequence continues at coordinate 36,688 of NZ_KE384202.1, read as the reverse complement.
ATATCACGGGTGTCCTTATTTGCTGTCAGTAATGGGACATTTATCGCTTTAACGTTGTTTCTTTATTAGAAACAAAATTAAATATTAGTTAGGAAATATTCATGTTAGAAATTGGAAGTTTAGTTGGAGATAAATATAAGGTCCTGAACGTTATTGGCAAGGGCGGTATGAGTACGGTTTACCTTGCCATGAACGAGAAGGCCAACAAGCAGTGGGCTATCAAGGAGGTCCGCAAGGACACATCTACTAATTTTCAGGTAGTCAGACAGAGTCTTATCACAGAGACTAATTTGTTAAAAGAGCTATCGCACCCTTATCTTCCCAGCATTATCGATGTTATTGAGGAGGAAGGGCGCTTTCTTATTGTTATGGACTACATCGAGGGTAATACCCTTGAAAAGGCTCTTAATCTTATGGGTGCTCAGCCTCAGGAATATGTAATAGACTGGGGAATTCAGCTGTGCGATGTTCTTGAATATCTGCATACCAGAAAGCCTCCTATTATCTATAGAGACCTTAAGCCAGGCAACATCATGCTCCGCCCTGATGGAACCATTACTCTTATCGACTTTGGTATTGCCAGAGAGTACAAAGAGAGCCAGGCCGGCGATACATCTTATCTTGGAACCAAGGGATATGCGGCTCCGGAGCAGTTTGGTGGAAGAGGACAGACTGATGCCAGAACAGATATCTATAATCTGGGAGCAACTCTTTATCATCTGGTCACAGGCCACAATCCAAGTGAGCCCCCTTACGAGTTTTATCCCATCAGATACTGGGATCAGCAGTTGTCACCTGGCCTTGAGCAGATCATAACAAGGTGTATTCAGAACAACCCTGCAGACAGATATCAGTCCTGCGCTGAGGTTATGTATGATCTTCAGCATTACAAGGAACTTGACAAAAACTACAAGAAATCAGCCAAGCTGGGAGTATCTCTTTTCCTGGCTACATCGGCTTTGACACTTATATTTGGCGGACTGTCACTGGGATTTCATAATAAGTCTGATACACTTGCTAAACAGAACTATGAGTACTATATAGCAGAGGGCAGAGGAGAAGAGGATGATGCTACATCCTTTGAATACTATGCCAAGGCTATAGAAATGGACCCTGAAAATACAAGAGCTTATGTTGAGATGCTTGATAACCTGATTCTTGCAGATGATGTTTTTACAAGGCAGGAGGATGAAAGAGTTCGAGGGCTTCTTATCAGGGAAACTTCAAATGGCACCATTGGCGAGAGACTAGCCACAAACAAAGAGGGCTATGCTACAGTTGCCTATAGACTTGGAGTTGCTTATTTTTACACCTATGAAGGCGGCAGTAATCCTCAGGCTTCCAAGTGGCTCAAGGTAGCGGCAGATCAGGGCACTTTGTCAGGGAGCCAGCAGCTTAGAGCAGAAAGGCTCAACAAGATTGCTGAGTATCGTATGGTAAGGCCAGGGGATAAGTCTGGTGGGGATTCTGACAAGGATCCTAATGCTGAATTGACTGCAAGCGGAGATCCAAAGGTTAAATACGATGTGATCTGGAGCGACCTTGTGGCTCTTGCAGATGGCAATATTGCTGAGGAAGACAATGCTATCACAGCTATGGTAATTTACAATGAGATTGCTTCTCAGATTGATAATTATTCCAGTAAATTCCTCAAGGCAGGTGTCAAGTACGAAGATATAGTGGCTGAGATGGATGCCATTTTAGTGCATTTGGACGAAGATATCTTGTCTGATCCAAATTGCTCTGACATGGTAAAAGAGAAAGTTAAAAAGACCAAGAGTGCATTTGAGGTTGCAAGAAAGAGTCTTAATATTGCGGCGGGCAAGTAAAGAAGATTTAGGTTATAGGATAAAATGGGAAATATAGAATATTACAAGCTTTTATCAGTGATCATGGGAGTATCAGCGGTGGTAATGTTGATACTTACGCTAATCCTGTGGTTTAAACTTAATATAAAAAGAGATTTTGCGGTCCTTTCAGGAAGTGAGGCCAAGAGGGATATAGAGAAAATCAGAAAAGAGGCCCAGGCTGGTACAGTCCAGGCAGACCTTCGAAAAAAGCGCCAGGGAGCAGCTATTTCCTGGAATACTTCTGAGGGCCTTGATGGTAATGGGGCATTTTCACTATCTGCCAAGCTTCGCGGATTGTCACAGCCTGGTGGTGATCAGACAGTTCTTTTAAATCAAGGGCAGAGTCAGATGGATCCAAATCAGACTGTGCTTCTGGGACAGAGCAGCGCTGATGCTGCGGTATCTTTCGGTGGCGCTTCTGAGGCTACTACAGTACTGGGAGCAGAGACATCAGATGCAACTACAGTACTGGGAGCTGATGTTTCAAATGGAACCACTGTGCTTGGGGCGGCACCTGGGGCGGTTGCACCGTCTGACAGTAAGAAGGATAATAGGAATGAAGCAGCAATCAGTAAGGCAGGCTTTGTGATCGAGAGAGAAGAAAGAACCTGACGGCACTAGAGCAGATGAAAAGTGAGTTTGCGAGGTGAGCTTATGACCAAGAAGAAACTGGCTCTTGAAGTAATTGAAAGGCTAAAAAAAGAATATCCGGATGCGGTATGTACTCTGGCCTACGACAAGGCCTGGCAGCTTCTTGTAAGTGTCCGCCTTGCTGCCCAGTGCACAGATAAGAGAGTAGACATGATAACTCCTCTTCTCTATGAGAAATACCCAACTCTGGAGGCCCTTGCAGATGCGCCGGTTGAGAAGATAGAAGAGATAGTAAGGCCCTGCGGACTTGGCAATTCCAAAGCTCGCGATATATCTGCCTGCATGAAGATGCTAAGAGATGTATACCATGGTGTTGTTCCAGACTCAATGGAAGAACTATTGAAACTTCCTGGAGTTGGCAGAAAGAGCGCCAATCTTGTTCTTGGAGATGTTTATGGCAAGCCAGCCATAGTTACAGATACACATTGCATCAGGCTCTGCAACCTCATAGGTCTTGTTGATAATATCAAGGAACCTGCCAAGGTGGAAAAAGAGCTATGGAAAATTATCCCTCCAGAAGAAGGTAATGCCCTGTGCCACAGATTTGTTACTCATGGCAGGGCAGTGTGCGTGGCAAGAAGGCCAGAGTGTGATAAGTGCTGCCTTAAGGATATTTGTAAATCTGCGAAATTATGAAATATCTAAGCAAATTATGAGATTTTTATTAAGTTGCCATTAAAGAAAACGTGGTTGTATTGACTAGGAATATTTATTCTAGGATAATAAACTAAGGTTATAGGACTGAATCTACGATATATAGTATATAGAGGAAGGTACTGAATGGATACTAATGGACTTAGCGCTGAACAGCAGGCTTTGCTTGCTAGCATAATGGGTAAATCCTCACAGGCCGGTGGCGGAGGTGGTTTCTCTCCATCACAGGTGCCGGGTGCAGGTGGTGCGCCGGCGGCAGCAGCTCCATCAGGAGGCGATTCTGGCAAGATGTTGTCACAGGCAGAGATTGATGCGCTTATTGCGTCAATGGGTAAATAAAGAGTAACTTATGGGGCAAGCATGCGTGCTTGCCCTTTTTATGAAATTGCATTATCATATTATTGAGAACAACTGTGCGATATTACAATATATCTTGCAATAGCAAATAGGAACCAAGGACGCGTTGACAGATGTGAGGTGTGCCTATGTATATAGCAATGCAGTGTGCAGACAGCAATGGAATGCTAAATACCGAAATATGTACCTTTTACGGAATCAGATATGATACCAGGTACAGATCAGCAATTCTTTCAACTGAACATTTGAATCATGACTATGTTATCCCCATGGAGGCAGCAGACTATGAGGATGCTGTTCATCAGATCCTGGCTGCAATGGCATCGGGAGCTCAGATGATAAACCTCGGTGAGAGCATTGTCAGCAGAGGACGAAAGGGTGAGGCCAGACAGGTTCAGCCTCAGAAGCTCGTCATCACCACAAGCTGACGAAATACAGGACCATATATGTGTGTAACTGTAAGCAGACAGAAAGAAAATGTGAACATATTGTGGTCAGATAATTAAATAAAAATGAAATTGTTTTGTCTAGGTTGACAACATGTAGCGTGCTACGTATTATGTAATATGTACTTAGCTACATGTTGTTTTTTTACTTTTTTTACACAAGACCAGTAAGCAAATGGATGCTTGCTTATTTGCCGGTCGTAAGGAGGTGACGATGACTTGTGTAGATAAAGAGGGGAAAGGGTTCTCGAGGGACAAAGAACACGAACCTCTTGGCTTTAAGTTCAGGCTCATCCACGAAGGCTTTGCCAATATGCTGAACAAGCAGCTTCGTGATGAGGATATGACTTTTTCCCAGATGATCCTTGTTTCCTATCTCTGGGAGAATAAAGATAAAAAGGTTACGCAGAAGGACATTTCGCAGGCTCTTCAGATAAAGCACCCTACAACCATAGGTCTTTTAAAGAGGCTTGAGGATAAAGAGATGGTCAAGGTTGTGGTGGATCCTGACAACAGGAAATACCGAAATATAGCCATCACTTCCAAGGGAGAAGAGTTCATCATCAGGAGTAAGGAGCGTAGGAGTGTTAACAACCAGGTTCTTGTGGATGGCCTTAGTGATGAGGAGATCACGCAGCTGAGGTATTTATTGGACAAGGTGATTGATAACATGAATAAGCTGTGAACTTAGCGTAAGCTGTGGATTCTTTGACGAATCTGTTAGAAATTTATAAAGGGAGAATTTTGTTTATATGCTTAGCACATTATTAAAACAGATAAAGCAGTACACACTGCCATCAATAGTTACTCCGATATGTATGATCGGAGAGGTTATATGTGAAATGGTCATTCCAATTCTCATGGCCAGGATTGTAGATAAGGGAATATATGGCAATAACATGGGCGTTATCTATAGCACAGGTGCCCTGATGGTAGTTATAGCTATCTTAGGCCTTTTGGCAGGCCTTGGCGGAGCATACTATGGCTCCATGGCATCAACTGGATTTGCCAAGAATCTGAGAAAGGCAATGTTTGATAATATCCAGACTTTCTCTTTTTCCAACATTGATAAGTTCTCAACTTCCGGACTTGTAACAAGACTTACTACAGATGTTACCAATATCCAGAACGCGTATATGATGACTTTGAGAATGGCTATGAGAGCCCCTGCTTCTCTTGTGATTGCCATGGTTGCAGCCATGATGATCAATGCAAAGGTTGCCAGCATCTACCTGGTAGCAGTTTTGTTCCTCTCAGTTCTTATGGTTTACATTATGAACAAGGCTACCAAGTATTTTAAACAGGTATTTGAGAAGTACGATGAGCTCAATGAGAGTGTTCAGGAGAACGTTTCAGCCATCAGAGTTGTTAAGGCCTATGTCCGTGAGGATTACGAGGATAACAAGTTCAAGAAGGCGGCACTTAACATCTACAACATGTTTGTAAAGGCCGAGATGAACATCGTTTACATAAGTCCTGTCATGACAGGAACAATCTACATCTGCATTCTGCTTGTGAGCTGGGTTGGTGCCCACATGATAGTTGCAGGAAGCCTTACAACAGGCGAACTTATGAGTCTTTTGACTTATTGCATGACTATCCTTATGAACCTGATGATGCTGGGTATGATCTTTGTCATGCTGACCATGGCTTCTGCCAGCGGCAAGCGTATTGCTGAGGTTATCGAGGAGAAGGCATCTATAACCAGTAAGCCAGACGCTATACGTAGTGTTGCAGACGGAAGTATTTCTTTTGAACACGTTGACTTTGCTTACAACCAGACTTCAGAAGAACCTGTGTTAAAAGATATAAATCTTGAGATAAAATCTGGTGAGACCATCGGTATCATAGGTGGAACCGGATCTGCCAAGTCTTCACTTGTTAACCTTATCAGCAGACTCTATGACGTAACAAAGGGAACTGTCAAGGTTGGCGGCGGGGATGTACGTGACTATGATCTGGAAGTCCTAAGAGACCAGGTATCAGTTGTTTTGCAAAAGAATGTCCTCTTTTCAGGAAGTATTCTTGATAACCTCCGTTGGGGTGACAAGAATGCAACAGAAGAAGAGTGTAAGCGCGCCTGCCGCATGGCCTGCGCCGATGAATTTATAGAGAAAATGCCAGAGGGCTATAATACGCAGATTGAGCAGGGCGGAACCAATGTTTCAGGTGGACAGAGACAGAGACTTTGTATTGCCAGAGCCCTTCTTAAAAAGCCCAAGATCCTTATTCTGGATGACTCAACAAGTGCTGTTGATACCAGTACAGATGCCAAGATCAGAAAGGCCTTTGCTGAGGAAATTCCAGGAACAACCAAGCTGATAATTGCCCAGAGAATCAGTTCAGTTCAGGGTTGCGACCGCATTATCGTCATGGAAGATGGTAAGGTTAACGGATTTGGAACTCATGAGGAGCTTCTTCAGAATAATGACATTTACCGCGAGGTTTATGAGTCACAGACTGGAGCAAGCGGTGATGCTGATTTTGATAGTGCGAGCTGAGAGCGTAAGTTCATTGTGCATTTAGAGAGGATAAAGAAATGGCAGAAGTTAAAGAGATAAAAGGCAGAAACGGCGGTAACAGACGCGGAATGCCAAGGCCCAAGGTTGAAAACCCTGGCAAATTATTTAAAAGAATAATGGGATATGTTTTTAAATTCTATCCTATACATATGATAGTTGTTATGGTCTGCATTTTTGTGACAGTATTTTCCAGCGTTCAGGGAACTCTTTTTACAAAGACTCTGATAGATGGTTACATTCAGCCAATGCTTGATGCAAGAATTGCAGATCCTGCAGGCTTTGTTCCTGATTATGGCCCACTTCTTGGCGCTATGGCGAGAGTTGCTGTATTTTATGCACTTGGCATAATTGCTGCATATGTTCAGTCAAGGACTATGATCTTTATAAATCAGGGAACCTTAAAGAGACTTAGAGAAGAGCTCTTTACACATATGGAGAGTCTTCCTATCAAGTACTTTGATACACATGCTCACGGCGATATCATGTCAATCTACACCAATGATATTGATACCTTGAGGCAGATGATCAGCCAGAGTATACCACAGCTTCTTAATTCAGCAATAACGATTGTAAGTGTGCTGGCATCCATGATCGTGTTGAGTATTCCACTTACAGCAGTGACACTTATTATGGTTGGGGTAATGCTGTTTTGCTCAGCCAAGGCTACCAAGGCATCTGGCAAGAACTTCGTAGCTCAGCAGAAGAACATCGGTGCTCTTAATGGCTACATCGAGGAGATGATGACAGGCCAGAAGGTTGTTAAGGTCTTTAACCACGAGCAGGAGAGTATTGAGCAGTTTGATAAGCTCAACGAAGAGCTTTGCGAGAGCGCATTTAAGGCTAATGCTTATTCAGGCGCTCTTGGCCCTATAAATGCCCAGCTTGGTAATACCAGCTATGTTATCTGCGCAATGATTGGTGGCGCAATAGCTCTTTCTAACAGCGTTGCTGTAGGATTTACAGTAGGTGCACTTGCTTCCTTCCTTACATTTAATAAGAGTTTTAGTATGCCTATCAACCAGGTCAGCATGCAGTTTAACTCAATCATCATGGCTCTTGCCGGAGCTGAGCGTATCTTCAAGCTTCTTGATGAGCAGCCAGAAACTGATGATGGCTACGTTATGCTTGTTGATGCTGAGGAAAAGAATGGTCAGGTTGTTGAGGCAGATCATCACACAGGACACTGGGCTTGGAAGCATTATCACAAGGCAACTGATACAACAACTTATCAGCCTATGGAGGGTGATGTTACCTTTAATGGCGTAGACTTTGGATATACAGATGAAAAGATGGTTCTGCATGACATTGTACTTCATGCTCTTCCAGGTCAGAAGATTGCTTTTGTTGGCTCAACTGGCGCAGGTAAGACCACCATCACCAATCTTATCAACAGATTCTATGATATCCAGGATGGTAAGATCAGATACGACAACATCAATATCAACAAGATCAAGAAGGCAGATCTTAGAAGGTCTCTTGGTATTGTTCTTCAGGATACACATCTTTTTACAGGAACTGTTCGTGACAATATCCGCTATGGTAAGCTGGGAGCCACAGATGAAGAGGTTATTGCAGCAGCCAAGCTGGCAAATGCACACAGCTTTATAAAAAGGCTTCCTGAAGGGTACGACACAATGCTCACTGGAGATGGAGCAAACCTTTCCCAGGGCCAGAGACAGCTCCTTGCTATTGCAAGAGCAGCTATCGCTGATCCGCCAGTTCTGATCCTTGATGAGGCTACATCTTCAATCGATACCAGAACAGAGAAGATTGTTCAGGATGGTATGGACAAGCTGATGAAGGGCAGAACCACATTTGTCATTGCCCACAGGCTTTCAACAGTCCGTAACAGTGACTGCATCATAGTCCTTGAGCAGGGCAGGATCGTTGAGCAGGGAACTCACGATGAACTTATCGCCAAGAAACAGAGATACTACCATCTGTACACTGGCATGAAGGAAGAATCAGTAACTGCATAATCTAAATTATAGTTAAAAAGAGTCAATGAAACGTTATACATTGACTCTTTTTCAATGGTACAATATATTTATGTTGATAATCATTAAGGAGGACAAATTGTATGAAAAGAATGTTTTCTGTTAAGACTATTGTAGCTACTGGTATTGGCGCAGCTCTTTTCTTCGTTTTAGGAAGATTTGTTGCAATCCCAAGTCCTGTGCCTAATACTAATATCTCTATCCAGTATGGTCTTCTTGCTTTTATCGCAGGAGTATTCGGACCTATCGCTGGAGCATTGGCAGGACTTATCGGCCACTTCTTCATTGACTTTAGCTACGGCTGGGGAATCTGGTGGAGCTGGGTTATTGCATCAGCAGTGTTCGGATGCCTTATGGGTCTTGTAATGTTCAGACTCAAGATTGATGAGGGCGAGTTTGGTCTTAAGGGCATTATTATTTTCAATATTGGCCAGATAGTTTCTCATCTTGTAGCCTGGGTAGTTGTAGCCCCTGTTCTTGATATCCTCATGTATCAGGAGCCAGCCAACAAGGTATTTTTACAGGGACTTACTGGAGCAGGTATCAATATAATTACAACAGCGGTAGTTGGAACCCTTGTATGTATCGCATATTCCAAGGCTATTCCCAAGAAGGGCAGCCTTACAGAAGAAGACTAATTTATGAATGATGTTATTATAGAGTTTAAAAATTTAGGATTTCAGTATAGAGCGCAGGCATCCCCTACGCTCTATGACATTAATCTGAAAATAAGAAAGGGAGAGAAGGTTCTGATCGCAGGCCCGTCGGGATGTGGCAAGTCCACCATGGCAAGTCTCATGAATGGTCTTATTCCTTTTTCGTACAAGGGCGAGATCACTGGATCTTTGCTGATCGGAGGAAAAGAGTCCAGGGACATGTCTTTGTTTGACATTTCCCATGTGGTAGGAACTGTGCTTCAGGACAGTGATGCACAGTTTGTTGGCATGACTGTAGCTGAGGATTTGGCTTTTGCTCTTGAAAATGACTGTGTTGACCAGGAACAGATGAAGGACAGAGTCCATGAGGTTGCCAGGATTCTTGACCTTGATAAGGTATTGCGGCATGCTCCTTCTGAGCTGTCAGGCGGCCAGAAGCAGAGAGTTTCTGTCGGCGGAGTTATGGCAAGCGATGTATCACTTTTTTTGTTTGATGAGCCTCTTGCTAATCTTGACCCCAAAACCGGCAAGTCAGCAATTGAGCTTATTGACAAGCTTCAAAAGAGTACAGGAGCAGCCGTTGTCATAATTGAGCACCGCCTTGAGGATGTGCTCCACAGGCATGTGGACAGGGTTGTTCTTATGAGTGATGGCCGTATTGTTTCAGATACGACGCCAGATGAGCTTTTATCAGCATCTACTCTTAGCGTGTGCGGGGTAAGAGAGCCATTGTATCTCACAGCCCTCAAGTATTCCAAGGTGTCTGTGACAGCAGCTATGCACCCTGCAAGCCTTCCTGATCTTGTTCTTTCTGAAGATGACAAGGCCAAGGTGCGGGCTTTTTATACTGAGAATAAGGGAAAAGAAAAAGCGGCTTTGGGCGAAGAGCTTTTAAGGGTGGAAGACTTATCTTTTACCTACGAAAAGACCAACAAGAAGACGCTTAATGATATTTCCGTTTCGATAAATAAGGGCGAGATGGTGGCCATTGTCGGAACTAATGGCGCCGGAAAGTCCACGTTTTCCAAGGTTATCTGCGGCATGGAAAAAGAGGACTGCGGAAGGATAATCTTTAATGGGCAGGATTTTACAGCTCTTTCGATCAAGGAGAGAGCTGAGCATGTGGGCTATGTCATGCAGAATCCTAATCAGATGATCTCTAAGGTCATGATCTTTGATGAGGTTGCTTTTGGACTCAGGCTTCGCGGCGTTCCCGAGGATGAAGTCAGGGAGCGTGTTGAGAAGGCTCTCAAGGTCTGCGGCCTTTATAAGATGCGTAAGTGGCCTATTTCTGCTCTTAGCTATGGCCAGAAAAAGAGAGTTACGATCTGCTCTATTCTTGTTCTGGAGCCAGAACTTATGATACTTGATGAGCCCACAGCGGGGCAGGATTACAGAAATTATACAAGGATCATGGAGTTTTTAAAGAGCCTTAATGCCCAGGGAATCACTATTGTCATGATCACACACGATATGCATCTTATGCTGGAATATGCGGACAGGAGTATTGTCTTTTCCGATGGACGAATAATTGCAGACAAGAGCTGCGCTCAGGTTCTGACTGATAGGGAAATTGTTGACAGGGCAAGCCTCAAGGAAACAAGCCTTTATCAACTGGCTGGAGACTGCGGCATTTTAGATGGCACGGGATTTGTCCAGAGCTTTATCGATTACGAGAGGAAAGAACGAGACATTCATGAATAATCTTTTTAACTATATTGAGAAACAATCACCTATACACGGACTTACTGGAGCAACAAAGCTGGTATGTCTTCTGCTGTGGAGCTTTGCAGCTATGACAACCTATGACACCAGGCTTTTACTCTTTCTTGCAGTGTTTAGTATAATTCTTTTCCCTGTTGGCAAGATCAGGGTTAGGGATGTGTCCTTTATGCTGTGGTTTACTCTGGTTTTTCTTGTTTTAAATACGGTGATGGTCTACGTTTTCTCTCCAAGACATGGATGTGATCTTTACGGCTCTACTACCTTTTTGTTTGGGCTCTCCGGCCACTTTGCGCCTACTGCGGAGCAGCTCTTTTACCAGTTTAACTATATTTTGAAGTATTTTGCCACAATTCCTTTTGTTCTTTTGTTTGTCTGCACTACAAACCCCAGTGAATTTGCGGCTTCCCTTAACAAGATTGGTGTCAGCTATTCGATTTCTTATTCTGTAGCCCTGGCCCTTCGCTACATTCCTGACATTCAGAAGCAGTACCACGAGATCAGCCAGGCATCTCAGGCAAGAGGCGTTGAGCTTAGCAAGAAAGCTTCGCTCATCAGCAGACTTAAGTCCGCTTCAGCAATTCTGATTCCTCTTATCCTCAGCAGCATGGATAGGATCGACATCATCTCTAATGCCATGGAGCTTAGATGCTTTGGCAAGAACAAGAAGAGAACCTGGTATATGGCCCAGAAATTCAAGGCTTTGGATTACATTAGTATCATTGTCTGCGTCTTGATCCTAGCAGCATCTATTGCTCTTTCTTTTGTCAACGGCAGTAGATTCTATAATCCTTTTAATTGAGGACGATGATTGATGCACAGGAAACTTCTGTTAAAAAGAAACAAATGCCCCGTTGACTCAAAGGGCCCATGCTGATATATTTATGGTGCACTGTATCAGAAATAGTTCTGAACGGTAGCTCACATAATAAGGAGAATTGAATATGGATAACACATCAATGCTTGGCCGCAAGACTAATGAGGAGTCAGTCGGACTTAGCAGCAAAACTCGTTACATGGTGGAGACTGCCCTTATGATCGCAATCGTACTGATCATGGGTAATACTGTTCTTGGAACAATTCCTACACCATTTCTTAAGATTTCTATCGTTACTGTTCCAGTTGCTCTGGCAGCAATGCTCATCGGTCCTTATGCAGGAATCATCTGCGGAATCGTATTTGGACTAAACAGCTTTGCTGGCGCTTTTACAGGAGCAAGCGGAATGCTTTCAACACTTTTCACAATCAGTCCAATTGGAGTATTTGTAACTGCTGTAGTTGCAAGATTTTTAGATGCTACTGTAGTTAGCTTTTTATTCAAGGCTCTTCACAGAGGCAAGTTAAAGCAGGCTTCTTACTACATTTGCGGAGCTTTGATGCCTCTTTTCAACACAGTATTTTTCATGGGCTCACTTTGCCTCTTTTTCTATAACACAGATTATGTGCAGGGACTTGTAGCAAAATACGATGCTCATGGCCCATTTGCTTTTGTTGTTGCCATGGTTGGCGTTCAGGCTACAGTTGAAGCCCTTATCGGATGCCTTCTGGCAGGAACTCTTGGAGTAATTCTTTCAAAAGTTTTAAAAAGAGCATAAATATTTTTGCAACCTGCAAATTTGGCTGATCAGAACGTGCAGAGCTGTTACTAAATAGTTAGTTGTAACAAGAGGGGAAATGCGGTTTTTTTGAGGGAGAAAGTTTAGATTTACGATAATATTCTGATGCGTAGAATTGCGAAAATGGTGGCAACTATTAAGTGATTTTATATCAGAAAACGTCAGAAGATTATTTGACGCTTATAAAAAGGTTATGTGATGAGTAGGATACTTACAGTTGATATAGGAAATTCAAATATTGTGGTGGGCTTTTTTGATGGCGAGCAGCTTGAGTTTACTGGAAGAATTGTGACCAAGAGAGATTACACTACAGAAAAAATTGTAAGTGAGATTTCTGCGCTGCTGAGTGATTGGCAGAGCAATGACAAGGCATCTACTGCTCTTGGAACTTCATATGATGGCGCAATTCTTGCCTCTGTAGTTCCTGAGATCACAGATAAAACCTTGGATGCATTAGAAAAGATAATAGGAAAAAGGCCTCTATTAGTGGGGCCTTTTCTGCGTACAGGAGTTGATATTTCCAGATACAAAGAAGGCGCCATCGGAATGGATAGAATTGTAGATGTGGCCGCCGCTGTATCTCTGTACGGCTCACCTGTCATGGTCTGCGACCTAGGAACCTGCACCACTATTACCGTGGCTGATAGCTGTTCAGAAGATGCAGAAGAACAAGCATGCAGGGATTTGACCAATTCTGTGGAAAAAGAAGAAAAATATAGTGGCAGAATCATAGGCGGAATGATATGCCCAGGAGTCCAATTATCTTTGGATGCAGAAGCTACGCACACTTCCCAGTTACCACAACTTAGTGCCTACGAAGTTGATTCACTGCTGGGCCTTGATACTGCATCTAATATGATGAGCGGCGTAGTTGCAGGCACAGGCATGATGATTGCTGAACTGGCAAGGCGACTGGTCCATGGCGTTTCTTCTAATGCGACATCTGGCAAGATTTCTAGTAAGACTTCCAGCAAGATTTCTTGCAAAAATGAAAGCATTGCCGAGATTGCTCCGGCAGACGTTATGGAGAGCAGGCCAGCCATGAAAGTTGTAGTTACAGGAGGCCTTGGCAAGCTTGTTGTTCCCTGGATTTGTTCTAATGGAGTGCCAGCATTAGAATGCGCATCAGATGTAAAAAATGATTTTGAAGTTTATTATGAGCCGGATTTGTTACTACATGGGCTTAGATATATCTATTGCTTGAATTGTGGAAAATGAAGTCATGCAAGATAAGAAAAATGTTAGGTTATGCATGAAAGAGCCGGGTTCAAGTCATGCAAGATAAGAAAAATGTCAGGTTATGCATGACAGAGCCGGGAATAAGTCATGCAAGATAAGAAAAATGTCAGGTTATGCATGACAGAGCCGGACTCAAATCATGCAAAAATAAGAAAAAACAAGAATTTGCATTACAGATGAGGACTTCAGTGATGCAAAACAATAGAAAG
>NZ_KE384202.1:0-22549 GCF_000424505.1 Butyrivibrio sp. XBB1001 | reverse complement strand
CTTCAGTGATGCAAAACAATAGAAAGTCAAATATTTGCATGACAGAGCCAAGCTCAAGTCATGCAAATCATGCAAAACAAGCAAAACCCCAAACTATGCAGGATAGAGGAGAAGTTTAACATGCTATCAGGGAAAAACATACTTCTTGGCGTAACAGGCGGAATAGCTGCCTACAAGTCTGCTGACCTGGCGTCACGACTTATAAAGCAGCATGCAAATGTAGATGTGATAATGACAGAGAATGCGACGAAATTTATAGCACCGCTGACATTTGAAGCGCTCACACATAATAGGTGCACCACAGATACCTTCGACAGGAATCATCCCTGGGAGGTGGAGCACATAGCTCTGGCTGACAAGGCGGATGCTCTTGTTATAGCGCCAGCTACAGCAAATTGTATAGCCAAGCTTGCGTGTGGAATTGCAGATGACATGCTAACTACAACTGCGCTGGCCTGCGACTGCGTAAAAATCATTGCGCCTGCCATGAATACCAAGATGTTTGAAAATCCTGTGACTCAGCGCAATCTAAAGACACTTGCAGACTTGGGATACATAATCATTACGCCGGGAGATGGCTACCTTGCCTGCGGAACTGTCGGCAAAGGCAGAATGGAAGAGCCACCAACTATAGTCGATGCAATAATCCATGAAATTTCCTGCAAAAAAGATATGAAGGGCATGAATGTGCTTGTAACAGCGGGCCCTACAAGAGAGGCAATCGATCCTGTAAGATACATAACAAATCATTCCACAGGGAAAATGGGGGTTGCCCTAGCCAAGGCAGCAGCAAACCGCGGCGCCAACGTAACACTCGTGGCCGGACCTCTGGAAACCCAGGTTCCATCCTACATAAAGCTTGTTAAGATTACTTCGGCAAAAGAGATGTTTGATGAAGTCACTACTCGTTCTACAGAGCAGGATGTCATCATCAAGGCAGCAGCAGTAGCGGACTACACACCTAAAACCGTAGCAGAGGACAAAATTAAGAAATCTGATGATGGCTCAGACATGATTATTGAACTTGATAGAACTAAGGATATCCTCAAGTGGCTCGGTGAACACAAGAAGGAAAACCAGATTCTGTGCGGCTTTTCCATGGAAACAAGAGACATGCTTGAAAATTCCAGAAAAAAGCTTGCTAAAAAGAACCTTGATATGATCTGCGCCAACAATGTAAAGGTAGAGGGCGCTGGCTTTGGAGTTGATACCAACGTCATCACAATCATAACAAGAGATGAAGAGAAGCAGCTTGAACTTATGAGCAAGGATGCAGCAGCTCACAAGATTTTAGATGAGGTACTGAGATTGAAACACCAGTAGTCCATTGTATTACCAGGCAAACTTATAGATAATACCAAAGAAGCCAAAATAAAGCCCAGAGTAGTTAGTCTGCTCTGAGCTTTTGTCTTTTTGCTTCTGCATAAATTTTATTACTTATACAAATCTTTGTATCAATCTTTAAGTTCCAAGATTTCCCAGTTCTTCAAGTGCATTGTTCATAGCTGCGCTGACTTTGTTATTCATATCGTCAGATAGCTGAATGTGCAGCATGTCTATCACTCGATTGTCTATGGAATAACCAAGGCGGGACTGGTGCTCTTTTAACGAATCCTGATGAGTTGCCTCATACCCAGCTCTCATATTGTCAGAAAGAGTCTTTGTAGCAGCCAGTGAATCATATGCTGCCTCAAATGCTTCTCCAAACCTTTTCTTGGTATCCTCATCAATTCCATTTATCTGTGATACAGATTTCTCTGTAATATTTTGGCTTAAATACTTACTTGTAATGCTGTTTGCTGATGCCAGGAATCCAAAATCCATTTATAGATCCTCCTATCAGATATTTTTTTTCACTCCAAAAGATATATCGACAAAGGCTGATAAAAAATTACCCCCAAAATAATAATTTACAAATTATGTTTAAAACATCAAAAATCCGGCTCAGTATTTTCGCATTTTTGCACAAATCTATTAAAAACTGTTTTGAAGTTTTCGTAATATTTACATGATATTTGTGATGTTCGCTGGAAACTGTTTTAGTTGTATCAAAATTATGCACACAAATAGCAAATTGTGCAAATTATTAAGCAATTATTAAGAAGTTATTACAAATCATTACTGTTAGAATGAGGGTGCTCGAGCAAGTAACTATCATAAACATGCTGGTATTGGGGGATGTCTGGCATGTAAATCAACGAAATCCAACTCAATAAGAAATGGAGAAACAAGTATGAAAAAGTTAAATGTGAAAAGAATCATTTCGAAACTACTGATCATGCTTCTCCTTGTTAGCACAATGGGGGTGTGCTTCAAGAGTAATGTGAAGGCCGCAAGCTACAATCTCATGGAGACCTATGGCGCTAAATACGGCTATTCTGGTAACTGCGTGCATACATTTATGCTCAGAAATCAGAGTACAGTTAACGCCATCAAGAAAGATTCTAACATTGTCACCTTGGGAAATGAGTTTAAGCCAGATTATCTTTTAGGAAGCAGATCTGCTACTCTCATATCAGTAGACGAAGCAAAAAGGCTTGGCTACTACATTCCCTCAAACTACAAGGAAAGCTACGTACCAAAGATCAACTTTTCTACAGTTGATGAGGCTATGAAGCTCTGCTACCAGAATGGTCTTAAGATGAGAGGCCATACTTTGGTTTGGCATTCTCAGACTCCTACATGGTTCTTTAGAAATGGTTTTTCAGGAAATGGCGGCTTTGTAAACCAGTCCACAATGGATGCCCGCCTCGAGTTTTATGTTAAGTCAGTTCTTAATCATGTTTATTCAAGCCAGTATGGCAGCGTTGTTGTGTACTGGGATGTTGCAAATGAGATCATGCATGCCCAGAACTCAGGCTGGGAAGCTGTTTATGGAAACAACAAGACTAATGCTACTTATGTTAAAAAAGCTTTCAATTACGCCTATGAGTGTCTTGAATACTTCAAGCTTACTGATAAGGTAAAGCTTTTTTACAATGACTACAACACATACATGGTAGTTAACGACGAGATCAAGCTTGTTAATTATATCAACCAGGGCAAAAAAGTCTGTGCCGGCATTGGAATGCAGTCTCACCTTAGCACAAGCTATCCTTCAGTTGATTATTATACACAGGCTCTTAACGCATTTATCAAAGCAGGTTTTGAGGTTCAGATAACAGAGCTTGATATCACAAACAAAGGCGATAATGACCTTAACAACTACTGCTATCAGCTCTTTAAGAACATCAACACAGCTAAAAAGAACGGTGGAAACATCTCCTGCATCACGTGGTGGGGACCTTCAGATTCTGAAACCTGGATTTCTGGCCAGAAGCCTCTTATCTGGTCAAATATTGGTGTTAATAAGCCTGCATATGACTATGTAGTTAAGGCTTATACTGATGTATTTGGAAATCCTGGACAGGGTGGAAATGGTAGCGGATCTGGCAGCGGTAGCGGAAGCACACAGCCAGCACCTTCTGGAAACACCAATGCTACAGCACATATCGATGACGGCTGGTATTACATCAAGAATCCTGCAACACAGAAGTATCTTACAGTAGAAGGCAACAAGGCAGATGGCTGGAACAGCGTTGTTATCAGCTCAGGCACAGGTGTTGACGGTCAGAAGTGGTATGTAACAAATAGAAATGATGGTTACGTAACACTCACAAGCAAACTTGGAAATATCATGATGGATGTAGCTAACGGAGAGGACGTTGATGGTGCAAACATCGGAACATACCAGGGCTACGGCGGAAACGCTCAGCAGTTTATCTTAAAGGCAACAAGTACAAACGGTGTTTACACTATCGGAACAAAGAGTTCAAATGCAGCCAAGTATCTTGATATTTATGAGAAAAAGACTGCAGATGGAACAAACGTAGTACAGTGGACTTACAATGGCGGCGCTAACCAGCAGTGGCAGTTTGAAAAGACAGACGCAGGCTCACAGGGCGGTTCTACTGGCGGCAATGAAGGCCAGGGCGGCAACGGTGGCTCTACTGGCGGCAACGAAGGTCAGGGCGGAAGCGAGACTCCTACACCAGAGCCTCAGCCTACTCCAAGTGCTTCATCTGGTCTTTCACTTGAATATTCAATTAATAGCTGGGGTTCAGGCTATCAGGTAACCTATAAGATTTCTAACAGCTCTGGAAACACAGTTGATGGCTGGACTCTTAAGGTTAACAAGAATCAGGTAAATATTGATTCTTGCTGGAATGTAAATCTTGAATCAAGTGGTGATTATTATGTGATCACTCCTGTAGACTGGAACAAGACTATTGCAAATGGACAAAGTATTGAATTTGGTTCAATCGGTGTTGGCCAGGTAGGCAGCTCTTTTGACTATGTTCTTGAAAGTGCAGCTGGCACTTCTACTGGCAACGAAGGTGGAAACAGTGGTTCTACTGGTGGAAACGAGAATCAGGGCGGCAACGAGTCTGCTGGCGGCAATGAAGGCCAGGGCGGACAGGAGCCTACTCCACAGCCAACTCCAGCTCCTAACCCACACTACGACCCAACTGCCAAGATTGAGAATTCAATTCCTTCCAAATATTCATCTGCAAGATACGGCGAAGGTTCAGGTACTATCGTGAACATTTCCTATACTGCACATGACACAGAGGCTAATGGACGCACCTATACCAAGAAGGCTAACGTATACCTTCCTGCTGGCTACAGCCCAGACAAGAAGTACAATGTTCTTTACCTTCTCCACGGTATCGGCGGAAACGAGAATGAATGGGGTATGACAGGCAACAACTCAACAGTAAAGGCTATCATGGACAACTTGTCATACTATGGCGACATTGATTCCTTTATCGTAGTTACACCAAATGGTAAGGCTTCAGCCAGCGGCTCAACAAATTCTTTCTACAACTTCGGTGCTGAGCTCAGATACGACCTCATTCCTTACATTGACTCTCACTACAGCACAAATGCTGACAGAGACCACAGAGCTATAGCTGGTCTTTCAATGGGCGGAATGCAGACTATCAACATTGGTATCGGAGAGTGCGTTGATCTGTTTGGCTACTTTGGAGCATTTTCAGCAGCTCCAACAAGTAATGCAGCTTCCAAGACCGCATCACTTCTTAGTGGCAATTCATATCCTATCCACTATTTCTACAATGTATGTGGACTTCAGGATGGTATCGCATACTCAAGCCATTCACAGGCAGCCAAGAACCTGCCTTCTGTATGCAATCAGTTCGTTAACGGCCAGAACTACATGTGGCAGGAGCTAAACGGCGGCCATGACTTCAACATCTGGTACCTAGGCTTCTACAACTTCGCGCAGATTGCTTTTAAATAAGAAAAAAAGCCGCAGGAAAAAATCCTGCGGCTTTTACTTCGCTTTAAGTTATCCGATGGCCTTTTTAACAGCCTCGAGAACACGGTCAGCCTGGAAAGGCTTAACAATGAAGTCCTTGGCTCCGGCCTGAATAGATTCAATTACCATTGCCTGCTGACCCATAGCAGAGCACATAATGCAAACTGCATTAGGATCTGCAGCCTTGATTCCCTTCAAGGCTCCGATACCATCAAGCTCGGGCATTGTGATATCCAGAGTTACAAGGTCGGGTTTCAACTCATTATATTTTTCGATTGCGACTTTACCGTTCTCAGCTTCGCCAGCAATCTCATATCCGTTCTTGGAGAGGATATCCTTAAGCATCATGCGCATGAAAGCGGCGTCATCAGTAATGAGTATTCTTTTTCCCATATTGAACCTCCAATAAGTATTTTTAGTTGCTAAGAAAATTAATGAAATTTCTCACTTTTTCTTTTTTATATTTTAGTTGTTCAGTACATAATCTATTGTAACACGGATTTATAAATATAAGCGTTAAATCGTTATGCTAAAAATTAAAATTTGATAAAGTCTTGGGAAAATTTATGCTAATATAATGACTTATTTATATACTGGAAGCGTGTAATCGTACTCTGTGTCGCGGTGATCCACAATTTGCCACTGAGTAATTGTATATTTATTCGTTGAATTGGTGGAGTTGTTCCTAATATTTGACATTAACGTAATATCAAGTGACTGATTATCGGTAATTGGTATACTTTTCTTAATTATATCATCTTGAGAAAAGTTTTCATAGCCTGAATTTACAGCAGCTACAAAGGCATTTCCCTCATGGCAGGCCCTGTAATATGCTAGCTGTCTCCTAGCCAGATTGTTGCTAAGATTATAGTCAGCTTTTGAATTCACTAGTGTAAGGGTGGCAAAAGAGATAAGGCTCAGCACCGCAAATATCAGAAGTATAGAAGCACTTCCAGCATTTATTCCCTTGGATCTTCTTACTTTCATTTATATTACCTTCCTGATTGCGCTATTTCTTTATTACAAGAAAAAACTTTGATTACTAATATCCTTGTTTTCTAAAATTAGTATTCCCCGACATACACATCTACAGTGTTCTCAAACAACACATCGCTGCCATCTTCCGGGATTTCCATATATTTTTCGCTCCGGTTTCTGATGTCTAGAATTGCAATCTTTCCAGTTATGGCGTTGCCCTTAAGGGAAGCCTCTTTATCTTTTACGTCAGCATACACGTTATCCGCCAGGTCTTTTCTGATTATGAGCATAGCCTCGTAGGCGGCTCCGGACAAAGAACTGTCTATCGGATACCAGTCCTGGTCAAAAAACAGGATGATCGTGCCGTCACTTTCTGCATCTTCCCTGGACAGATAGGCTGTGGGATACAGATTCTTTATCTTTAGAAGGTGTCCGCCACTACCATAGAAGCTTTCGGACAGATTCTGGGACCACAAAATAGCATTATTTAGATTCTTGTCCTGATCTGACATAATGTGTGCAGCAGCAAACAGCCGCAGGCATACAGCACTTGCCAGGGAAAAGAACAAAATAGCGATTATGATTTCCATTAGGAAAAGACTTGTTTTTGAATGGGATGAATTCATAGGCCAATTATCTCTTTTTACTTGCTGTGGATTGAAATGTATACGGTTTCTTCCTGACCGTCTTCTTCAGTTATGGTAGCCCGGAGTAGATCGTCACTAGCTTTTTCAATCATAAAGGAATTGATCTTCAGGATTTTCTGCCCGGTCTGAGGGTAAAAACTTTCAAGGTCGTCTCTTGCAAACAATTCCATCAGATACCCCTCATGGCTGTAAATGTAGGTATTGTAGAGGTCTCCGTTTACTTCCTGCTGGAACACAAGCACATTTTGCCCAAAGAGCTCCCGGACAAAGATAGAGCCTGACACATCCGACTGCCTGACCTTCTCTGTGACATAAGCGATAGAGACCCGCTGGGCGTAGTTGTCGTTGGTCTGAGCCACATTCTTTTTATATATGCTTGCACCTATGGCGATAATTGTAAGGGCAGACAAAAGAAAAAGCAGCATCAGGCAGATGACAAAAACCGTATCAATTACATGTTTTTTGCTTGTTCTTGGATTCATCTTTTTCCTCAGATCAGTTTAAAGCTACTTCTTTATTCGTATTACGGTTACATCGGGATACAGATTGGATGCAACCGGGATATAGTCAACAAAAAATGTTTCCTTGTCGTAGGTCAGGCCATAGTGGTCTTCAAGATACTTAAGGTCAGGCGGATAACGGCCTTCAATGGCATAGCACTGGACAATGTCGCGGGAGAGGGCATTTTCTAAGGATTCTTGTTGTTTACTGATGGAACTTTTGCCGGTAGCATCAACAGCCAGGAAAAAGAGAAGGGCGATTCCCACAAAAATAGCTATGGAAATAAGCCTATAGGCTTCGTCAGAAATCCTGAATATTCTGTTTTCCTTTGATTCGAATCTATTAGCCATACATTTCTCCTGGATTTATGCCTCTTCCAAGGTTTGTGCGGTACTAGGTTTTTGTAGGCAGCTGTCTGATGCATATAGCGGCAGCGTTTTCTCACCCGATAGTCGTCATGATACCCATAAGTGGCAGTATTACTGACAAGAGTATGATTCCAACGATGACAGACAGGATAATTACTAGGGTTGGCTCAACTACTGAGATAAAAGAGTAGATTTTTCGCTCTGTTTCTTTTTCATAGCGGTCAGCAATCTGCTGCATAGCGCTGTCCATGGAACCTGCCTTGAAACCTACGGAAACCATCTGGGAATAGAAAGAAGTAAAAATGTTGGATTTTTCAAGGGCCTCAGGAAAGCTATCGCCCTCAAGCAGGAGATTTCGGCAGTTTTCGACCTTTTTTTTCATCTCATCAGTTTCAACAAGCTTGCCAACAAGAGAGAGCCCCTCGAAAGTGTCCATGCCGCTTGAAAGAGTAAGGACCATGCCGCTTGCAAATCTGGCGCTCTCAAGTTCCTGCATAAGCTTCCTGGTGGATACGAATTTGCTGAGGATTTTTTTGAAGAGCTTTTTACCCTTGTCAGTGCTTGAGAAGAAGATGAACAAGAAGGCTATGATCACCAAAATGGCCACCATTACTATGGAATACTTGTTCAGTATGTTTCCAAGATCAAGAAGTGACTGGGAAAATCCGCTCATATTGGTGCCTAGCTGCGCAAAGACCTGTTGGAAAATAGGAAGTACCTTGATAATGAGGACTATGACAACAACAAGCATCATAAATACCATGATGAGAGGGTAGCTGACTGCGCTTTTTATGCTGGTTGATATGGATTCCTCGCGCTCGTAGTAGTCAGCCAGGGAATTCATGACTGTATCCAGAGTCCCGGATTCCTCGCCGATTGTCACCATATGGACCATGTAATCTGGAAAAGAACCATTCATCTCAAGGGCTACGTGGAATTTTTCACCGCTCATTAGCACATGGTTTATCTGCTCCAGGAGTTTTTTGGCGGAAGTGTCGTGGGAATCCTGGATCAGAATCTCAATTCCTTCTGCAGGAGAGATGCCAGCTTTTATCAAAAGAGCCATCTGCCTGCAAAAGCTAGCTATTTCATAGTTTGAAAGCTTTAACTGTGTTTTTTTCTGTATCATCTTGCCTCCATCAGTAAATGTATTTAACTGAGTAGTTCTTGCCATCGCCAATAAAATCTTTTAGAGCTTTTTCTTCTGTATTTGATGCAAATGTAGGATCCATTAAAGACCACTCTTTTCCGTCAAACTGTATCATACCGTTGACCCAGCCAATGTCCTCTATATAAGTGCTGATCCAGGCGTGATAAGCAGTTCCGGCATACCCAATCTCCATTCTGGTAGGAATCCTCTGGCTTCTGAGCATGCTGCACATAAGAGCGGAGTAGTCAAGGCATATGCCCTTTTTGGTGTTCATTACCTCGTCGATGTCAGGAAGATAGCCGCTTTGCACGGTTTCTGCTTCATCGTAGTCATATTTGATATTTTCTATCATAAAGTTGTAGACTTCTGAGACAACTTCCAGATCATTGTTACAAGGAAAAGCCAGGTCTGCAGCTTTTTTCACAGCTAGGCTGTCAGCGCTGAAAGTGCAGTACTGATTTGGATACAGAAAAGGTCCAAATTCATTTGCAAGCGTAACATCAACCATCTGGGAAAAAACGGTAGTGTACTGTGTCCCCTGCAGGTTTTCAAAGACATTTACCAGATACTGACCATTGCCGCTTTGGAGAGGGAAGACCTCATCTGTGGGATTTCCTACCGTTAGGTTGTAGGTGTAGGTAATTTCGCTCGGGCCTGTTATCTGAAGCTTTACCTTGCCGGAATCCCCGGTATACCTTACTACTATGTAGCCTTCGGAAGTGTTGGAAGCATCAAGATGAGCGTATTCATTCTCGTAGACAGTAGCTCCCGGCGCTTCTGGGACAAGACACACGGAAGTGTTATCTCTTTCCCCTTTTACAGGCGGAGTTGTAGCCTCTGTAGCTGCAGCCTCTACAGGGCTGGAAGAAGGTTTGTTTCCTATATTAGAGCTTGCAGTTCTTGTGACACCTTCATCTGCACTTTCGCAGGAAACTAAAGCCATGGAGGCAAGCCCCACGGCTAGAAAGATAGCTATTTTGTTTTTATTAAACAATCTGTCTGCTTTTAATTTTTTTATCATATTCATGAGAGAATCTGGGGAATTTCCTTAAGCCTCTTGTATCCAAGAGAAATGAGCTCAGCTATTTTTTCTTTGTGTTCATCACGGTTAAGACAGCGTGAATAAGCAACTTCCAGCGGATCGCCAACATTCATTTCGTTGTAGCCGTGTATTCTTTTGGTGAGGTCCATAAGAAACATATCCGCCTTCACATCATCACAGTTTTCCATGATCATAATGAATTCATTGCCACCATTTCTGCCAATGTGGCCATAATCCTGGCTAACATCCTCAAGGATTGAGCTAAACTCGGAGATCAGGAAGTTTCCATTTGTATGCCCGTTATCTTTGTTAATAGAAGTGAGATTATTTATCTTTAGCAAAAGAAATCCCGCATTCGGTAAGATCTCAGGAGAACTGAAACTCTCAAAGATCAGATCACAGCTGTATCTGTTAGGAAGCCCTGTCAGCTTGTCTATATAAGCAAGCCGGTTAAGATGCCTGCCAATTGATGCGGTTCTATGGAGAATGTAAAAGTCAAAAATGACAGAAAAAGCAAACAAAATAAGAGTAATGAGCATGACATAGAAAATGGGAGGAGTTGGAGAATCCGTAATACCATCCACAATTGCCTTGTCTCTAAAGAACATTATGATAAGAATGATTGTCAATATAGCGAGAATGACAAGGGAAATAATCTTGTATATGTAAATATTATTATATACAGTTGCTCTTTTGTTTTTATCGAAGAACTCTGACTGCATCACAATCCTCCTGGGGCATCAAACTATTTAGCAGATTTCATGCACAAAGTATCAAATGCAAATGAACATATGTATAATTATTGTACTATATTTAGTTAATGATATAAAGGAGATTTGTTGTTGCTTATGTTGATACAGGAATCTATAGTCTAATTGCAGATGGAACTCTCTTGTCAAAGGTGTAGTACTCGGTAAAACCGCAATTCATAGCAATTTCACAAGCTTTGTCAAAGGAACCGGCGATTCCTTCTGGAGTGTGGGCATCGGCTCCGAAAGTTATGATACGTCCGCCCAGCTCATAAAATCTTTTTAATACATCTGCTGGTGGATTGGGCTCCTTGCTTCCACGGAAAAGAGCCTTCGTATTAAGGTCAAGTCCCTTGCCATTTTTGACAAGTGTGACTAGTATTTCATCTATTATTTCCTTATACATATTGTAAGAGTAGTAAGGCGCACCACTTGGGGCATAGCGCACAATATAGTCAAGGTGTCCCAGACAGTCAAAGTCATTGAAGACTTGGATGTTCTCTAAAGTGGATTCAAAGTAGCGCTTTATGACTTCTTTTTCATCTCTTCCTTCCCAGGCCTCAGGATAGAAGGGATCCTTTTTATCAAGAAGGTGGATAGAACCAATAACAAAGTCAAAGTCATTTTCCCTGATAAGGTCAGAATTAACGCCTGTTATCTGCATCTGAAGCCCCAGTTCAATTCCATATTTAATAGTGATCTTGTCTTTATACTCTTCTTTATAGGAAAAGAGATCACGTTTATAGGAAGGAATATCAAGAGTAAAGAGGCCTTCCGGAACTTCTTTTGTCACTGGAAAGTCCAGATCCATATGCTCAGTAAAACAGATTTCTGAGAGGCCACGCTTTATGGCACTCTCTATCATATCTTTCATTGGAGTGTCGCTATCTCCGGAATGATTTGAATGCATGTGATAGTCAGCGGGAAGTTTGTACATTTATATCCTTTCCTGGCAGATTGCTTTTTTTGCAAAATCCATTTGAAGTATTGATTATTGTTGATATTACATATATGTCTGCCGTTTATATTTTTTTAATAAAAACCTGTAAAATGCCATGGCTACGCAATTTCTCAAATTTAGCCATTTGCACCCTATTATGATATCACGTTTTTTAAATATTCTTACTTGATTTATGTGGAAAAGTCTATTAGAATTGTAATTGCTGATAAAAAATTATCAAATTGATATGTAACAGCAATCAAAATATAAATTTCATTTTAGGAGGAACTTAAAATGGCAGTAAAAGTTGCAATTAATGGTTTTGGCCGTATCGGTCGTCTTGCATTCAGACAGATGTTTGGTGCAGAAGGTTACGAAGTAGTAGCTATCAACGATTTGACAAGCCCTAAGATGCTTGCTCATCTCTTGAAGTATGATTCATCACAGGGCCGTTACGTAGAAGTGGGTCATGAGGATGACGTAACAGCTGATGATGAGGCTGGTACAATCACAGTAAAGGGTAAGACAATCAAGATCTACAAAGAGCCAGATGCTAACAACTGCCCTTGGGGAGAGCTTGGCGTAGACGTTGTTCTTGAGTGCTCAGGCTTCTATACATCAAAGGAAAAGGCACAGGCACACATCAATGCTGGTGCTAAGAAGGTAGTTATCTCTGCTCCTGCAGGAAACGATCTTCCTACAATCGTTTACAACGTAAACCACAAGACTCTTACAAAGGATGACAAGATCATTTCAGCTGCTTCTTGCACAACAAACTGTCTTGCACCTATGGCTAAGGCTCTTAACGATTACGCTCCAATTCAGTCAGGTATCATGTGCACAATCCACGCTTACACAGGTGACCAGATGATCCTTGATGGACCACAGAGAAAGGGCGACCTCAGAAGATCACGTGCAGGTGCTTGCAATATCGTTCCTAACTCAACAGGTGCTGCTAAGGCTATCGGTCTTGTTATCCCTGAACTTAACGGAAAGCTCATCGGCGCTGCTCAGCGTGTTCCTACACCTACAGGATCAACAACACTTCTCTTTGCAGTAGTTAAGAAGGCTGACGTTACTAAGGAAGCTGTAAACGCAGCTATGAAGGCAGCAGCTACAGAGTCATTCGGATACAACACAGACGAGATCGTTTCATCTGATATCGTTGGTATGAGATTCGGTTCACTCTTCGATGCTACTCAGACTCTTGTAAACAAGGTTGATGACGATACATACGAAGTACAGGTTGTTTCATGGTATGACAACGAGAACTCATACACATCACAGATGGTTAGAACAATCAAGTACTTTGCAGAGCTTGGCTGATCTACCTCGAATATCGAAATAGACTTTTGATGAGGTCCGGTCCATATGGGCCGGGCCTCATTTTTTTAAATCTTTTCAACATCCGATTTAGAGGATGCAATAATTCAAATCTTAATTCCAGGAGGAAAAAAATATGTCACTTAACAAAAAGTCAGTAGATGACATCAATGTAAAGGGCAGACGCGTACTTGTTCGTTGCGATTTCAACGTACCTCTTAAGGCTGGCGAGATCACAGACGAGACAAGAATCGTTGCAGCTCTTCCTACAATCCAGAAGCTTATCAAGGATGGCGGCAAGGTTATCCTTTGCTCACACCTTGGAAAGGTTAAGAATGGCCCTAACGAGGGTGAGTCACTTGCTCCAGTTGCTAAGAGACTTTCAGAGAAGCTTGGCAAGGAAGTTAAGTTCATCGCAGATTACAATGTAACAGGCGCTGATGCTACAGCAGCTGTTGCAGCTATGAATGAGGGAGATGTAATTCTTCTTCAGAATACAAGATTCAGAGGCAAGGAAGAGACTAAGCCTGAAGAGGCTGGTGAGGCTTTTGCAAAAGAGCTTGCTGATCTTGCTGATGATTATGTATGCGACGCTTTTGGTTCAGCTCACAGAGCACATGCTTCTGTTGCAGTTGTTACTAAGTACATCACACAGAAGGGTGGCAGCAATGTAGTTGGTTACCTTATGCAGAAGGAAATCGACTTCCTTGGAAATGCTGTTGAGAACCCAGTTAGACCTTTCGTAGCTATTCTTGGTGGCGCTAAGGTTGCTGATAAGCTCAACGTTATCAACACTCTTCTTGATAAGTGCGATACTCTTATCATCGGTGGTGGTATGGCTTACACATTCCTTAAGGCTAAGGGATATGAAGTTGGTAAGTCACTTCTTGACGAGACAAAGGTTGACTACTGTAAGGAAATGATGGAGAAGGCAGAGAAGGCTGGCAAGCAGCTTCTTCTTCCTGTTGACGCTGTAACTATCGCAGAGTTCCCAGATCCTATCGACAATCCTTCTATCGAGACAGTAGTTGTTGATGCTGATAAGATCCCTGCAGACAGAGAGGGCGCTGATATCGGACCTAAGACAATCGCTCTTTACGCAGAGGCTGTTAAGTCAGCTAAGACTGTTGTTTGGAACGGACCTATGGGTGTATTCGAGAACCCAGTTCTTGCAACAGGTACTAAGGAAGTTGCTAAGGCACTTTCAGAGACATCTGCTACAACAATCATCGGTGGCGGTGATAGTGCTGCAGCTGTTAACCAGCTTGGCTATGCTGACAAGATGAGCCACATCTCAACAGGTGGTGGTGCTTCTCTTGAGTTCCTTGAAGGCAAGAAGCTTCCTGGTGTATACGCAGCAGACGACAAAGATTGATAACAGAACCTCATTATAAATGATGTGAACCGGTATAAGGAGACAAAAATGGCAAGAAGAAGAATTATTGCCGGCAACTGGAAGATGAACATGACACCTTCTGAAGCTGTTAAGCTTGTTGCTGAGCTCAAGGATTTAGTTAAGAACGATGCTGTAGACGTAGTATACTGCGTACCAGCTATCGATATCGTACCTGTAGTAGAGGCTGTTAAGGGCACAAACGTTAACGTTGGTGCTGAGAACTTCTACATCGAGGACAAGGGTGCATTCACAGGCGAAATTTCTGCACCAATGCTTGTAGATGCAGGCGTTAAATATGTTATCATGGGACATTCTGAGAGAAGAGACATCTTCGGTGAGAATGATATCCTCATCAATGCTAAGGTTAAGAAGGCATTCGCTGCTGGTCTTACACCTATCCTTTGCTGTGGTGAGTCTCTTGCACTTCGTAAGGCTGGTACTTACAAGGAGTGGATTGAGAGACAGATCACTTGGGACCTTTCAGGTGTTACAGCTGACCAGGTTAAGAAGCTTGTTATCGCTTACGAGCCTATCTGGGCTATCGGAACAGGTGAGACAGCTACAGCTGATCAGGCTGAGGAAGTTTGCGCATTCATTCGTGAACTTGTTGCTAAGCTCTATGACCAGGCTACAGCTGATGAAGTTCGCATCCAGTACGGCGGATCAATGAACGCTGGCAACGCTGCTGAGCTTCTTTCAAAACCTAACATCGACGGTGGTCTCATCGGCGGTGCTTCCCTCAAGCCAGACTTCGGTAAGATCGTTAACGCCTAAGACGGAAATGGTACTTGTGGACGGAGTCAACGGACCAAATTATAAATCGATGGAATTCTCTTCCGGCTTTGCACAGGAGAGTTTTCCATCGATTTTTTGCGCATAAAACAATATTCTGATATACTCTATAGGGTTGCCAAAAGACAGCCTTAGAGGAGCTAAAACTATGAAAAAAAACAACATTATCCTGATAGGAATGCCTGCTTCTGGAAAGAGCACAGTGGGCGTAATACTTGCAAAGATTCTGGGGTATAACTTCGTAGATGCTGATATAGTAATCCAGAAAAAAGAAGGACGTAAACTATCTCAGATCATTGAGACAGAAGGAATTGACGGCTTCATCAATATAGAAAATCAGATCAATTCAGAGATTGAAGTTGAAAAGAGCGTCATTGCTACAGGCGGTAGTGCCGTATATGGCAAAGAGGCAATGGACCATTACAAGAACATTGGAAGAATCGTTTATCTGAAGGTTAGCATGGATACCCTCACAAAGCGCCTTAAGAATGCTAAGCAAAGAGGAGTTGTCATGAGAGAAGGCCAGTCACTTGTGTCCCTCTACAATGAGCGTACACCTCTGTACGAAAGATACGCAGACATCACCATCGATGAAGGCGATAAGACAATGGAAGAAGTAGTTGCAGATCTTTTGGCAGCACTTGCCTGATCAGGAATTTAGTACTGATACAACTAGATGAATATATACAGATAAATATATACAAAATAAAAGAGATTAGTGTGATTAAATTCACGACTGATCTCTTTTTTTATGTCTGTCTGTACATTAGCTCATTCCCATGATCCTTGAGCCATTTGCGCTTTTCTTTATAATCGGGAATGATTTTCTCAACTTCTGCCCAGAATCTTGGTGAGTGATTCATCTCTTTTCTGTGGCAGAGTTCATGAACGATGACGTAGTCTATGATTTCATCCGGAGTCTTCATCAGCAAACAATTAAAATTTAGATTTCCCTTGGCTGAGCAGCTTCCCCAGCGGCTCTTTTGCATTCTGATAGTGATATTTCCATAGGTCACACCAATGAGAGCAGCGTAAGACCTGACTTTTCCAGGGATGATCCTCTTGGCCCGGGTTTTTAGGAGCTTTATTTCCTGCTCGGAAATGGGCACTTTTTCTTCACTGGCTTCCTGGCGCTCTTTTTGCCTGACTTTCATTTTCCTGACATGATCATCAATCCAATCGGCCTTTTGTCCAATAAATTTGTTAATCTGAGAAATTGGCATGCGAAGTGGAGCGCGGACGCAAACTTCGCCTTTGGCGTTGACCTCTATGACTAATGTTTTTCTTTTGCTTCTGATCAATTTGATTTCCTGACTCATACAATAATTATATCATATGCCCTGAAAGTGTAGAGGCTGACTGGAATCATGCAAGAAAAGAGAAAAGTAAGAAAATGCATGATTTGTGCTGGCTAGAGTGATGCAAGAAAAAGAAAATGCAGATTTTGCATCACTTAGTGAGAAAAAAATGCTGCAAGAAAAGAGAAAAGTAAGAAAATGCATGATTTGTGCTGGCTAGAGTGATGCAAGAAAAAGAAAATGCAGATTTTGCATCACTTAGTGAGAATAATATCATGCAAGAAACAATAAAAACCAAGTTATGCATGACAAGTGTAGGACCAAATCACATCGCATTGAATAGTGCATTTACAAATGTTATACTGATAATATCTAAAAAACATCTAAAGACATCTATAGTCATTCTTTTTAGGGGAGAAAAACAGTGGAAAAAGGTAATGTTCTTGTAGTTGGTTATGCAGGGGTTGGCAAGACTACTTTGATCAAGGCTGTTCTTGGGGAAAAAGCTGAGAAAAAAGTTGCTGGAACAGGAAAGACCAGCAAGACCTGCAAAGATTTCCAAATCTATGAAAATCCTGGAATCTCATTTCGCTTAATTGATACTGTTGGAATCGAACCTGGTGTTTTTACAGAACACAAGGCTGTTAGTGCTGTGAAAAAGTGGTGCGGCGAGTCTATAAAGAACACAGATGATGACATAGACAGAATAAGTGCTATTTGGTTCTGTGTGGACAAATATACGGCCAAGCTCTTTCCCAAAACCATAGATTCTCTTATGAAGGCCGTTAGTGTGTGGCATAATGCGCCGATCATCGTTGTTATCACCCAGTCCTACAAAGAAAGCGACACCAAGCCTGCTCAGGAAATTATTGAGAAAGCTTTTTTGTCCAAGAAAAAGTATGCAACAAGGCTTTCAGAAGTTATGACAGTTGTGGCCAAGCCTAGTACTTCGGAGGATGGAAAAATTACTCCTCCTAAGGGCATAGTTGAGCTTATAGAGCTTACAAACAGCCTTCTTCCTGAGGGCTACCAGGCCGCAGAAAAGGATGTTGCCAAGTACAATCTTTCAAGAAGACGCGCCATGTCCCACGCAGTTGCTGCAGCGGCAACGCTGGCTGGTGTAACACTTGGAGTAGGGGCTCCGCCCTTTGCAGATGCTATGCTCCTAAAACCTACTGAGACAGTTGCGGTAGAATCTATATCAAAAATCTGGGGAATCAAGAAAAACAAGCAGTCCAAAGAATTCATGAAAAAAATCATAGAACTTGGAACCAAGGGTGAAGTTGGCAAAATGATTACTTCAGGCCTTAAGATGATTCCGGGGCTTAACATAGGCGCAGCTATTATAAATGGATTCGTGGCCGGTTGCGTTGTCTTTGCCGTAGCAGAAGGTGCCACCTATATATTCGAGCAGGTCTATTCTGGTAAAAAAACTATGGAAGAGCCAGACTGGATTGAGAAGATCATGGAGGATAAGACAGCCAGGAAAGTCGTTGACCAGATGACGGATGTTGTTACAAACATTCCTAAAAATGCAGACCAGAAAGATATTCTTGACGTTATTCTTAAGGCTTTTACCAAGAAAGCTATGGCTCTATAAAACGGACAAACATGAGAAACCAGCAGTGTTCTATTGTCAAATGTTTTATTTGATCAAATGATCATGATGCAGAATAACCTGTGTCATGTCTTCATTTTGAAAGGAGAAGGAATATGAAAAAGAAACTAGCATTGGTACTATCTTGTCTTATGACAATCTGCATGGTAGGCTGCGGACAGACTACAGCACCTGCAGACACAACCACAGAACCACAGGCAGAGCCTGCGCAGACACAGACGCAGGAGACAGCTCCTGCAGAAACTGAGGCTCCTGCAGCAGAAGCTGATGGAATGGATGCACTCATCGAAGCAGCAAAAGCAGATGGCGAGCTTATTGTTTATGGTTCCTGCGAAGAAGAGTATCTTGCAGCAGCATGTGAGAACTTTGAAAAGACCTATGGCATCAAGGTTCAGTATCAGAGACTTTCAACCGGTGAAGTTCAGAGTAAGATTGAAGAAGAAAACGGCAATCCTTCTGGCGATGTTTGGTTTGGCGGCACAACTGATCCTTACAACGTTGCAGCAGGAGAGGGACTATTAGAGGCCTATGAGGCTCAGAATGCAAGCCATCTTCTTAGTGATATGTATCGCGATGCTGATGGCTACTGGTATGGCATCTACAAGGGAATCCTTGGATTTATGGTAAACAAGGATGAGCTTTCCCGCATGGGAATCGAAGAGCCTGCAGACTGGGCAGATCTTCTTGATGAGAAGTACAAAGGCCTTGTATGGCTTTCAAACTATAACACAGCTGGAACAGCCAAACTTGTAGTTAACACAATGATCCAGAAGTATGGACATGACGAAGGCATCCAGTACCTTGTAGACCTTGATAAGAACATCGAAGTTTACACCAAGTCAGGTTCTGGCCCATCCAAGAATGTAGGAACCGGTGAGTGCGTTGTGGGTATCGGTTTCCTTCATGATGGCATCACACAGATTGTTGATAACGGATATGGCAACATCGGACTTATCATTCCTTCATCAGGAACATCCTTCGAAGTTGGCGCTACAGCAATCTTTAAGGGCTGTGCTCATCCAAATGCTGCCAAGCTTTGGATTGAGTATGCACTTAGCCCTGAATGTGTAGAACTTGCAGCTCAGAACGGTTCTTATCAGTTCCTGGTTCTTGATAATGCCAAGCAGCCAGAAGTGGCAGCAGAGTTTGGCCTTGATCCTGAGAACGTTATGAAATACGACTTTGCAGATGCAAAAGAAAATACTACAAAATATGTAGAAGAAGTTATGACAGCACTTGGAAGCGCGGCAGATGATCGCTTCAAGACTGAGTGATTATTTATAATGCGGAGTAGAAAGTATTAAAGATACGCTGGGCGGAAGGGTTTTCCCTCCGCCCATAATTTTAAATTCCTGCGGGCAATTACCTCTTTTGCGCGCAAGAAAGACATTAGCAACTGACGGAGGAGGACTAAGATGGCAAAAAGTCAGAGCGCCAGCCTTGATAGAAAAAAGCTTCTTGGGGATCCTATCATGGTGACAACCATTTTGCTTTTGATAGTTTTTTTGACGGTATTTATCCTGTATCCGCTAGCAATACTATTGGTGGATAGCTTTGTGTCGGATGAAGGCTTTACCCTGGGAACATTTAAAAGAGTTATGGACCTCCCTAACTTTAGAAGAGCCATAACCAATACCTTAAAAGTAGGATTTTTGGTAGGCATTGCGTCAGCTCTTATTGGGCTTTTGTTTGCTTACGTCGAAGTTTATGTAAAACTTCGCACAAGATTTATGGAGGGACTCTTTAAGGTAGTATCAATGCTGCCTGTGGTTTCACCTCCATTTGTTCTTTCGCTTTCTATGATCATGCTTTTTGGAAAAGCAGGGATCATCACAAGATTTCTTTTGCATATTTACGATAATAGTGTCTATGGCTTCTGGGGTATTGCCATTGTTCAGACACTGACATTTTTCCCTGTTTGTTACATGATGCTCAAGGGGCTTCTGAAAAACATCGACCCTTCTTTGGAAGAAGCGGCAAGAGATATGGGAGCATCAAGATCCAAGGTATTTATGACAGTAACACTTCCTCTGATACTTCCTGGACTTGGAAATGCCTTCCTTGTTACTTTCATTGAGTCAATCGCGGATTTCGCAAACCCAATGATAATCGGCGGTTCCTACGATACCCTGGCAACTACAATATACCTGCAGATAACAGGAGCTTACGACAAAGAAGGTGCTGCAGCTATGGCGGTAGTTCTTTTGGCAATAACACTTCTAATGTTTGTTGTGCAGAAGTATTATCTGGAAGCCAAGAGCACAGCCACCCTGACAGGAAAAGCATCCAGAGAGCGTATGCTGATAACAGATAAAAGCGTTACAATGCCGCTTACTATCCTCTGCTCAGGCCTTGCAATATTTGTAATCATTATGTACATCTGCGTTCCCTTTGGAGCAATGTTTAGAACCTGGGGATACGATTTCCATCTGACCTTTAAGTGGTTTGGTCTCGTGTTTAGCAAGTATAAGGGCTTTAAGGCCTTTAAGGACAGCTTCGTTCTGTCACTTATATCTGCGCCCATAACAGCTCTTTTGTCCATGATCATATCTTATCTGGTAGTCAAAAGAAAATTCAAAGCCAAAGGCTTTATAGAAGCAGTATCCATGCTGGCTATGGCAGTTCCTGGAACTGTTCTTGGTATCGGATACATCAGAGGCTTTTCAGGAGGCATTTTCCATACTGGATTTTTACAGGGCCTATATGGAACGGGAGCCATCCTGGTTATCGTATTTATCGTGCGAAGCCTTCCTACTGGCACAAGAAGCGGTATTTCAGCTCTTCGTCAGATAGATAAGAGCATCGAGGAATCAGCCTATGACATGGGCGCCGACAGCTTCAAGGTGTTTATGACAGTTACACTGCCTCTTATAAAGGACAGCTTCTTATCCGGCTTTGTAACAAGCTTTGTACGAAGCATAACAGCCATCAGTGCCATCATACTTTTGGTTACACCTTCGTATCTGCTTATTACCGTCCAGATCAATGAGTTCGCAGAAAAAGGCTCCTACGGCATCGCCTGCGCCTTTGCTTCAATACTGATCCTCATCACCTATGGATCCGTGCTGATAATGGATTTGGTGATAAAGCGATTTGGAACTAGCCGTATGGTGAACTAAAGCCGGAAATGGACCTGGGGGACGGGGTCAACGGTCCATTTTGAGGTATACGATTCTTATAAAATACACAGATGGAGATGAATAATATGTCAAAAGAGAAAAAAGGTGTTCGCCTTGAACATATTTCAAAAATATACAAAGATCCTAAGACGGGAAAAGACTTTTATGCAGTTAAAGATGCTAATATCGAGATAGAACCGGGGAGCTTTGTGACGCTTCTTGGGCCATCTGGCTGCGGAAAGACCACGACACTTCGTATGATCGCAGGTTTTGAGAGCCCGGACGAGGGCGAGATATACCTTGGAAACGAGGCTATAAATGCCCTGACACCTAATAAGCGCGATACAGCCATGGTTTTCCAGAGCTATGCCCTTCTTCCTCACTACAACATTTTTGACAATGTTGCCTATGGCCTTAAGCTTCGCAAGCTTGATAAGGCGGTGATAAAAGAAAAAGTGACAGATATCCTAAAGCTTGTTGGCCTTGAGGGTATGGAAAACCGCATGACAAATCAGCTATCTGGTGGCCAGCAGCAGAGAGTTGCCCTGGCAAGAGCCCTTGTTATCGAGCCTGGTGTACTTCTTTTTGATGAACCCTTATCAAACCTTGATGCAAAGCTCCGTGTTTCAATGCGCACAGAAATCAGAAGAATCCAGCAGGAAGCAGGGATCACCGCTATCTACGTAACCCATGATCAGAGCGAAGCTATGGCAATTTCTGATAAGGTAATCATCATGAACAAAGGAATAGTCGAGCAGATCTCAACACCGCAGGATGCCTACTATTATCCTAAAAACAAATTTGTGGCCGACTTTATCGGCGAGGCGAATTTCCTGGAGGCATCAGTTAAGGGAAAAGACTGCGTTATTATTGATGGCGCAGAAGTTGAGTGCTCAACTGGAAATATGGAAACTGGAGCAAACTGCAGTGTTGTACTAAGGCCCGAGGGCGCTAGCCTTTCTGATACCGGAGCTGTAAAGGGCACCGTTAAGTATTCCTGCTTTATGGGGGCGTATCAGGACTACCACGTACAGGTAGCAGATTCACTGGTCAAGATTCAGGAGTATAACCCCAAGAATAAGAAAATCTATCGCGTAGGCGATGATGTATTCTTAAACTTTGAAAAAGACACCCTCTATGCGCTATAATGTATATGATATAGGTGTCATAATTCATAATGATTTCATGTTTACATGATAATCATTATGAATTTATGACCCGAACAAATATGAGGAAAAAGCAATTTACGAAGTAAATTCGCGATTTCCGAATATTTGTAGAATTGCGAGAAAACGAAGTTTGGAGCAA
>NZ_AUKA01000023.1:0-46626 GCF_000424505.1 Butyrivibrio sp. XBB1001 | reverse complement strand
TAAAATTATAACCAGGTGCTGTTGCATCTACTGCAAGAGTTACTGTCTCTCCGTACTTGTACTCTGCCTCTTCTGGAAGGACTGTTGCTCCTGCTGGTACTGGATCATTTGTGTAGCTGTAGGTTACCTTGAAGCTCTTTCTGTTATAGTACAGCTTTACTACAAGACTTCCATCTCCCTGTACTATTGCTGCATCAAGTTCATCCTCTCCTGCAAAGTATCTGTTTCCGCCTTCGACGTATTCAAATCCGTCTACTGTCTTTACAAGTCCTGCAAGAGTTTCTGCGCTCAGTTCTGTATCTGTTGTTCCTTTGTTTCCTGTCGTTGTATATGTGCTATCAATCTCATATACTTCTTCATCTTCAAGTGTCTGGAAGTAATGCTCTACTGTGTACTCTACATCTTCTCTTGCCTTAAAATAACCCACTAATTTTACATTCTTGGCTGGCATCTCAAATGTATCGCTGATAGTTCCTTCAATATCATCAGATGTCCATCCCTCAAATGTATAGCCAGCTGGAATAGTCTCTACAGAAAGAACCTGAACTGTATCGCCTTCCAGATATTCATCTTCATCTGTAGGAGCTACTGCACCATGCGCATCTCCCGTGATCTCGTAGGTTACTGTATAAGTTGGAAGCTTTTCCCATACAGCATATAGTGCATGGTATGGCTGTTTCTCATCAGCTGCTACCTTCTGTACACTCTTATTGTTTGCTGCTGGATCATAATAGCCTCTTTCTGCATCATAACCAATCCAAAGAGTTTCAGACTCTGTAGTTGTTTGTACTTCGCCATCTACAACTTCTACTTCTCTTGCCCATCCAAGGAATTTATATCCCTTTCTAGATGGAATAGTCTCACCCTCTCCTAATCCGTAAATAGGAACTTCCTTGTTTACTTCTAATGGGTCATATGACGCATATACTCCGCCATCATAGTTATTATAGAATGTGATGTGTGTCGGAACTGGTTTCTCAACCTTTACATATTCTGCACGAAGCCGAACAGTATAAGTCTTATTAGGCACACCATTTGTCATACCTGGTGCATCTTCCACTCGCGCATCTGCCTTTAAAACCTTAAAAGTAGCGCCAGGAAGGACTGTTGTAGTTGTATCTACAAACTTACTCTGAGCAGAATCCCACTTCTGTACTACCCAGTGTGAGAAACGTGACTCATAAGTATTTCCGTTCTCTGTTATAGCCGGTGTTGTTGTAGGTGCAGCGCCTGCAGATGCCATTGCTTTATCAGCATATAGATTTGTATCAGTAGGTGCTGGGCTTCCACCATTTGCGTCATATATGAGACCTATACCCTTAGCTCCTGTAGTAGTCTCACGCCAATTTGCGTAAAGGTCAAGTTTTCTGGTGATCCAGAAGCGGTCTTCACCATTATTTCCTGTTATATCAGAGTTAGTTGTTGCATTAGCATTGCCCCACTTATCTGATGGATCAGTAAAATCTTTGGTCTTATCATATTCTGCAGTAACTGTTTGATCATTTAGAACAAATGCATCTTTGTTAAATCCATTCTTTCCTTCAGGATCTGTACTCCAACCCGCAAACTCATATCCATTTCTTCTTCCTGAAGGAGTACTTACCTTTCCACCGTAAGAAACACGGAAGTTTGTTTGCTGTGTAGCAGAACCCCAATCAAGAGTATTATCTCCATCTGCCATAGAATGGAGGAATACACGGTACTGTATCTGACGCCACCTAGCGTAGACTGTGATACCATCCTTAGGCATCTTGTCGAATTCATACTTTGATGTACAAGCATCGTCTACATACCATCCTTCAAAAACGTATCCTGCCGGAGTATTTGAAGGTTTGTAGTTGTTAAATGAAGATACATTTGCCTGATATGAAATATTTGGCTCTTCGTGTATCTGTCCAGAACTTACCTCAGAAGTAATCCTATTATCATTACCATCATAGTAGGAACCATCCATAAAGTTGATGGTATACATCTTACGGGTATAGTAGCAGCTAACATTTGCTGCTCCGCCACTGCCCCACGCGTTACTTGGTGAATAACCAGCTTTTTCAAATCCTGGAAGCTCTAAATAATCTTCGGCCTGAGTGAAGAAATAATAATTACACTGTAAGGATTTGTAAATAACATAGGTCTTTCCATTGTAAGAGTAAGTAGTTTCTGTTGTGCCTGGAAGTGCTTCCACATAGTAAGTAATTGTTTTGTAATTATCAGCGCCCGGTCCACCATTATCTATGTGGAATGTAACATCCGCATCGGGCATAATATCAATATATGACAAAACTTCATTATATGGTGTGTTACTCTGTGGGTCCCATCTTGCTGCAGTATAAGTAACACCATTTGTTCCAACTATAGGGAACTGGTCACTAATGGACTGTCCAAAAAGGGCTGTTATTACCTTAACAGTCGTGTAACTTGAAGCAATGTAAATTGGGCCATCATATCTGTTGGAATAATTATATCCAAAAATCCAACTGCCTGTACGCGTTCTATAAAACGCACCTTCATGATAATAGACTCTTACATATCTACCATTATAATATCCATATTTATCAGGATTATCATCATTATCACCAGTCACTTCCTCATATGATTGTCCTGGAACCTGGAATTTTAATGTATGCTGATTTCTATCGAAATATACATTTACTACGGTGTTTCCCTCAGGAGCAATTTTCTTTTGTGCCTGGTCATTACTTACGAAATGGAATCCTTCATAACGCTTTTGACCTGTAACACCAGTTATTGTTATATAGGCATCATTTCCAGACCCATGAGTTACTACAGTATTTACTGTTGAACCAACTCTACCGGTAAGCTGTATGGATTCCTCAAAATCATAGCCATTTCCGGCAAGGTTCTGTCTCCAAATCAGAATTGTATATTCTGCATCATTTTTTGATATCCACTTCGCATAGATAGTTGTCAGGTCAGAAAGTGTACCACCAAACTCGAACTCCTGTCCGAGTTCGACTGTTACATTTCCATCATCATCCTTAACCTCAGTTCCATAATACCAGCCACCAAATGTATAGCCATTGCGAACCATCTCTGAGTCATCGCATGGTGGCTCTGTTGTAAAACCGGATTTTACAAACTGTGGTGCATTATAAGTAGCACCTTTTCCGTTTTCATTGAAAACCAACCAGTGGCCAGCTGGCAAATCAACCGAAAGGATAACGTTACCCTTTATCTCGATTTCTGTATCAACTGGATAGCTTTTACCTTCTGTATATCCTTTAACTACATCTTTTCCTTGGCTAACAAGCCAGCCTTCAAACTTATGCTCGTTATCGGCAGGCGTGAACTGCATATCAATGGTATATTTCTGGTACTCTGCTGGGGCGTCTGCGCGGAACAGCACCTCACTTGATCCTAAAGATGCACCGAGGTCGTCAATATAGGATACTGTGTATGCCTTAAACAGCATTGCGTAATATATCAGTTCATCACCTTCAGTGACACCATTATTTAACTTTGCTCTGATCTGCTCACGGATATCATCAATAGTCAATGCTGGTGTTGAAGTTGTATAAGCGGCATCTGTTGTCCAGCCTCTGAACATGACGCCGTCTCCAAGATTCCCAACACCTGGATCGTAGATAATATCATTGAAATGGCTTGCTGTTTCACCAGATCCCGGATTAAGATCGTTCTCTTTTACATTAAGAGTAACAATCTCAGCATTGCCGTTCATAAACTTAACAGCTAATCTGGCATCCGTTCCCTCTTCTACTACGATAAATACTGAGAACTGGTTAGAATCAAATTCAACTGCCTCAGCATTACCCTGAGAATTAGAACTTACGCTGGCATCAATCTTTTCAACATCA
The DNA here is from genome assembly GCF_000424505.1 of Butyrivibrio sp. XBB1001. Lineage (NCBI taxonomy): Bacteria > Bacillati > Bacillota > Clostridia > Lachnospirales > Lachnospiraceae > Butyrivibrio > Butyrivibrio sp. XBB1001. The sequence continues at coordinate 42,793 of NZ_AUKA01000023.1, read as the reverse complement.
TCACCATGATCATGAAGAACTGTAAGATTTTCTGTAGCGATTGTCTCTTCGATATCAAGTTTTACGTGAACATACTTATTATTTGCAGGCTGAATCTCATTTCCTTCAAATACGAAAGAAATGTCAACGCCCTTTGCTTTATTTACTTCTTTTCCAAGAGTCTCTTCTGCAGTAGCAACGGCCTGCTCATCAGAGATTGCGCTGATCTTTAATTCTGTACCAGCTGGGAAAAGACCTTCCTCAGCCTGAACAGAAACGATAAGGCCGCCTGCGTGCACTTCATTTGCCTCTATTGAAGGCATTGTCTCAGAGATATCTTCGGCAGCTACAAAGTTAGCTGTGAATTCTGCATCCTCTTCAATTCCTGAAGGCACGAAAGTAGCATCTGTAGATACCTGATTACCATCCGCATCAGTCCAGTCTACAAATGTATATTTATCATTCCAGGCTGTGGCTGTTGAGCCCTCAAACTTGGAATCCTTGTCATTAATATCAACAGTCTCTTTATTAGAAGAAACTCTACCACCCTTGGTAGCCTTGTATCTTACTGTTACAAGTTTTTCTTCTACGACTGCTTCTGAAGTTGCAGCTGTAGCTGCCTCTTCAACTACTTCCTCTGAGCTTGCATTAGTTGCAGCATCTTCTGAGGAACTCTCAGTAGAAGCATCTGTCGCCACTTCTTCTGTAGAACTTTCAGTTGTGGCCTCTGCTGCCGTTGTTGCCTCCGTCGTCGCTGCATCTTCCCCTGCAGCGCCAGACTCTTCAGCAGCCTGATCAGTTACTTCAGTAACTTCTTCAGGTACAGTCTCTTCTTGAGACTGTTCTTCCTGAACTGGCTCTTCTCCTTCCTGTGGAATCTGCTCCCATTCAGCAGTCTGAATTTCATTTTCCAGCTGTGCAAGTTCCTCTTCGCTTTCAACAGCGAAAGCTCTTGTACTGGCAATATCACTACCAAATGTAGTTGTTACCAATGCAAAAGCTAAAATAACTGCCAGCAATCTGTTCCATTTCTTCAACATCTCTATCTCTCCCTCCGTTAGAAAATATTTTTGAAATCGAATGGATTCTGTTTTCTGCAATATGGATTAGAAGACTTGTTTCCTATATTTTGTATTATAAAAAACGAGCAATCATAAACCCTATCATATTTTGCAGAATTTGTGAACTTTTTTTCACAATTTCTTGTTATAATTATAAACTTTATTTCACTGTATTTACAGACTTAATTAAGTTTATATTATAAATTTTTTCTTAAGCTTATAACCAAAAAATAACGAGAAACCACATATTGTAGTTTCCCGTTATCTATTAACTAAATATACTAATCACTGATTTTTTATTTCAAATCAGTTTTCTTCATTCTCCTCTTTCTTTTTCCCTGCAAAGAGAAGTGCTACTGTAGCAGCTACTGATACAAGGATTACAAGGACTCTTGATGCATCATTGGTTGTATCTTCTGTTCTTGCTCTTCTTGCTCCGAGTACTGCCTGTCCACTAGTTTCCTCACGTCTTGCTCCGAGAACTGCCTGAGCTGGTGCTGGAGGTGTAGTTGTAGGAACATCCGGAGGAGTAGGTGGTGTTGGAGGTCCTGGTGGTGGAGGTGTAGGTGGTCCAGGAGGCGTTGTGCTCTCTGTGATTGTAAGGATTCCAGGATTGGTCTCGAAGGTATAATTTGTATACTTCGTTTCAAGGTCATCCTTATTCTCTTTTGTTCTGATCTGATACTGGGCACCAACTGTTTCGCCTGGATCTCTTTCATAGGTGAGGTCAATCGTATCTGTACCCTGAAGACCTGTGATAGTTGATGTAAACTCAGGATCGCTAGCACCTACAGTCTTAGTCTTATCATCTACATTGATAATTACATGAACTTGTGTAATAGAAAGCGTTCCAAGTTTATTCTCTTCGTTCTCTGATAATACGAAGAGCTCTGTTACATCTACCCTGTCTTCACCCTGACCATGATAGATTGCGTATCCATCTGCCAGTTTAAACGGTTCTTTTCCAACATCTTTTCTTGTAGCAGTAGCCTTGATGTTTTCAACCTCGTAAGTTTCAGTACCGATACTAAATGTTGTATCGAAATCGCCCGCCATAGCTACAATACCAAACAACCTCTTGAACATGCTGTACATACGTTGTGGGATTGTTGCTGATCTAGGTTCAATTACAGGCGGAAGTGGCACTGAGGAAATTTTAACTGGCATATTGAAGGTCTGTGGTTCGCCGTTATATGGAGATGTTACATCATCTGATTTGATATACAGAGTTACTCCCATCTCTGAATAAATCCTAAGCTCTCCATCCTCTACACTGGATTCTTCCTCGTCAAGCTCAAAATTATCATCCTCGACTGTAAACATTGCAAACTTAAGACCCATGTTATAGGTGGCTGGTAATATACCTTCTGCGTGTGCATTTGTATCATCAAAGGTTATCTTATCCCAACTAAAGAGATTCTCAGCATCACCTTCAAGTTCTTCTACCACACCTGCTTCGGCTTTTTCGAGACCATCTACAAACTGCTTACTGCCATTAAATTCTACATTGGCTTTATTTCCTGCTACATCAATCTTAACTTTACGAGGAGTGATAACCAGGACAATCTCTCCGCTCACATCCCAGATAATATCGCCATCAATTTCACGGGTTATTGTGAACATGTCCTCTGTAAGAGTTATTGGATATCTTCCAACATTTGTTCCACTTACCTTTATTAGAGAATTGCCTTCTTCATCACGCACTGGAACAACATCGCTTGATGTAAGTCCATCTACTACGTCTTCGGGATCTGATGTTACTGTAATGGTATAAGCAAGTGGTTCTTCAGATCCTTTTATTTCCAGTATCTGCTCGTTTCCATTATATGGACGCTCAACCTCTGATCCTTCAGTAGATACTCTGATAGTTATTGTATATGTAGTTTCCTGCTCCCACTGTGCATAAAGTGTATTGGCCTTACTATTTGTTTCTGCAGGGTTATCAAGGTTATCTGCTGCTATAAATGGCTTATCAAGCTCAATTTCAAGTCCGGATCCATCTGGCATTGTATTCCAGGAAACCATCTTCCAGCCATCTGCTGAATAGATTTCTCCAAGGGCTGTAACCTTTTCATTTCGTTTAAGTTCCGAAATCTTAACCTGCTTTCCTACTATTGTTTCTTTGTCTGATGCAGGTGAATAGTCAAGAACTGCAGTCTCTGCCTGCTGACCTGGATCATAAATGATAAATGTCTTTTCTGTTGATGGATTCTCGCTTTTCTTCTCATAAACAGCATCCAATACTACTGTATTGGCATCCGAGATTGCTTCGTCTTTGATCTTGGCTTTTGCATTAGGAACATAAGTATCTGTATCTGTTCCCTTATGGAACTTCCATCCCATAAAGATATACTCTTCGTTTACCTTTGTAGGAGGCGCTGCCATTACAAATTCAGAATTGCTTGCATAGTCAAATCCATCTGAATGTGTTGTTCCATCGTCAAATTCGCCGTATGGTGCATCTGTAGGAGCTGCATCAAATATTACCTTAACAGCTTCAAGCCTACGCCAATCAGCCTTTAATATTATGTCTCGATGAATCTTTCCATAGAGGAATGTTTTTCCTGCATCTGGATCTTCATCGTCATAGTAGTAACCTGTAAAGGTATAACCTTCTTTCTCAAAGAGCCCTACTATACCAGATTCAAGAATCTCTGTATCTGGGTCTACATAGAAGAATGGATTACCATCGGTATCAAAATCTTCATCAGGATTCCATCCTGACTGAGGCACGAACTCACCGCCATTTGCTTTCAATGTAACCTTATACTGAACAGGTTTCCAAATTCCATATACCGCCTTGTTACTTGCAGGCATCTTGGAGCTGAAATTAAATGGAACAGTACCAGTCTTGTCTTCATACCATCCGTCAAAGATGTATCCTTCATGTGTCTTAGGATTTGTCTGTGATGCATAAGAAGCTAATGGAGCTTCGTATTGGACTTTTATAGCATCAATAGCATTCTGCTCTGTATTATCTGTAGGATCTACGTCAATAAACTGAAGGTCATAGCTAAGTCTCTTATAATATATCTCAAGTGCTGTACCATTTATCGAGATAGTAGTATTAAGAGTAGCATTACGTCTGCCACTACCATGATCATATTGATAGAGTTCAAATCCATTGTACTTATTGGTCAGATGGAAATTAGAATTCCATGGTACATTAGTCTCATTAGCCTGAGTATATCCGTTTTCTTCACCAACATTTTGTTTGTGGAATCCTACATGAACACTTCCACCCTCAACATCATTTCCATAGAATGTTATAGTCTCAAGAAATGCATCAAGGAAAGTAGTATGTGTTCCTGTTCCTGTTCCTGAATTATTATGACCATTATACCAGTCTGCACTTGTTGGCCATGTGTATCCGGCATCTAAAAGAGTCTGGCCATAAAGGCCTTTTATTTCCTCTACAACATACCACTCATTTGCAGCGCCAGCTACTGTTTTATATCTGGCACCTGTATAAACATCTCCACTAGGCCCAACCCAGCTAGTTTCTGTATTCACATTTCTATTTATAACTCTGTAACCACCGTCAATATACCCATAATAGGTAATGTTTCTTGAATAATCTTTTATTTCTCTATATCTTCTGCTTCTATACTCGTATACAGTACCGGTATATGGCTGACTATTATATGTAAATGAGTATGTTGTAGTAGTCTTCTTAGAGATTTTAAAGAAGCTTTCACCACCATCATCTGTTCCATAGTACTGTGTTCCAGGGTTATCCTCTACTGTCTCATAGTACTGAGAAGCAGGTATGCCATATCTGGTAAATGTAATTGTCATAACCTTTCGGTCATAATACACATTTACAACAGTATTGCCACGAGGCTCAGCTACTGTAGTCTCACTATCAGTGTGAGTATCAAAAACTGTATATGTCCTGTACTCAAAGCCCTCGTCGCCATGAGTCTTGTAATTTACTGATAATTTTTCATTTAGGAATGCATCTGTAATCTCTGTTCCAGTATCAACGTCCTTTATTACATAGCTGTCCTTATAATCATAGGTTCGTTTTGCTTCTTCTGTATCCCAGGAATCTGTGATCTTCTGCTGCCAGAATACTACGCTTACAGTGGTCTTACCCTCAGGAGTCCATACAGCATAGAGTCTGAGAACTTTCTCAGCATCAACCTGCTCAATCTCCTCAATCTTAAGAGATGCAAGTTCAGCTTCTGTCATAGCTTCGCCGTTTGCTGTAAGAGACCATCCTGCAAATTCGTAGCCGTCACGGGTTGCCGTAATATCTTTTACCTTAGAAAGGGTATCACCCTTTACAAGATATGTAGGCTCTACATAGGAAGCACCTGATCCGTTTCCTTCAAAGTGGATCCAGTATGCTTCTACAATAACAGCATAGAGATTTCTGTTCTCTGGCTTGGTTACATCTGCATAGTTCTTGGTTCCGTTGTCCTGTACGTATGGTCTTGTTCCCTTAGGAGTCGCATTAGATGTAGACCAGCCATCGAAAGCATTGCCGCTATCAGCTTTCAGATAGTACTCATCAACAGTATTTACATACTTATCTTCTTCTGGACTTTCGTCCGTGAGGACATAGTCTTTTACTAAAGCTATCTCATCATCCAGTCCATGGTACTGGATATAATATGTTGTCTGTATTACCGGAATAATATTTACAACATCAGGTGTTTCTGCGGTGATTCCGGAGATGGTCTCGTATTTAACATCTTCTCCTTCCTCTGTTTCCCACTTGATAAACACCTGATTTTCCGCATTAGATATAGAAAGCGGAACACCCGGATTTGAAAGAGAGTCGCCATTTTTAACAAGCTGAACGTTGAATGGTTCGCCTGTCATTTCTCTATTATCATAGAATCTGAATTCTACAACCTTTTTCTCTGATGCAGAAGGATCATCTTCTTCTGCAATAATGAAGATCGAGAACTGATTTGCGTCAAAAGATACAGCGTCAACGTTGCCTTCTGCATTTGTACTTACATTTGCATCAAGGGTTTCAACATTTCCTTCATGATCATGAAGAACGCTGACATTTTCAAATTCAGTTGTGTCTTCTAGTGCAAGGGTTACATGAACATATTTGCTATCTGCAGGCTGAATAACATTTCCTTCGAATACAAAAGAAATGTCAACGCCCTTGGCTGCTGATACCTTATCGCCAAGCTCTCCTCTTGCTGTAGCAAGGGCATCATCTTCGGGAACTGCGCTGATCTTAAGTTCTGTACCAGCCGGGAAAAGACCTTCCTCAGCATTTACAGATACGATCATGCCGCCCTCATGGACGCCATCAGCGATAATAGCAGGCATCTTTTCTTCAATATTTTCTACTGCCTTAAAGTTGGCTGTGAAGGTAGCGTCTGCTTTAACATCTGCAGGAACAAAAGTAGCTTCTTCGCAAACTACATTACCTTCTGCGTCGGTCCAGTTCACGAATGTATACTCATCGTTCCAGGCAGCTGCTGTTGCACCAACAAATTTAGCAGATTCATCATTAAGGTTTATTGTTTCTTCTTTATTAGAAACACTTCCGCCTTTTGTAGATCTGTAACTAACAGTTACCAGATTTTCTTTTACTTCCTCTTTGTTTTCCTCAGAAGAAGCTTCTGTAGCAGCTTCAACTGATGTCTCTGACGTAGCTTCTACTGCTGCTTCTCCTGTAGAACCTTCAGTTGCTGCTTCTTCTGATGTTTTTTCTTCTGTCGCTGATCCACCTGTAGCTGCTGCATCATCTCCTGCAACATCTGCTAAAGTGGCAGCTTCGTCAGTAACCTCAGGCTGTACCTCTGGTTCTGACTTCTCTGGTTCTTCAGGAACTTCTTCCTGAACTTCCTCAGGTTGCTGCTCCTGTGGCTCTTCCACAGTTTCAGTTGCTGGCTCTGCGCTTTCCACCTGCAAAGTCGGCTCTTCACCCTCTTCGGCAAAGGCTCTTACACTTGCAAAGTCGCTACCAAGCATGGTAAAGACTAGCGCAAATGCCAAAAGAATTGACAGTGCTTTGTTACATTTCTTCAACATCTTATCTCTCCCTCCGTTAAGAATGTTTATGAAACTGAGTTCTGTGTCTTTCTTTCGCTGTCTTTCTGTGCCTGCTCAAGTGCGTCGTTCATCAGCTGCACCATTTCCAGTGCGCTTCTGAAATTAACCTTTTTGTTTTCTTCAGCCCAAGTGATCTTTCCCTGCCAGGTATTGTTCTGGCAGTATTCCACTTTTACGATAAAAGTTCCCTTTTTTTTATCGCCTGAAGAGTTTCCTTCATTTTGCTTATGTTTTTTATTCATAATGCTCACCCTCACACTTGTGATTATAGGAAACTATCTATCATAAAAGTAATCATATTTAGGATAATTTGTGAACTTTTTTTCAAGAATTGCACTTATAATTTTAAATTAAATTTCAGTTGTTGAATATATTTTAATGACGCAAAACTGATTAACTTTTCATAAAATACCGGTAATTGCACTTGTGCTCTATATTTCGTTGGAAGTTTTATGCGGAAACGCATACTGATGTTTAGAATCATTTTATAAATAAAACGGCACTGGTAAGGAAACCAATGCCGTTCATAATTTGTTTACAATTAATTAAAAGAATGGTTACTCAGAATCATCTTTTGGACACATCCTCTTGTTAATATAATATTGTCAGATGAGTTAAGACAATACCAATTTTAAAAAACTTTTTCATAATATGCCAGGTAAGGAAGCTTACCTGGCATCCTCCCTTTTATAGGGACTTTTTTTAATTAATCGTTCTTACCCTGAAGAAAGTTCTCAAGATCTGCTACTGCTGCCTCTTCGTCAGCACCTTCAGCGATAACTGTAACATTTTCTCCAGACTCAAGTGTGAGCGTCATCATACCCATGATGCTCTTGGCGTTGACCTTTTTGGACTGAGCCTCAATGTGAAGAGTGCTGTCATACTTGCTTGCAAGCTGAACAAGCTCTGCAACGGGTCTAGCTTCCAGGCCTCTAGGCAACTTGATTTCGATAGATTTTGTAATCATAATTCCCCTCCTAAATCTTAATCGGTTACTATCCTTTTATCTTGTCTGCTAACTCGCTTAATTTCCTAAGTCTATGATTAACTCCTGACTTGCCAACTGGAGGATCAAGGAATTGTCCCAGCTCCATAAGCGTTGCGTCAGGATGTTCCAGCCTTACTTCTGCCATTTCCCTGAGGTTAACATGAAGATTCTCAAATCCATAGTGGTCTCTTAAATATGTTATATCTTCTATCTGCTTGGTAGCTGCATTTACAGTCTTGGTAATATTGGCTACCTCGCAGTTAACCCTTCTGTTGATGGAGTTACGCATCTCTTTAACAATTCGGAGATTTTCAAGATTCATAAGACTCACTGGCGCTTCCATTATATTAAGAAGATCCACAATTCCGGATCCTTCCTTGATATAAAGGACAAAGTACTTCTTACGACGAACGATCATAGCCTTGATATCAAAGCTCTCAATCATCTCCTGAAGTCCCTCTGCCTGCGACTGTGTTGTACAGACAAACTCCAGATGATATCCCTTATTAGGATCGCTGATGGAACCTATGCACATAAATGAATCTCTAAGGAACGCTCTCTTACAGCAGGAATTTCTGGTAACCTGACGACTAATTCCATCTGAAATATCTCGAATAATGCTATCCTGATCTATCATCCTGATGGCACCCAAAACTGAGTGGATCGCCTTCTGATCTGTCACTACCGGCCTATATATTCTGCCGTTTTCCTTAATGTTGGGAACGCCCTCCAAAATGCTAGTTCCTATATTAAATGCTTTTTTTAATAATGTAAAGAACTTTCTAACTACTAGGGTATTGTCATCCTGCAGATACAGCGTAATCTCGCCGTTTTCAGCCTTTCTGATGTAGCCTGCCCCGTCAATTATGGCAGCAATTTCTGCAAGCCTACAGTGCCTCGATGAACCTATGTGTTTAGAAAGCTCCTCTTTTACTTCAAGAGAAAAAGACATGTCTCACCTTGCCTGTTTAACATCCCTGTGGGAAATCTTGATACCATAGTTGCCACCTGCTTCCTTGAGCCTTTTATAAAGCTCATTGGCAATTGTGACACTTCTGTGCTGTCCGCCAGTGCAGCCAATTCCTACAACCAGCTGATATTTACCTTCCTGAACATAGCCAGGTATCAAAAACTGTAGCATATCTGTGAGTTTATCAAGAAATTCTCCACAAGCAGGAAAACTTTTTACATAGTCCTGAACGCCCTTATCATTACCAGTCTGATGCTTGAGTTCATCGATATAATAAGGGTTTGGAAGGAATCTTACATCAAAGACAAGGTCTGCGTCTGAAGGTATTCCATACTTAAAGCCAAAGGAAAGTATTGTTACCATCAGTGAATTGTACCCTTCGTTCTTAACGAAGATCCTGTCAAGTTCCTCTTTAAGTTCTCTTGTAAGAAGCTGGGATGAATCAATGACATAGTCTGCTCTCTTTTTGACTTCTGCCAGCACAGCTCGTTCCTTGGCTATTCCATCCTCAATTCTCTTTCCAGTATCGTTGACATTCATAGGATGTACACGTCTGGTTTCTTTGTACCTTTTTATAAGTACCTGATCACTGCAGTCCATAAATAGGACTTCTACAGGAATTCCTCTTTCCTTGAGAGAATCGATCATGCCTGCTACTTCTTCTACAGCCTGACCAGCTCTTGCATCTATTCCAAGAACTACCTTGTCGATCTCATTTTCTGGCATTGTGATAAGGTCTGCAAATTTCTCAATAAGTGATACTGGAAGATTATCAACGCAGTAAAAACCTGCATCCTCCAACATATGTATTGCTGTGGCCTTTCCACCGCCGCTCATTCCTGTAACAATGACGAATCTCATATCCTGTCCTTCTCGATACCTTACGTATCGCCAACTGATAAAAATGACTTTTAATATAGTTAGAACTTGCCAAGCATGATAACTTCCGGCTCAAGCTTAACACCAAAGTCATCATAGACTTTCTTTTGAACATCACAAATAAGCTTATAGATGTCTGAAGATGTAGCATTTCCTTTGTTGATCACAAAGCCGCAGTGTTTCTCTGATACCTGTGCTCCGCCGACTGAATATCCTCTAAGGCCTGCATCCTCGATAAGTTTGCCAGCAAAGTAACCTTCTGGCCTCTTAAATGTAGAGCCAGCACTTGGATACTCAAGAGGCTGCTTATCTTTCCTCTTAAGAGCCAGTTCCTGCATCCTTGATGTTATCGCCTCTTTGTCCCCTTTTTCAAGTTCCAAAAGAGCTGACACAACCACAAATTCCTTGCCCTTTAAGGCGCTTGTTCTGTAGCCAAATTGAAGTGAATTGTTATCAAGTCTGATAACTTCTCCCTGTGGAGAAAGAGCTCTCACTTCTTTTGTTACAAGCTTCATCTCTCCATCGTACGCTCCTGCGTTCATGATCATTGCACCACCGATGGTTCCTGGTATTCCAGCAGCAAACTCAAAACCGGTCAAAGAGTTATCCCTTGCAAAGGCTGCAATCCTGGAATTCATAGCCCCCGCTTCGGCATATATCTTGTTTTCGTCTTCTAAATGTATATCGGCTAATTTATCAGTTGAAATAATAGCTCCATCAAAGCCCTTGTCTGAGACCAGCAGATTACTTCCATTTCCTAAGATAAAATAAGGAGTTTCTGCTCTTCTTAAGATAGAAATTGCTCCCTTTAATTCATCAAGGTTTGCTGGTCTTATAAACAAGCTTACAGGCCCACCAGTTTTAAACGTGGTGTGCCTGCTCATTTTTTCATTTTTATTTAGTTCCAGACCTGGAGCGATCTGGCGTATAGCATCAATAATATCCTGATTCAAAAAATAACACTCCCTAATTAATAAAGTAGCATCTTGGCTGCGCCATAAACTCCGGCATCGTTACCCAGCTTTGCAAGAGCAAACTTCACATCCTTGCAGCCTGAGAATACATACTTCTCATAACTTGGCTTTAAAAGGTCAAAGAGCATCTCACCAGCCTTGGATACACCTCCACCAAGAACAATGATTTCTGGATTTACAACTGTTGCTGTAGCTGCAATACCCTTTCCAAGATAGTAGCCGTATCTTTCAGCAATCTCTTTGGCTACCTTGTCTCCAGCCTTGGCTGCATCAAAGATATCCTTGCACTGGAAGTTGTCGATATGTCTAAGTGTGCTGTCCTCTTCAGTAGCAGCGAGGATTCTCTTTGCAAGTCTTACAGCACCTGTAGCGCTGGCATACTGCTCAAAGCATCCATGATTACCACATCCGCAAACATCTGGCTCATCATCCTCTAAATGAATATGACCAATCTCTCCGCCTGATCCCTTGCTGCCTGCAAGAATCTTGCCTTCGTTGATGATTCCACCACCTACACCTGTTCCAAGTGTTACAAGAAGCATATTCTGGTAGCCCTGTCCGCCGCCCTTCCATGCTTCTCCAAGAGCTGCAACGTTAGCATCATTACCAGCCTTAACTGGGAGCTTTAACTTAGAGTGAAGTTCATTCACTACATTGATCTTCTCCCATCCAAGGTTAACAGCCTGATAGCAAAGTCCGTCTACATTAACTGCGCCTGGAACTCCGATACCTGCACCGATAACTTCTGTATCTTCAATTCCTCTCTCTTTCATCTTGGCTCTGATTGCTTCTGCCACGTCAGAGAGAATGTACTGTCCGTTATTCTCTGTTCTTGTGGGGATTTCCCAGAATTCTACCTTTTCTCCGCTTTCTGTCAGAAGTCCGATTTTTACTGTTGTTCCCCCAAGGTCAATACCGAATACGTATCTAGCCATTGTGTATTTACTTCTCCTCTATTATTACTATATATTTTTTATATTATTATCTACTCGTCATCCTCGTCGTCGCCGCGTCTTCTTGCGAGAGAATTCTGAACTCTATTGTAAAGCTCCTGGGCTGCATTATAGCCCATAGCTTTCTGTCTGTGGTTAACTGCTGCTGATTCACAGATGACTGCCAGGTTTCTACCTGGACGAATTGGAATACGGTGGCAAACTATCTTGTTGCCAAGGTACTCAGTGTATTCTTCTTCCAGACCAAGTCTGTCATACTCTTTATCTTTGTCCCAATCCTCAAGCTTGATTACAAGGTCGATTGTCTGAGTCTCTCTAACACTTGAAACACCGTAAAGTGTCTTAACATCGATGATTCCGACACCTCTCATTTCGATAAAGTGCTTGGTTATATCAGGCGCTGTACCGATAAGTGTCTCTTCACTTACTCTTCTAAGCTCAACAACATCATCTGATACAAGACGATGTCCTCTCTTGATAAGCTCGATAGCTGTCTCAGACTTACCAATTCCGCTCTCACCAGTAATGAGAACGCCGACGCCATAAATATCTACTAAAACGCCATGGATAGAAATGCATGGTGCAAGCTTGACGTTAAGCCATCTGATGATTTCAGCCATAAATGCAGATGTCGACTTCTTGGTGATCAGAACTGGAACCTTCTCCTCTATTGCTATCTTTATAAAAAGAGGATCTGGAGTAAGTTCTCTGCAGAATACTACACCTGGAATATCAAAAGCCAGGAATTCTCTGTATTTCTGCTCTTTCTCATCCTCTGGAAATGATTCCATGTAAGTATATTCTACGAATCCAATAACCTGCAGTCTTGTTGCCTCGAAATGTTCAAAGTACCCTGCAAGCTGAAGGGCTGGTCTGTTAATATCCGGCTGACTGATCCTGATCTTCTTGATGTCAAGCTCTGGAGTCAGATTCTCAAGCTTCATTTTCTCAATGATAGTTTTAAGACTTACACTTGCCATGATTTCCTCCTGGGTTGGTTTGTTGTTGTGGATTATTTGTCATTATTGATGATATACGGATTGCTCCGTACTTTGTACTCTCGCAATCCTACAAACACTCAGAAATCGATATGCTCATTTCATTCGCATATCTTTTTTCCTCGTGTTTGTTCGCATCCTGAGGTCACAAGGACATTTGTGCTAGCACATGTCCTTGTGACTTCCGTCTGCTATATCATCACATGTTTACATTAAATAGATTTCTAAGTTCGTTAACGATGTCTTCTGTGTCTGCATCGATGCAAACTGCCTCGTTGATCTCTGAAAGAGTCTGCAGATCTTTTTTGTCAGAACTATTCATCTCATATCCAATAGTATATACCGAAATTCCAAGACCACCAACTATTGGCGTGATTCTCTTAAGTTCATAGCCAGCATTCTGTGCTCCGTCTGAAAGAACAAAGAGCATAAGGTTGGCATCAGGAATTTCCTTGCTCTTATCAAGAAGCATCTGCATTCCTACAAGTACTGCATCGTAAGTAGCTGTCTGTCCGCCTACCTCAAGGTCTTTGACAGCACCGCTGAAATAAGCACGCTGCTTGTTGTCAAACTGAGCGATAGGAAGATTAATAAATACTTTGTCACTGTAACTAACAAGTCCAATGTAACTGCTGGAATCTATGTACTGCATTGTATTAAGAAGAGAGTTTTTAAGGGACTTGATTCTTGTGCCGTTCATAGATCCTGATACGTCTGTTACAAATACTGCGATAGTAGGACGTGTACCGTTCTTGTTGGTCTTCCATACCTTCTGAGCTGAAAGATAGTCAGCACCTGTCATACCATAGTTTTCTGAAACGTAGTCCTCATGAAGGTTAAAGCCTCTTTCATTGGCCATATCCTGACATTCAGCTGACTGGCAATACTCAACAAACATCTTGGCAACTTCCATCTCGTCATCATCTGTCCAGCCAAAAGCGTAAACAGGGTGATCATGGCGAACTCCTGCTGGAGTATAAACATAATTCTTAAGTTCTGGAGTGTTGATATAAGTCTGCTCTTCCATTACCATAGCATCAATGATTCCCTTGGCAGCTGAATCCTTGAGGATTGATGTGGTATAAGCTGCAGTAGGCGCATTGTTCTGGTACTGAATAAGCTGCTGAACTGAGTTATCTGAAAGAGGATTCTCATTGTCAAATGCATGAAGCATTGAACAGAGAATATTCATACCTGTAGCTGATGTGTATGGGTTAGTATAAGCAAATACAAGGTCTCCTGCGATAGCTGCCTGAAGAACGCCATCTACTGTAACATCGCCATATTTAGCTGAGTACGAATCATATACATCCTTGGACATAAGGATACCTGCTGTGTTTCCAGCAATCCTATCTGCCAACTTAACCGTTTTAACACCGCTTGCCTGAAGCATTTCGCCCCACATCTCATTGGAAGGGATATAAAGATCTGGTTGATATCCACCCTCTGCTATATAAGTAAGTGTTTCACCAGATGAAATCTTTCTGATAGAAACTGAAACACTCTTTCCATCTACTGTGTAGCCTGCCTTGTTGAACTTCTGTCCAACTGCCACAAGCCACTCATCTGGATAAGACTTGCCACTAAACTCTGAAGGAGCAGCAATCTCAATGTTGATGTTACCAGATCCCTGAAGCATCATTTCAAATGTGTCGATGCTTGCAAGTGAATCTGCAACTGACGCATCCGCCATATCTACGTCTATTCTGGCAGGTATTGTTGTAGGATTGATCTTTTTAACAAAAGTATTCAGCTCTGTTACAGCATCATCATAGCTAAGTGAATTGTTAAGTGTGTCATTGTTTGTTACATTTGATGAGCATCCTGTTACAGTAAGGGCAAGGACTGCTGCCATAATACCCTTCAGGAATCTGTTCTTTTTCATATTTCTTCTCCTCGTACATATTTATATTATTAGCTTTACCCCAAAACCTTATTCGTAAGTATGTCTCAGGGACTGACCGATCGCATCAGCATAATCCTGGATCATTGTAACTGCGTCAGTATCTTCATTCTGCTCGTTGGTGTATCTTGCAAGCTCAAGAAGGAACTTCTGTGCATTGTTTAAAAGCTCGTTGTTACTCTGAATGATCTTGTCCGCTTCCCCGTTAAATTCCTCAGAAGTTTCAAGTGCCACATAAAGATTAACAACCCCGCGGCAGTTATGGTAAAGAGCATTCTTGGCCTGAGAAATAATTTCCTTCATGCTCTCAAATTCTGTCATATCATTATAATTAAAGAGCTTGTCATTTCTCTCCACAAACTCATCCATGTCTTCCATCTCCTTTAACAGGATCTGTCCAACTGGTGCAAAGTCTGCCTCTTCATCCATAAGCTGGTGTACAAGGCCCTTAACATCCTCTTTCTTTTTACGGATAGCCTCTTCCTCAGCCGCTTTCTTTTTAGCGAGGGCTTCTTTCTCTTTTTTATCTTTTACAAGCTTGATGATCAGTGGAATAAAGGTTAAAAGAAATCCCGCTCCCACAGCTGCAAAGCCTATGATTGCAAGGATTCTGAATATTCCGATTCCAAGTGTGATAATAAGGTCTCCCGCGTTAAGCCCAAGACCTACAGCTGCTGCAATTCCTACAATTAACAGCAATACTCCTACTATAGGATTAAATTTCTTCTTCATAATGTATATCCATCTCCCTTTTCTATCATTGCAAGAAGATTAACTACGTCAAATGTCTTTTTCTGTTTCTGCGCAAGTTTAAGTTTCTCAAGTGCAACCTGAGCCCCATCCAGCTGAGCATCAATTGATCTGCGGTAGGTCTCAACTGTGGCCGCCGCATGCTGAAGCTGTACATGACTAAGCTGAAGAGATTCCTTGGAATCATCCTCTCCATTCCATGACTCCTGCATCAGCTCTTCAAGCCTTTTAAGGTCCGCATTTATAAATTCACTTATTTTGTCAAAAGAGCCGCTGTTGACCTTGAGCTGTAAGATATATGCGTTAAGCCCCTTTATGGCCGACTCTATATTGTTGGCCTTTGGCGCCCTCACAAGAGCATATCTTTTTTGCATCTTGTCAATCCGCTCTGGATAATCTGCTATCTTGCGCTGTAGCAGAATGATTTCCGGATTCATCATTGCACTAAATATCAAAAAATTTCCTCTCAACAATCTGTGAGATATTATATATTATTCATCCAAAATTTGCACCCACTTAACACTCTTTTCTTCACCAGAATAATTAAGTTTTGAAAGCTTGGATTCCATAGCGGATTTAGACACAACACTGATCCCTGCTTATTAGTTTTTCTCCTACCTAATAAACAGGGATTCCCCCTTAATTTGTTGCATTTTCGTCAGTTTTCTGACTATGGAAGAAATCATAAATCTTATTTGCCACATTTTCCGGAATCTCAGGAACTTCCATGAGCCTTTCTACGCTGGCATTTTTGATATCTTCTATGGATTTAAAGCTCTTCATAAGAGCCTTTCGCCTTGCAGGACCGATGCCAGGAATATCATCCAGAGAGCTCTTTACCTGAGCCTTGGATCGTAAGGACCTGTGGTACTCTATAGCAAATCTATGGGCCTCATCCTGAATCCTCGTTATCAGTTTAAAACCTTCTGACCTTGTATCTATTGGAAGTTCAACGTTGTTATAATATAGTCCTCTTGTCCTGTGGTTATCATCTTTGACCATACCGCAGACAGGGATGTGGATTCCAAGTTCATCCAAAACCTGAAGACAGATATTGACCTGGCCTCTTCCACCATCCATAAGAATAAGATCCGGGAACTTGGTAAAACTGCCGTACTGAGCATCTATATCTCTTACCTGAAGGTCATGTCTTTCCTCTATTCCGTGAAGGAGTCTTCTTGTGAGCACCTCATGCATGCAGGCATAATCATCAGGGCCTGCTACCGATTTAATACGGAACTTTCTGTAATCGCTTTTCTTGGGCTTACCTTTTTCGTAAACTACCATGGATCCTACATTTGCAAAGCCGCTGATATTGGATATATCATAAGCTTCCATTCGCTCAAGGCCTTTGATTCCCAGAAGATTCTCTATCTCTTTTACCGCTCCAATGGTTCGGCCTTCCTCGCGTTTGATTCGCTCCTTGTCTTTGGACAATACAAGCTCAGCATTCTGAGTTGCAAGCTCCATGAGCTTTTCTTTTTGGCCCCGCTCAGGCACTGTAATGTAGACTTTACTTCCCTTTCTCTGAGAAAGCCACTCTCCTATGACTTCCATATCTTCTATCGCCTCTGGAAGCATAAGCTCTCTCGGAATAAAAGGTGTTCCTGCATAAAACTGTTTAACAAAGTTTAAAAGTATCTCAGCCTGGGGATTTTCTGACACATGTGTCATATAGAAATGCTCTCGGCCAATAAGTCTTCCATCTCGCACAAAAAAGACCTGAATTACCGCATCCTTGTCATCTGAAGCTATTGCTATAATGTCCTTATCCTCCATGGAGGAGTCAGTCATCTTCTGCTTTTGAGCCACCACTTTAACGCTTGCAAGAAGATCTCTATACTTGGCTGCTGACTCAAAGTCAA
This sequence comes from Butyrivibrio sp. XBB1001, assembly GCF_000424505.1. Lineage (NCBI taxonomy): Bacteria > Bacillati > Bacillota > Clostridia > Lachnospirales > Lachnospiraceae > Butyrivibrio > Butyrivibrio sp. XBB1001. Next base: position 25,446 of record NZ_AUKA01000023.1, on the reverse strand, counting down.
GTTCCTCGGAAGCAGCTTCCATCTTTCCTTCCAGATCTTTGATAATTGCTGCATAGTTTCCATTAAGGAAATCCAATGCTTTGTCTATGCGCTGCCTGTACTCTTCCTTGGAAACCTCTCCAGTACAAGGTCCGCAGCACTGTTTCATATGGTAGTTAAGGCAGGGTCTTTCTAGGCCTATATCCCTTGGAAGGGTGCGATTGCAGGTTCGAAGCCCGTATATCTTGTTAATAAGTTCAATAGTGTCCTTCACCGCTGCTGCACTTGTAAAGGGGCCAAAGTATCTGGACTTATCCTTTTTCATGAGTCTTGAGAAAAGAACTCTTGGATAATCTTCTGAAACGGTCACTTTAATGTATGGATAGGTCTTATCATCCTTTAGAAGTGTGTTGTATCTTGGGGAATTTTCTTTTATCAGATTGTTCTCAAGAACCAGTGCCTCAAGTTCTGAATCCGTTACGATATACTCAAATCTTGCAATCTGTTTCACCATCTGGTCTATCTGCGGACCACGACCTATATTTGCACGAAAATAAGACCTTACACGGTTGTGAAGGTTTATCGCTTTTCCCACATACATGATTGTGTCATTTTCATCTCGCATGATATAGACACCTGGCTTATTGGGAAGTTTTTTCAGTTCTTCTTTTACATCGAAATTGCTCATCTTCCACCAGAAAACCCTGCCCTAGAAAAGGGCAGGGCTCGAAAAAATAAGTTTTTTAGTTTTTGTCAAAGTCATCTGGTACATTTGAGAATCTTCCACGATTCTCACTAGAAGTATTGCTGTCTTCAGCTGGGGTATTACCTATTTCCTGACCTGGAGTCCAGTTTATCTGGCTTTGAACACCATTATCAGTAACCTGAGCATTAAAAAGGCTCTGGAACTGGCTCTGGTCTTCACTAGGCTGTTCCTGTGAAGGATTCTGATCATGAGGTTTTTCTTCTTCCTTCTTGCCTCTTATAGGAACATTTTCTCCTACAATAGCTGACTCTGGACGAGTTGCATATAGTCTCTTGGCCTTAGCTGATTCTTTTTCTTCTTCTGTAGGTTCAGGAATGTTCTCAGCCTCTCTATAGATCTTCATAAATTCCTTACCAGTAATTGTCTCTTTTTCAATAAGGAACTGCGCAATCTTGTCCATAGTATCAAGATGGCCGCTGATGATCTCCTTGGCTCTCTCATAGCACTGAGCAATAAGCTTCTTGACCTCTTCATCAATCTGAGTTGCTGTCTCATCACTACACTGAAGGACTCTGTTTCCGTCAAGGTATCTGTTCTGGATTGACTCAAGCTGCATAAGACCAAATCTATCACTCATACCGTATAAAGTGATCATACTTCTTGCAATTGAAGTTGCCTGCTCTATATCCTGGGCTGCGCCTGTTGTTACAGTATTGAAGATTGTCTCCTCAGCTGCGCGTCCGCCCATTAGCTCAGTAAGCTCATCAAGAAGTTCTTCCTTGGTCTTAAGATGATTCTCGTCCTCAGGGACGTTGAGCACGTATCCAAGAGATCCCATTGTTCTTGGAACAATTGTGATTTTCTGAACTGGCTCTGTATTTGAAAGAACTGCGCTGACAAGTGCATGTCCAACCTCGTGGTAAGATACGAGCTTACGCTCTTCCTTGCTGAGGATTGAATCCTTTTTCTCTTTTCCGGCAATAACCTGCTCGAAGGCCTCCATAAGGTCCTTCTGGCAAACGAACTCTCTGCCTTCCTTAACTGCGATGATAGCAGCCTCGTTTATCATGTTGGCAAGGTCTGAACCAACGGTTCCACCTGTGGCCAGGGCGATTTCCTTAAGATTTACAGTTTCATCCATCTTGACATCCTTGGAATGAACCTTGAGAATCTCTTCACGTCCCTTTAAGTCAGGCTTGTCCACAATGATTCTTCTATCGAAACGGCCTGGACGAAGGAGAGCCTTATCAAGTATCTCTGGTCTGTTAGTTGCTCCCAGAATAAGAACACCCTTAGAAGAATCGAAACCATCCATCTCTGAAAGGAGCTGGTTAAGGGTCTGCTCTCTCTCCTCATTGCCACCGCCATACTTGTTATCACGGCTACGACCTATCGCATCAATCTCATCTATGAAAATGATACATGGTGCATTCTTGCTGGCTTCGCTAAAGAGGTCTCGAACTCGGCTGGCACCAACACCAACATAAAGCTCGATGAAATCAGAACCTGCAAGGGAATAAAATGGAACATGAGCTTCACCTGCAACTGCCTTGGCAAGAAGTGTCTTACCTGTTCCTGGAGGGCCTACAAGAAGGGCTCCCTTAGGGAGCTTGGCACCAATCTTGGCATATTTGGCAGGATTATGAAGGAAGTCAACGACTTCTACTAAAGACTCTTTAGCCTCATCCTCACCTGCAACGTCCTTGAAGGTAACTCCTGTTTCCTTCTGAACATATACCTTGGCATTGCTCTTGCCTACGCTAAGAGGACCGCCGCCTCTGCCCATTTTCTTAAAGATCATGGAAAGAATGAACCACATGAGTAGAATTGGTGCAATGTAATAAAGAATAAATGTAAGAACAACACCTGAATTATCAGGAACTTCGCTCTTAACATCAACTCCAGCATCGAGCATTCTCTTGGTCAGTTCGGAATCCTCTTCTGCCTTACCTGTATAATATGTGATCTGATTGCCACCGCCAAAAGCTCCTACAAAGCTAGGCTGTGAATGTTCCTCATCTTCCTCAGATACAGGAATTATCACTATTCTGTCATCCTCTATCACAACGCTCTTAACTTCGCCGTTTTCAACCATTGCGATAAATTCAGAATAAGTCTTCTCCTGAGTTGTATTTTCTGAGAAAGCTCTTAGAAAGTATGTCATACAGATCATGGTAACAAGAGCTGCTACTAACAGAAGAATTATGTTCTGTTTTCTAGGTGAATTTGATCCATCACCCAGTGGATTATTATTTCTCTGATTTTGATTATTATCCATACCTTTTTTCCATTTCTTACATTATAATTAATAATGTTATGATAATTGATCCTTTTAGTCAAACGCCTATTACTATTTAAACAGTTAAACACAGTAGTTTGATGCATCTTTATTTTTATTTTGTATGATTATATAGCGTACAATTTATTTTTTCAAGTTAATGTTCCTAAAAGTTTTTTAAAATTAATTTCAATATTACCTAGATTTTCTTTCGGTTAGTATATATAATAAGACGTTGTTTTTAAGAGCTTATTTTTCTTACAATTTCATTTTACTTTCACAAATTTAGTCTCGTCATAAGATCAGGAGGAAATCAGAATAATGGCAGTTAAGTACATTTTTGTTACAGGCGGTGTTGTATCCGGTCTAGGAAAGGGAATCACAGCGGCTTCACTAGGAAGACTACTTAAGGCTCGTGGCTACAAGGTTACGATGCAGAAGTTCGACCCCTATATTAACATTGACCCCGGAACTATGAACCCTGTTCAGCACGGTGAGGTATTCGTGACTGAAGATGGTACTGAAACTGACCTCGACCTTGGTCACTACGAAAGATTTATTGACGAGAATCTAGATAAAAATTCAAATGTTACAACCGGTAAGATTTACTGGTCTGTTCTTCAGAAGGAGCGTCGCGGCGACTATGGCGGACGCACCGTACAAGTTATCCCCCATATTACTAATGAAATAAAGAGCAAATTCTACAGAAACTTTACTGATGATGAGACACGTATTGCAATCATCGAAGTTGGTGGTACTGTGGGTGATATCGAATCACAGCCTTTCCTTGAGGCTATCAGACAGTTCCAGCATGAGGTTGGCCATGAAAATGCCATGCTCATCCTTGTATCTCTTATCCCCTATCTTCGTTGTTCACAGGAAATCAAGACCAAGCCTACTCAGTCTGCAGTTAAGACTATGCAGGGAATGGGACTTCAGCCTGATGTTATCGTATGCCGTACAGAAATAAAGCTTGATCAGGAGACTAAGGACAAGATAGCTCTTTTCTGTAATGTGCCTAGCAGTCATGTTCTCAACAACCTTGATCTTGAGTACCTCTATGAGGCTCCTCTTGCAATGGAAAAAGAGCATTTGGCTCAGGTAGCCTGTGAGTGTCTGAATCTTGATTGTCCAGAGCCGGATCTTGGAGACTGGAAGGAAATGGTCAACACTCTCTACTCTCTTAAGCATGAAGTTAAGGTTGCACTTGTTGGAAAATATACACAGCTTCACGATGCTTACATTTCTGTTGTTGAAGCCCTCAAGCACGGTGGTATTTCTAATCACACTGCTGTTTCAATCAAGTGGGTTGATTCAGAAGAAGTTACTGAGGAAAATGCAGAGTCCTTCTTTAAAGATGTAGATGGTATCATTGTTCCTGGCGGTTTTGGTGACCGTGGTATAGAAGGTATGATCACTTCTATCAAGTATGCAAGAGAGAACAATGTTCCTTTCCTTGGCCTTTGCCTTGGAATGCAGCTTGCCATTATTGAATTTGCCAGAAATGTTATAGGTTATAATGATGCTCACTCAATCGAGTTTGATCCTAATACTACTCATCCTATGATAGCTCTTTTACCAGATCAGAATGGTGTTGAGGACATTGGCGGAACACTTCGTCTTGGTTCTTACCCTTGTGTTCTTGATAAAGATTCCAAGGCTTATGAGTTGTTTGGTACAGAGAATATCACAGAGCGTCATCGTCATAGATACGAGGTCAACAATGATTACAGAGCAGTGCTTGTTTCTAACGGCATGAAGCTTTGTGGCCTTTCACCAGATGGCAGAATTGTTGAGATGATCGAGCTTCCATCTAATTCTTTCCATATGGCTACTCAGGCTCACCCAGAGCTTAAGTCTCGTCCTAACAGACCTCATCCATTATTCTCCGGATTTATCGGAGCATCACTTGAGCATGAAAAGAATCGCTGATAATTTAAAGGGAGCAGCTAAAAGCCGCTCCCTTTTTGAATACCACGCTTTATTTAGTTGTTCCTATTTTGGAGAGTTCAGTCCTCTTCTTCCTCTTTTCTTTTGCCGATAAGAAGGAGCGTTGCTGATGCTGCCGCTGCTGCAAGGATTACAAGAAGTCTTGCTGGAAGGTTTGTGCTATCTTCTGTTCTAGCTCTTCTTGCTCCAAGTACCGCCTGACCACTATCTCTACGTGCTCCAAGAACTGCTTCGCCTGCTGGTGCTATTGCTGCTGGAGCAGGTGCTGGTGCAGGTGTTGGTGCTGTAGGTGTTGGATCATCAGGGATTGGTGTAGGTGTTGGGTCTGGAGTTGGATCAGGTGTTGGTCCTGGCTGTGTTCCCTGGATAATAAGTCTGCCAAGTTTGTAGTTTACCTTGAACTGCTTAGTCACATCTACTCCATCCTTGCTGATCACTGGATTTCCAATATGTGTGAAGTCATAAGTTCCAACCTCTGTACCTTCTGCAGAAATTATTACTCCATCTATTGTGTATGTGACACCGTCGATGTCAAAAGTAATGTCTTCTGCTGCAGAAGCCTTGAGTGTGAACATGTTTGACAGTGCATCCCAGATCCAATCGAGAATGGTTGTGTTCTCATCAGGATTGATAGAATATCCACTTACGTATCTGTGGAGATTTCCGTCATAGTCGATAATGATGTCATCATTTGCGATTGTGATCTCATATGGATTTGTTCTGTCTTTAATTGTAAGCGTTCCAGGCTGAAGAGTTATTGTGTAGTTATCTGTAGTAATTTCTCCATCGCTTGTTATCAAGACTGAGCCTTCTTTGATATTCACTATCTGGCTTCCTGGAAGTGTTCTCTTATTGTTCTCAAGTTCTGCTGTAAGGGTCTGACCTTCTACCAGGTCGTCTCCACTTATGGTGTAGTCAGTTACTTCTACTTCTGTTCCATCATATTCATGGTCTTCGCTGCTGCCTGCAGTTACAGTTATTATTCTAGGAGTGATCATTACTGTTGCACTTGCAGTTGCCATCTCATAATTGTCATTTTCAGCCTTTACAAAGATGGTGATAGCTTCTTCAGTAACATTTGTATACTCATATTCACTAAGATCTGTTACGAAGTTTTCATTATCAAGGCTGAAATAGAGTGTTGTTCCTTCCTCTTCTGTGACAGTTACTGTGATTGTATGTGGCTGACCATCGTACTTGCCGTTGTAGTTTTCAGCTGTAAGTCCAAGCTTGTCAGCTGGGGCTTTAGTAATTTCAAAGTCACCAGGAATGTATTCTACGTTGTAGTTGCCCTGCTTGACATCGCCAGATGGGATAAGGTCTCCTTCGTAATATCCTACATCTTCTGCTGGTCCTTCTTCTGTTCCAGTACCCTTTCTTGTTACTTCATAAGTTATTTCGTCGCCGTCCTTAATACCTGTTACTGTTGCAGTAAACTTTGCAGGATCTGGGTCTCCATATACTTTAGAAGCATTATCTGCTTTAACTGTAACTGTAAGAGGCTTGATTGTAACTGTTGCTACATCAGTTGCTGTCTCATAATTTGGATTTTCAGCTTTGATATAAGTTGTAATGCTTCCACTTGGCTCATCTGTTGTAATGTTCTTATACTTAGGTGCTTCTGTTGACCATGTAATGTTATCTTCACTGAAGTAGATTGTTGTACCTTCCACTACGCTTGCTGTTGCCTTTACTGAATGTGATTCTCCATCGTAGTAGTTTTCATAAGATATTCCTGTTACCGAGAGAGTTGCTGCCTTTGTTATTGAGAAGTCTGCCTTTATATAAGTCACTTTGTAATTGCCCTGGATTTCTTCTCCATATGGCTCGATAACTCCTATGTAGGTTCCAACTTCCTCGTCATCACCGTTTCTTCTAAGCTGATATTCAACAGTATCTTCGCCAAGTAGCTGGTTTTCTCCTGTTACAGCTTCGAATTCAGGATCATCTGCTCCGTATATCTTGCTAGCGTTCTTGGCAGTTACTGTTACTGGTCTGTAGTCGATAGTTACTGTAGCTTCTGCAAATGTATCATCATAATTTGGATTGCTTCCCTTTACATATACTGTAGCAGGGTTATCAACATTTACATTTGTGAAGGTTGGAAGTTCATCGCTCCACTGCTGGTCTTCACTTGTCCTGTACTGGAAGGTTGTTCCTTCTGCTCCGCCAGATACTGTGATTGAATGTGCCGCTGCATCATATATTCCACTGTATGGAGCTGCTGTTATTATGTTTGTTCCTGCCTTCTTAATTTCAAAGTTGCCAGGTTTATAAGTTACTGTGTAGTTGCCCTGTGCTTCCTCGCCAGAAGCTACGATTGCATTTGGATATGTTCCAACAGCTTCGTCTGTTCCCTTTCCTGGTCTGTTAAGGTCGTATTCGATCTCAGCGTTATCGATAACTCCGCTGACACTTGCTGTAAACTGTGGATCATTAGTACCAAATACCTTTGATGCATCATTTGCTTTTACTTCTACAGGTCTTGGTTTAATCTTTACAGTTGCCTGTGTAGTTACTGTCTCGTAATAAGGATTTTCTACCTTAACGTATACTGTTACCAGACCTTCACTTACATCCTTGACACCAATATTTGCTGTACTCCAATTTTGGTTGTCGCGGCTGTAGTAGATTATTGAATCTTCTTCTACACTTGGATGTACTGTGATGTAGTGATATTCTGCATCATATGTGCCTTCATAGCTGTCAGCCGTCACATCCATTGCTGTTCTTTCCCATACTGCGAACATTGCCTGGTATGGTTTATCTTCATCTGCTGCCACCTGAGCTACTGCATCTCCAGTAAATTCGTTGTTCTGATAATATTTGCCATCTTCTTCGTTGTAGAAGAATTCAGCTGTCAGGTCTGTCTTTTGCCAATTTCCAGAGTCTCCCATGAAGTCTTTTGCTTCCTGGAAGCTTTCGCCCATGTCTACTCTTCTCCAACCAACGAACTTATATCCTGTCCTGGTCTGTGCACCAGCCATATTAACTGCTTCGTTAATTTTAAGTGTACTAGCCAGGTAATCAGTAGCGTTATCAATGCGGAAAGCATATGATCCGTCATTCATAAACCAAGGAATAAATGTTGGAGTCGCTGTCTCTTTTTCCTTGAAGCTAGGACGAAGCTGGATTGTGTAGCTGGCTTCTTCTATTTCTCCTTGTTCGTTTTCTTTAATAACAACTATGTGGGCATTTGCTGCGAGGATCTTGTATTCCTGTCCTGGATAAATCGGTGTTGAATCTGCGTCTTCATATGCTGTTCCATTCCACGTCTGCATTACCCAGTGATCAAATACATATCCTTCTGGTGCTGTGATTGCTGGAACTGCAATCGCATTTGCATTATCTACATATTCGTTATTGTCTACTGGTGTTCCTGTTCCAGGAGTTTCAATAGCTGGATCTTTCAATGTGTACTGAACCTTGATTCCATCTGCTCCATTCAGGATTTTTCTCCACTTAGCATAAAGGTTAAGTTCCTTGGTTATCCAGAATCTGTCCAAATCCTTGTTATAAGTTGCACCGTTACCATATTTGTTCGTGTCATCTGTCATGTGGGTTGTTTTGTCGTAATCTGTGGTAACAGTTGTTTCATTGAGAACATATGCACTTGAATTGAATACTCTGGTAAATCCTTCATCGAAGTACCATCCAACGAACAAGTAATCATCTCTTGTTCCTGTTGGTGTACTTACCTTTCCGCCGTAAGCAACACGGAAGTTCATTGCCTGTTCTTCAGATCCCCATTCAAGAGAAGTATCGCTCTCATCTACGTTTGGATGAAGGAATACACGATATTCTACCTGTCTCCACTTCGCATAAACTATGATTCCTCCAACTGGCATCTTGCCAGTAAATGAATACTCAGTTGTACATGTAGAATCTGTATACCATCCCTCAAATACGAATCCTTTTCTTCCACCCTGTAATTCAGGTTTATAATTCTTTACCTCGTCTGGTATTGCAGTTCCCTGATCTATAGGATCACTACTCTTTATGTTAAACTGGTCATTACCTTCTATGAGGTTTCCGTTACCATCTACATACTTGCCATCCATGAACTGTACTGGGTAAGACAAACGCTTATACAGATAGTTGATATGATAGATAGTAGGATTGTTGGTTGACCATCTGCTACTATTAGTCCAGTCTTCGTTGCGTCTTGTGTAATACTCATAACCTGTGTACTGAGGTGCATTCTGTTGATTAACGTCTGTGTTACTGGATCTTGGAGTAACTATGTGATCTTCGTAATATGTAACACCTTCATAAGTGTGTGTAGGCTTTCCTGTATAGTCTTCTCCAGGCACTGCCTCATACCAGATGTGGTAATTCCAGTTGTTGTAGGTCTGGAATCTTACGATCAGGAAGTTACCATCTGCATCATTTGTGGCGCCAAGGATCTTTTCATCAAGAATTGTGATATTACCCTTGATTGTTCCGTCACCGCCAGAAGAAGGATTAGGCTTAAGACCTGTTCCATTCATCATTACGAAACTTACTGGGGAGTTATTTCCTACTCCGGTTATCTGACTATACTGTGGCCATCTTCCTTCGATATTCTCTCCGTAATATGCATGAAGTATAAAATAATGACCTTCATATCCATCTATATTTTCTACGTTATCAGCTCCATAGGTCTGAGTAGGGTGGCTAGTATCACTTGTATGCCAGCTTACAATACCCCATGTATTCTGACCTGCTGCAGAATTGTTAGCATATGAGAACTCGTCCTTGTCAACTCTGCCTTCTCTTACTGTTCTGTGTCTGTAGTAATAGAATTTAAGATCATATTCTATTCTGTCAAAATAGATGTTAAGAACTGAATTACCTTCTGGAACTATCTTTACATCTGCTATAGAAGTCCTTACATTGAATCCTTTATAATGTTTTTCAACATTTTTGTTATTGCCGATCTTTACATAGCCTTCGTCACCATTAGCCACGATTTCGTAAGGAATGTTTTCTCCAACTACTCCATCATTCTGAATGTAGGCTTCTTTAAGATCATATCCATCTCTATCTATATTCTGGGTCCAAAGGATTACTGTATATGCAGCTGTTTCATTTGGTGTCCATTTAGCATAGATAGTTGTATTTTTCTCAAGCTCCTGTCCGAATACGAAAGGCTCGTCCCTGAGAACTATTTCTTTTTCTTGCGCTTCGCCTTCCTGAGGTTCCGCCTCTGGGTCTGTTTCAGCATCTTCTACTGCTTCAAACCATCCGCTAAAGGTGTATCCAAACCTTGTCATTTCTGAATCTTCACAAGGTCTTGCTGTTACATTTCCTGTCTTAACGAACTGAGGAGCATTGTACTTACCGCCTTTTCCGTTCTCATTAAATACAAGCCAGTGTCCTCTTGGTGCATTTACAGAGAATACTACGTCACCAACTATTGTGATATTATCCTCATTTTCGAAGATATCATCATCGTTATAAGTATAAACTTCACCTTCTTTTTCAACGATGTTATTCTTACCCTCTTTTACTGTCCATCCCATGAAGTTGCACTCATCAGATGTAGGAGTGTAAGCCATGTTGACTTCATATTCCTGTTTGAGGTCATCTCCTGTAGCGTCTGCTTTAAACTCAACCTGCTTCTGTCCAAGTGATGCACCATTTTCATCAAGGTAAGTTACAATATACATTTTTGAGAATACTGCGTAATAATTTACATTAGTTCCTTCTACTATTCCAGCCTCAAGAATATTTACTATATCCTCTCTTACCTGCTGGATTGTCATGGCCTCTGCATTAACATCATAATCCTCATTTTCTGACCATCCCTTGAAGTTAATGCCTTCTGCCTGTGTTCCTACGCCCGGATCATAGATAACTGTTTCCATGTCATCATCTTTCTTGACATACATGGAAGCTATCTCTTCTTCGCCATTCATGAAGTGAACTAATAATCTTGCATCAGCGCCTTCACTTACAACTACATAAATTGAAAAACTATCTGTAAGGATTTCTGCTGTGATTCCCTTTACTTCACTATCTACTACATCAGCGTTTCCTGCGTCATCAATATGTACAACACTTGTGTCGTCAGGATTTTCAATTGCTGTTGTTGTAAGCTTAACCTTGATCTGCTTGGCTGGCTGAATCTCTTCGCCATTGTATCTGAAAGTAATATCAACCGCCTTTGCTTCTTTTACTGTTCCATCAACTGCGTCTGCTGCCTTTTCCAGAACATTCAGATCATTTACTTCAGAAACTTCCAATACTGTGCCCTTAGGGAAAGCGCCTTCTTCTGCTTCTACATATACGCTCACACCGCCGGCATAGCCATTAAATCTCTGAGCTGGCATCTCTATTTCTACTTCAGCTTTTTTGAAATTAGCTGTAAAAGTAATGTCTTCAACTACACTTGAGGGAATATACTCTGCGCTTTCAGAAACCACTTCTCCGTCAGCATCTTTCCAGCTTACAAATACGAATCCATCATCAGCTACTGCTGTTGAGCCTTCTATCTTAGGCTCTTCTTCATCAGCATTTAACTTCTCTTCTGACTTTGTTACTGATCCACCTTCTGTAGCCACGTACTTAATTGTTATGAAGTTTTCCTTTTCTTCTTTATCTTCTGAAGAAGCCTCTGTTGCTGCATCGTCTTCTGATGAGGCTTCTGCTGCAGCGTCTTCCTTGGATGAACTTTCGCTAGCCGCATCTTCTTTTTCTTTGTCAAAAGAACTTTCGGTTGCAGCTGCCTCTTTGGGCTCCTCAGGTATTACTACATCTGTAGATTCAGCATCTGGAGTTGCAGGCTCTACTGCTGGGGGATTTGGATTTTCTGCCGGAGGATTCTGTGCAGGCTCTTCAGCTGGATTCTGCTGATCTGCATTCTGCTTAGGTTCCTCAACGGGGTTCTGTCCAGGTTCTTCAGACGGAGGTGTGATTTCCTGACCACCTTCTTCCTGGTATTCACCGCCATTATTCTCTGGCTGAGCCTCTTCTCCACCGCTCTCCTGCTGTGGCGCTTCTTCTGCTGGCTGCTCTACTGTTTCTTCTGGAGCATCGTCAGCAAATACTCTTACACTTGCTAAATCACTATTAAAGGTAGTTGCTACAAGTGCAAATGCTAATATGAATGCTAAAACTCGATTCCATTTTCTTAACATAAGCATTTCCTCCCTCATAAGATTTGCTTTTGTCTTTTGTTTCTTACCTACTTATTTATACGAATATCACTGAGTGATAGAAATATGATTAGCTTGAGGCTTTAAACCCCTCATCCTCTGATTGAGAGCTTACTGCTTCATCAATCAGATTGATCATCTCCAATAGGCTTCTGAAATATTGAATCCTGTTTTCATCAGCATAGGTTATTCGGCCTTGCCATGTTCCGTTTTCATTTCCTAGGATCTTTACTACGAATGTACCTTTTTTCATAGGCTATTCCTCGCTGTTAGCAATAAACTACGTGTTATTATGATGTTTCATGGTCTTATTTTAGAAATTTTGCAATCATAAAAACTATCATGATGCGTCAGAAAATTGATGAGTTATGATTAAAATTGTCTGAATATTGTGAATGAAAAATAAAGAAATCGATTAAGAAAAATAGATTTTGAACAACAAAATAAGGGTAGATTCCCGTAGGAATCTACCCTATATTGTGTTTATATTTAGTTTATAAGCTTTCTAAACTATTAAAGCTGAGGACCAGCTGATACAAGTGCCTTACCTGCATCATTTCCTGTGTACTTAACAAAGTTCTTCTGGAATCTAGCTGCAAGGTCCTTGGCCTTCTCTTCCCACTCAGATGCATTTGCATATGTATCTCTAGGATCAAGAATTGTAGGATCAACTCCTGGAAGAGATGTAGGAACTTCGAAATCGAAGTAAGGAATCTTCTTTGTTTCAGCCTTAAGAACATCTCCGTTAAGGATAGCATCGATGATACCACGTGTATCCTTGATAGAAATTCTCTTACCTGTTCCGTTCCAACCTGTGTTTACAAGGTAAGCCTTAGCTCCTGACTTCTGCATCTTCTTAACAAGCTCCTGAGCATACTTTGTAGGATGAAGCTCAAGGAATGCCTGACCGAAGCAAGCTGAGAATGTAGGTGTAGGCTCTGTGATTCCTCTCTCTGTTCCAGCAAGCTTAGCTGTGAATCCTGAAAGGAAGTAGTACTGTGTCTGCTCTGGTGTAAGGATTGATACTGGAGGAAGTACTCCGAATGCATCAGCTGAAAGGAAGATTACGTTATCAGCGTCAGGACCAGCAGAAACCTTATTTACCTTCTGAGCGATCTTGTCGATGAACTCGATAGGATATGAAACACGAGTATTCTCTGTTACGCTCTTATCATCAAAATCGATCTTGCCGTTAGCATCTACTGTTACGTTCTCAAGAAGAGCATTTCTCTTGATTGCGTTGTAGATATCTGGCTCAGACTCTTTATCAAGGCCGATAACCTTAGCGTAGCAACCACCTTCAAGGTTGAATACACCGTTGTCATCCCAACCGTGCTCGTCATCACCGATAAGAAGTCTCTTAGGATCTGTTGAAAGAGTTGTCTTACCTGTTCCTGAAAGACCAAAGAAGATAGCTGTGTGCTTACCTTCCATATCTGTATTAGCTGAGCAGTGCATAGAAGCCATGCCCTGAAGAGGGAGGAAGTAGTTCTGCATTGAGAAAAGACCCTTCTTCATCTCTCCGCCGTACCAAGTGTTAAGGATTACCTGCTCCTTGCTTGTTACGTTGAAAAGAACTGCTGTCTCAGAATTAAGTCCGAGCTCTTTATAGTTCTCAACCTTAGCCTTAGAAGCGTTGTAAACAACGAAATCAGGCTTGAAGTTTGCCTGCTCTTCTTCTGTAGGACGGATGAACATATTCTTTACAAAGTGTGCCTGCCAAGCTACTTCCATGATGAAACGTACTGAAAGACGTGTATCAGCATTAGCTCCGCAGAAACCATCGATTACATAAAGCTTCTTGTTTGAAAGCTCTTCAACAGCAAGCTTCTTACAAGCGTCCCAAGCAGCCTGTGATGCTCTGTGGTTATCGTTAGGATATTCCTCAGATGTCCACCATACTGTGTCCTTAGACTTCTCATCCTCAACGATGAACTTGTCTTTAGGTGAACGGCCTGTGTAAATACCAGTCATAACGTTGACTGCTCCAAGCTCTGTCTCTACACCCTTGTCATAACCTGTAAGACTTGGATCCATCTCATCTTTGAAAAGCTGCTCGTATGAAGGATTGTAAACAACTTCTTTTACACCTGTGATGCCATACTGGCTTAAATCGATATTTGCCATTTTGTGACCTCTCTTCTTTTAATATTTTTGTTACGAAAAACCTGAAAGCACCGTCCTAGCCGGTCTGACCGAATTGATGTCAATTTGTATGCAATATTCAGATAATTCGCAGATACACTATGAAATTCATGGGCAACTTGCGCCCACTACTACATTTATACTACAAAGTCTATCTTTTAACAATGTTTTTGGGGCATTTTTCTATAAAATTACTGTAAATATTATCATAAAAAATATTAGCTTTTACTAACAGTTTCCCCTGTCTCAATCTCGAAACATCTTACGCTATGAGGCTTGAGCACAACTTCCTTTTTATCCTTTAATGTATACCTGCTGCCTTCCCATATGTCTACTGCAGGAAACTCTTTCTCTGTATCGATTCCGATTTCCTTAAATTTGATCTTGGCCTTGTTCTCTTTTTCTCCAATATTAAACACTGCTACATAGACCTTTCCATCCTTGGTCTGGCTCTTCCAGATGACCATATCATCTTTCCTTAAGACTTCTCTGGCCTTTCTGCCATGCTTGTGCATATTAAGGAGTTTTTTATTGGTCAAAAGAGATAATGTAAACTCATCATTGTCTCTCATCTCTGCACCAATCATCAGAGGAGATCTGAAGATGCACCACAAAGTCATCATTATCTTCTGCTCATCCTCAGTAAAATTGGTGTAATGGCCTTTGTTTGCCCTTTCTGGATCATCAGATAACTTTTTATCTGTATTATCCCCGTTTTCCTGGCATACGCACAGATGTCCGATTGGAAGCATGTCGCAATCTGGCCAGTGGTCCTTGCATCCAATGCCTTCCCAAGCCTTACATCTTTCAAACATGCCATAGAGAAGCTTCCACTTATCCCAGAAATCATCTGTCATTCGCCATAAATTTGCATTTTCCAGCAGGAAATCCTTCTGCTCGACTCTGGCTGGTCCTGGAGAAAGTGAAAGAACTATGTCTCGACCGCTGTTTTCAATAGCTTTTTTGATCATAGCAATCTCAGAAAAAGCTGCTCCGGGCGCTTCCGGTCCGCAGTCTTCCCTTGCTATATCGTCTACCTTGACATAATCAACGCCCCAATCAGCGTACATCTTAAATATAGAATTATAATATTCCTGCGCACCCTCACAGTTTGCATCAACGCCGTACATATCTGTATTCCACAAACATATAGAAGCCGGATGTGCAATATCTCTTGCAGTCCTGTTAGTTCCAAGAAGTGGTGTATTTCTGTGAACGGCCTGTCTTGGAACACCTCTCATTATATGAATACCAAACTTAAGTCCCATATCGTGGATTTTCTGGGCAATTGGTGCAAAACCTTTTCCGCCCTCAGATGATGGGAATCTGTCAATTGCAGGGATCAGTCTTGAATACTCATCCATTTCAAGTTCTGTAAACTTGTGATATTCGTGGGAATCTGCCCCCTTCTCATACCACTGTATGTCACAAACCACATACTCCCATCCGTATTCCTTGAGGTTTTCTGCCATATATTCAGCATTCCCCAAAAGCTGCTCCTCGTTTACTGCTGCCCCATAACAATCCCAGCTATTCCAGCCCATAGGCGGACGCTTGGCAACATACTTTTTTTCTTCCATGCTTTACCTCCAGTTTGCCTTACTTCTAGCGTATATAATAATTTTCTATATCATTTTTCTGATTCTAACAAAGCCTGGTAGATTTCTCTTTTTCCTACACCCCTGTCTGCTGCTACCTTTTTCATAGCTTCCTTGTGAGAGATACCTTGTTCTTCATAATATTTCATGTGGTCTTCGATAGTCATCTCATTCCAGGACTGCCTTTTTTCTTCATCCTGCTCCTGCAAACTTTTCCCTTCGATTACCATTACATATTCGCCACGGGGCTCATTCTTCTGATAAAAAGAAATAGCTTCTTCGATAGTTGTAGGAACTACCTCCTCAAACTTTTTAGTAAGCTCCCTGCATATTGAAATACGGCGGTTTCCAAGGGTTTCATAAAGGTCATCAAGCGCGGTCTTAAGATGATGAGGCGCTTCATAAACTATTATTGTTCTGCTCTCATCCTTGAGATCTTCCAGAATTCTCTTTCTTGCCTTCTTATCATCTAATGATGGCAAAAAACCTTCAAAGCAAAAACGTCTTGTTGGAAGCCCTGAAAGTGTAAGGGCTGTAATACATGCAGCAGGTCCTGGAAGTGAAGTTACAGTTATTCCGGCCTTATGGCATTCTGCAACCAGTACTTCTCCAGGATCAGAAATGGCCGGGGTTCCAGCGTCTGTTATAAGTGCTATATTAAGTCCCTCCTGCATTTTGCCAATCAGGTACTGCGCCTTGTCGTATTTATTATATTCGTGATAGCTAGTCATTTCTGTGTGTATATCGAAATGATTCAAGAGTTTTATGCTGTTTCTTGTATCTTCAGCAGCTATCAGATCAACAGACTTTAAAGTCTCAAGAACTCTAAAGGTCATATCATCCAGATTGCCAATGGGAGTGGCGCATAAATATAATTTTCCTGCCATATATAATCTTCTTTCTTTTCCTCAATGATCACAACAATGATCAAATACACTTCAATATCTTTTATTCATCGGCATATCTGCATTTGCCTGCGCAATCATGTCTTTTAGTACCCATAAATATCATATATTTCTCTGGTGTACTTGCCCTGTTCCTCATAGATTATAAGCGGACTCTCTACAGTAATCCTGGATTTCCCTCCACGAGCTCCCTCTATAAGGACCATGCTTGGCTCTTTATCCACAAAAGGATATACTAGCCGCATCCTCTTAGGCTCCACTTTGTACTGGTGCATGAGCACCATTATCTCCGTAAGTCTAAAGGGTCTGTGAACCATATAAAATTTGCCACCTGACTTAAGCAGTCTTGCTGCTGTCCTTATAACATCCTCCAGGTCGCACATTATTTCATGCCTTGCAATTGCCTTAGGCGCATCTGGATTCTGAAGTCCATGGCTTCCCTTCATGTAAGGTGGATTACTTGTAACAACATCAAAAGAGGCAGCCTCAAAGATTTGATCTGCCTCCTTAATGTCACCTTGTACAATTTTTACTCTGGTCTCAAGGTCATTAAGGATCACACTCCTATTTGCCATTTCCGCGGATGTCTCCTGGATTTCAAGACCAATTAGCTCTCTGGCACTGGTCTTGGCAGCCATGAGTATTGGAATTATTCCAGTCCCTGTTCCCAGGTCTAAAACTCTCCCTCCCTCTGGAGCATCAGCAAAACCAGACAAAAGAACTGCATCCATTCCAAAACAGAATTTCTCCGGATCCTGTATGATCCTGTAGCCATTTCTCTGTAGATCATCCAACCTCTCGCCAGGCTTTAGATCAATTGTCCCCAAGTTTTGACTTTCCTTCCTGTTTCTCAATCTTCTCAAGAGCCTCAAGTTCTTTCATCTCTTCGTCTTCCTGAGAGTTCTTTTTGCCATTGTTATTCTTTTTCTTTTGTTTCTTCTTTATAAATTCAAGTTCCTCGAGTTTATACTCATGAACTTCCTTCTCATCGTCAACATCAACAAGAATCTTTACCATCTGCCTCAAAATATTAACGCTTGAAACCTCACCCTCAAGTCCGTCCTTGGCTCTGCAGAAATCACCAACTCCAGGCATCTTTCTGTTGAGTTCTTCATATACGTCCTCTTCATTCTTGAGACAACACATCAGTCTTCCACAAACACCTGAAATCTTGGTTGGATTCAGTGAAAGACTCTGTTCTTTTGCCATTTTGATAGAAACTGGCACAAAATCTGAAAGATATGAATGACAGCAAAGTGGTCTTCCGCAAATACCATAACCACCGATAATCTTGGTCTCATCGCGGACACCAATCTGTCTAAGCTCAATCCTGGTCTTAAAAACAGCTGCTAAATCTTTTACCAGTTCTCTGAAGTCAATTCTGCCGTCAGCAGTAAAATAAAATAAAATCTTATTATTATCAAAGGTATACTCAGCATCTATAAGTTTCATCTCAAGATTATGTTTTCTAATCTTCTCAAGACAAATCTTAAATGCCTCTTTTTCTTTTTCCCTGTTGGTTCTCTCCTGCTCGTCATCCTTGGTACTTGCAGTTCTAAGTACTGTCTTAAGGGGCTTGATGACCTCTTCGTCTTCAACTTCTCTAGGGGCTGCAACTACTGTTCCGTACTCCACTCCCCTTGCGGTTTCTACGATAACGTGATCACCCTTTTTAATCTCATATTTACCTGGTGAAAAGAAATATATCTTTCCGGCTGTTCTAAATCTTACGCCGATAACTTTTGTCATAAATTCTCCTTAATGCCAAGGAGCATCAGCTCCAGAGCTAAATCTATATTAACATTGGAGTTTATACGGTTTCTGGCAATCTCCATGTCATTAATAATACGATTAATTCCATCGTATGTACACTTCTGTGTAACATCTCTAATATACGATAATTTATCCGAGAAAATCAAGTGTTCCACTTCATCAGTCGCCTTGAAAACCAGCATGTCCCTAAATAGAAACAGAAGAACATCCATAAAATCTTCAAGGGCATGCATATCTATTCCTTTTTTGGCACTTTTCTCATTCTCCTCGGATGATGCCAGAAGCTCATGTACCCTATCCATCATGTCATGGATTTCCAGGTTTTGAAGCTTTGATACAAGCTCAATTGTGCCATTTTTCAATTCATCAAAGCTGCTATTAGAAGCAAGCGC
Source organism: Butyrivibrio sp. XBB1001 (assembly GCF_000424505.1). Lineage (NCBI taxonomy): Bacteria > Bacillati > Bacillota > Clostridia > Lachnospirales > Lachnospiraceae > Butyrivibrio > Butyrivibrio sp. XBB1001. The sequence goes on along the minus strand of NZ_AUKA01000023.1, from coordinate 6,581 downwards.
AAGTGCTTTGCCCACATTTCCTCTTGCAAAAGAAGCGCACAACATTGCTTTATAATCCACTACATGGCACTCCTCCATCAGATATTTCTTAATTGAATCATCCTGCACTGGTTTCATCGGAAGCACTATGCACCTACTTGTGATCGTAGGTAGAAATGCATTAATATTATTCGTAAGGATAATAATTACTATATAAGCCGGTGGCTCCTCAAGGGTTTTTAAAAGCGCATTTTGCGCAGCCGGTGTCATCTTTTCCCCTTCTGGGATGATATAAATCTTATAATTGCTCTCATAAGGTCTTATGACAACATCGTCCCTAAGTTTTTCCCTAATGTCGTCTACACCAATGCTACCCGGCTTCTCATGCGTAATTGTTATGATATCAGGGTGATTATCACTTAAAGCCTGAACGCATGAATGACATTCGTTACAGGCTTCTTCGTATCCATTCTTATTCTCTTTGTGTTCGCACTGCAATGCCTTGGCAAAAATCTTGGCAATATACTCTTTTCCTGATCCGTTCTCTCCGGAAATAATATATGCGTGGGAAACCTTGCCAGTTCTAAGCGCATTCTGCATGTGCTCTTTCATCTGTTTCTGATCTATGATGTCGGCAAAATCTGCCATTTCCTGTCCCCTTATCTATCCCCACTCAAAACATTTACGTAAATATATCAAGCAATAAGCCTTGTATCTGTCCAATCTTGGCTAATATTGCTATGTTGTCCTTTTCATCCTTGACCAGCTCTCTGGCAAGTTCATCAAGTTCGTCATCAACCTGCCTGATTATGCCATATACTCTATGCCTTCCCTTCCTATCAAGGAAGTTCTCTCTGGAAAAAACGTGGGATCTGGTCACTACTTCATTCATAAAGTCCTTGATCAGGATTCTGTATCTCTGCATGTCCCTGATATCATTCTTTTTGGAAATGCGCTCTCCCTGTTGAACAATATCCTGCATCATCAGATTCAGGCGCTCTGCAAGAGAAGCATCTTCAAGTTTACTGGTAAGAACAAACTTAAAATCGCCAGTTGCCTCCTGAACCTGCTCCGGTGCTGGTGCCTGTGGTGTCTGAGAGATATTACTAATTTTAATATCCATACTGCACCCTCCTGAACTATCCACTCATGAAATCTGCAAAACAGTACTAATAATATAATTATCGTTCCAAAACACTAATTTACTTTACACCTATATCATTATATCGTGAAATAAGGCTTATAATCAAAAGTTCTCTTTTATATATTCCTTTATCTCTGCAATACAAATATCTATTGTATTGTTATTATCAAATCTTCTAACTATGCCTGCGCAGGCAATCTTTTCCTCACTGAAGTCATCTTCATCTGCAAGAAATCGTCTGCACATTTCGTCATACTTGGGATTTTCCTGTTTGTCCTCTCTATCAAGAGCTCTATGCAGTCTTATCTTCGTGCTGACTTCAATAAGAATTGGCTCAACATTTTGAGAACCAAAATAATCTCTAAATGAGCAATAAGATTCCAGCGTTCCAATCACCAGATAATTACCTTTACTAAGATCTATCTGCCCATCGTCAGCTGTAAAATATCTCCATTCCCCGTATTTTGTGTGATATGTTCTTTCTTCTATTATCTTTTTTAAAGCTCCAAGCTGAATGTACTCATCTTCGCTCTTAAAGAAATACTGAACTCCGTCAGTTTCTCCGTCTCTCATAGGACGCGTGGTGTATGGCACTACCTTTTTTAATCCCAGTTCCTCATCCTGAATAAGGTTCTTGTATATACTATCCTTACCAGATGTACTCTTTCCCATCAAAAGAAATATTTTCCCCATTTTACTACCATTCTCTCTTTTTAATAATATAGTCTGCTATCACTTACCCCTAGTAATAGCAGACTAGTAGTTACTGTTTACATGCCTGTAGCTTGTTTCAGTAGCTAATATATTCGTATCTTTAAATTTCTTCTACTCGGATCATATTGGTTCTTCCTGGAATACCAAGAGGAACGCCTGCTGTAAGAACAACTTTATCTCCAGCCTTGAGATAACCTGCATTCTTGGCTGCATTTATTGCCTCTTTGAAGAGTTCATCCGCAGTATCTTCCTGTCTTATATGAAGTGGTGCTACACCCCACATAAGATTAGCCTGTCTGCACACTGTAGGATTTATAGTACATGCAATAATCTGGCAATTTGGCTTATATCTTGAAACCATGCTTGCTGTGAATCCTGACATTGTAACTGTAAGAATTGCATCAGCATTAACTTCTGCTGCGATATTACAAGTAGCATGTGAAATTGCAGTTGTAGAATCACTTGGCGCGTAATCTCTTTTACGAAGTCTTCCTACATAATCAATATCGGCCTCTGTTCTCTCTGCGATTCTAGCCATAGTCTTAACAGCTTCAATAGGATAATCTCCATTAGCTGTCTCTCCGGAAAGCATTATAGCTGTTGTACCATCATAAATAGCATTAGCTACGTCAGTAACCTCGGCCCTAGTTGGACGTGGATGATGAATCATTGAATCAAGCATCTGAGTAGCTGTGATAACATACTTGCCCTCTGCTTCTGCCATCTTAATCATTTCTTTCTGAATGACTGGAACATCCTCAAAAGGAACCTCTACTCCCATATCGCCTCTGGCTACCATGATACCATCAGCCACCTTAAGAATTGACTTAAGGTTGTTGATACCCTGAGTACTCTCAATCTTAGCAATAATCTTCATCTGGCTATTCTTGGCCTTTAAGATCTCTCTTATTGCCTCAACATCATCCTTGGTTCTTACAAAAGAAGCTGCTACAAAATCAAATCCCTGGTCACAGCCAAATTCGATATCACTTCTATCCTGTTCACTAAGGTAAGGCATAGTAAGCTCAGCGCCTGGAACATTTACGCCTTTCTTATCTGAAATAGGACCACCATTAACTACTGTACAAACAATATCTGTATCACTGACTTCTTCTACTCTAAGCTCGATAAGACCATCGTCAAGAAGAATTGTCATTCCCTCTTTGCAGTCGTTTGTGAGTTCCTTGTAAGTAATTGCTACTTCATCTTTTGTTCCCATGATATCGCGAGAAGTAAGAGTGAATCTCTGGCCTGTAACAAGCTCTTCCTTGCCATTCTCAAAATCTTTTAATCTGATCTCTGGTCCCTTTGTATCAAGCATAACAGCAATAGGAAGCTCTAATTCGTCTCTGAGCTTCTTGATCCTATCATACTTTCTCTTGTGCTCTTCATGTGACCCATGAGAAAAATTGAAACGCGCTACGTTCATACCAGCAAGCATGATCTCTCTTAGTTTCTCTTCACTCTCACTAGCTGGTCCTATAGTACAAATTATTTTTGTTTTACGCATAAAACTCCCTTTCTAATTATATCCTGTGATTCCATATCATTATCCCCAATACAAACTATCCCCTGCACATTCATACAATTATCCAAATAATGACATACCTCGTCTATTATTGCCCTGTTAAATATCTCCCCTGGCGCAATAAGTGGTATACCCGGCGGATATAAATTAATAAATTCCGCAGAAACTCTGCCTTCAGCCTCTTGCAACTCTACTACTTCGCTGTCAGCATCCCATGCATTCCTTATGCTCATAAAAGCATCCGGAAGCTCGTATATCTTCTCGCTAGAAGACACACCATTATGTTCATCGCTTGAATTATTATGTGAATCTTCAAGAGTACCTATAGACTGTTGTAGCTTATTATCTATCTCCAGAATAGCTCTAATAAGCCTATCAACCCCATTATCCGTATCCCAACCAGAAATGATTGCCAAAGCATATCTATCTCCTGCCATCTCTAATTGTAGATGATATTCTTTTCGAAGTATATCATATAAATCCTGACCTGTCATTGTACCAATATTGACATAAATCAGTACTTTTGCGGCATCTTCTATTGCATTTTTTCCCGGAACAATTATATACCTGCAATTATGTGTAGCAGTTTGTATTTTATTTCGGAGTTGTAAAAGCCTATTAACAAAGCTCTTACCATTATCCGTAATTTCCTTCACGCATAAATCTATAGATGACATCAGCACATATGATGGACTACTACTCTGATAAATCCTAAGAAATCTCTTTAGCCTATTTCTATCTACCAGATTACCCTGCACATGTAAAAGAGCAGTCTGAGTCATTGAAGGTAATGTCTTATGAACACTATGAATTACCAGATCTGCTCCCTGTGCAACTGCACTTTCTGGAATGTCATCATATAAATTATTAGTATAATCAATAGCGCTAGCAGTATCCTGAGTAACCATACTGTCATCTAAGACTTTCTTGTCTGCTCTATTATTTAGAACAAAGTGTGCCCCATGAGCTGCATCGACAATAAGTGGTATTCCTCTACTATGACACACCTTGGCAATTTCTCTTATTTCTGAACATTTTCCTTCATATGTAGGAGATGTAATAAATACGCACTTTATGCCAGCTTCAAGATTATCTTCAATCTCTTTTGCCGTATATCCTGTAGGTATCCCATAATTCTGATCAAGCTTATAGGGAAGATACTTTATTTTTAAATTTCTCATGTAAACAGCATGATAAAAAGACTTATGACTCCCTCTTGCAGCTAACACTGTATCACCTTCGCCTGCCGCAGCAGAAATGGCTGAAAGAACTCCACATGTACTGCCATTAACAAGAAAGAATGTCTCTTCGCTTCCATATAATCTGTTGGCTCTCTTCTCTGCCTCTAAAATGATTCCACTGGCATCATGAAGATTGTCATAATCATCAATTTCTGTTATATCACAACGAAAAGCACCCTTCATCGGGGTGCTCTCTAAATTGCGCTTATGACCTGGCATATGAAATGGATACATATCTGAATCTGCCAGTTTACATAGTTCCTGGTATAAATCAGGCATAATTTACTAAAATCTTTCCCTTTCTCAATTTGAGAGTCTCTAATGTAGATGAATACTTGTCCGCAATACAAACAATCCAAGCCTCTCTACATCTAGGCGGATTAATAGTTAGTGGCCACATGTGCTTTCTGATTATATCTTTCTCTCTCTCAGATAAGACAAAATCTCTCGTAGCATTTCTTAATGCTATTCCTGGATGGTAGAATCCATGTAGTTTAGGATGAATATTTCCAGGCGCCTCGGAATTGTGCCAATCATACAGAAAATAATCATGCAATAGAGCACCTCTTACAAGTTCTCGCTCCTTACAATGCACTCCCAAAACCCTTCCTAACTTGATTGCACATAACGCTACATGTAAACAATGCTCATAAACTGTCACATTTCCATGCTGAATAAAACTTTTTAGTTTAATATACTCTTCTGATTGGAGAATATCCTGTCCATGCTTCCTGATAATAGACTTATACTCCTCGTTAGCCTCTAACTCATCTAAGACCTCAGGATTAAATGTATCTGGATCGTAATGTTTTATATCCAATACCTTTTTAATGGCATTTCTATCTTCCGCTTCTAATCTATACATATACTTCCCTCACAAGCATCTTCCTTGATTGTTATATATTAACATAATTATGTGAGAAATAAATAAAAAACAAGAAAAAATAGGATTAACTCATATAGAATTTGCGATTTTATTTCAAAAAATGGAATGATCATTGAATTTTAGACATAAAAAAGATGCCTAGAGTCGGAATCGAACCAACGACACGAGGATTTTCAGTCCTCTGCTCTACCAACTGAGCTATCTAGGCATAGTAGCGGGGACAGGATTTGAACCTATGACCTTCGGGTTATGAGCCCGACGAGCTTCCAGACTGCTCCACCCCGCGTCATTATAAATCCGTACCTCGTACGAATTATATGATTTTCTGTCTATAAGACAAAAAAATAAATGGATGGCGGTGGATTCGAACCACCGAAGCAATTTGCAGCAGATTTACAGTCTGTCCCCTTTGGCCACTCGGGAAGCCATCCATATAAAAGCCGATGAGCGGACTCGAACCGTTAACCTGCTGATTACAAATCAGCTGCTCTGCCAATTGAGCCACATCGGCTTACACACGAATTGTGTTCGTTGTATAGTGGGGCCTACAGGGCTCGAACCTGTGACCCTCTGCTTGTAAGGCAGATGCTCTCCCAGCTGAGCTAAGACCCCATACAAACATATAAGCCAAACTATATTTAGTTTGAACGACCCGAAGGGGGTTCGAACCCCTGACCTCCGCCGTGACAGGGCGGCGCTCTAACCAGCTGAGCCACCGGGCCATTTGTGAAGTATTTGTACCTTCAAAACCGAACACTGATAATCTAAATCCTTTTTTCAATCGTTCCTAACCTTCTTGGATAAGCCCTCGACCTATTAGTACACATCAGCTGAACACGTTACCGTGCTTACACCTTGTGCCTATCTAACCTCATACTCTCTAAGGGGTCTTACTGGACAAGCCAGGGATATCTCATCTTGAGGGGGGCTTCACGCTTAGATGCCTTCAGCGTTTATCCCTTCCGGACGTGGCTACCCAGCCTTATGCATCTGGCGATGCAGCTGATACACCAGCGGTCCGTCCATCCCGGTCCTCTCGTACTAAGGACAGCTCCTCTCAGATATCCTACGCCCGCGCCGGATAGGGAC
>NZ_AUKA01000022.1:0-52089 GCF_000424505.1 Butyrivibrio sp. XBB1001 | reverse complement strand
TGATATGATTCCCCTAAAGTAGACAATGGAAATATCCAAAGTCTCCTTTAGGGGGATTTTTTATGGCAAAAAGGAAACATTCTGCTGAGTGGATGATTGACAGAGTAAAAGAATACCTTAATGGTAGTGGATCTTATGAATCAATTGCCCGAGACAATGGGATTGGATATACCACAATCAGAAGATGGGTTGCCGCCTATCGTTATCATGGCGAAGCTGCATTTTTTGAAAGATACGGAAATAATCAATACACTCATGAATTTAAGATATCCTGTATTGAGATGGTTATAAGCGGAAAATTGTCCGTTGAGGAATGTACAGCGAGATTCGGAATCTCACATGCTAGCGTTCTTCGGAGATGGATTTCAGAGTATAATGCCAATAGAGAGCTTAAGGACTATGATCCTAAGCGGGAGGTCTATATGGCAGAAGCTAGAAGAAAAACCACTATTGAAGAGCGTAAGGAAATCGTTAAATACTGCATTGATCATGATCGCGATTATAAAGGTACAGCAGCCACCTATGATGTTTCCTATACACAGGTGTACAGCTGGGTGAGGAAGTTTGATGCTAACGGAGAAGAGGCCCTCATTGATAAGCGTGGACATCACAAAACAGATGATGAAGTTGATGAACTTGAACGTTTACGCAGAGAAAACCTGCGACTTAAACGGCAGCTTCAGGAAAGGGATATGACTGTTGAACTGTTAAAAAAAGTGAGAGAATTGGAAGGGATGTGAGGCTCGGCAAGGTTAGGTTTGAGTGCAAATATATAGCAATACTGTCTTTCTACAATGAAAAGCACTGGAGTATAAACTGGATGTGTAAAACGCTGGGTGTATCACACGCAGCTTATTACAAATGGCTTAATCGAGAGATCCCCGAAGAAGAACTGGAGAACCATAAGATTGCTGAACTTATAAGAGAGTATGACGATCGCTTTGGCCATATCCTTGGATACAGACGTATGACACTGTACATAAATCATTTCAATGGTACTGAATACAAGATCAAACGCATACACAGGATCATGAAGGCTCTTGGGATCCATGCCATTATACGCCAAAAGCGAAAACAGTATACGTATGCAACACCGGAAACAGTTGCAGCAAACAAGCTTAACAGAGATTTCCATGCTGACAAACCTAACGAAAAGTGGGCTACTGATGTTACTGAATTCAAAATCCCAGAGGTAAATAAAAAACTATATCTAAGCGCTATTCTGGACCTCTATGATCGTATTCCGGTATCATATGTAATCAGCACAAGAAACGATAATGCATTAGTGTTCAAAACATTTGATAAGGCAATAGAGGCATACCCGGACGCCACACCTCTGTTCCATTCAGATCGTGGATTTCAATACACTAGCAAAGTTTTCCAAATGAAGCTTCAGAACCAAGGAATGGATCAGTCAATGTCCAGGGTAGGACATTGCATTGATAATGGCCCTACAGAGGGATTCTGGGGAATAATCAAGACAGAAATGTATGCAATGTACGACATAAACGACGAAACATCGCTCAGAGATGCAATAGAAAAGTATCTCCACTTCTACACATATGAACGTCCACAGGAAAGATTTAAAGGAAAGACTCCGGCAGAAGTACGTAAGGAAGCCCTGCTCACAGACACTCCAGAGGATTATCCTATTGCAGAGAACAAGCGAATCCAGAAGTACAAGGCAAAGTGGGCAGCATAATTATCTATCCAAAATGAAGTCAGAGTCTGACGACTCTGCCCTTGAATAAAGTGCGCTAAAGCGCACAAATATCCTTGATCTGCTTGACTACAGAATAACTGTCGGGAAATATCAGTCAACCCCAACGCCGCTTCGCGGTGCGCTTGGCGCAGGGTTGACAGTTATTTCCCGGCAGTTATAGTAGTCAACAAGCAGACCAAGGATAAATATGATGGCTATAACCATCAGCATAACAAAAGGTGATCACAGTTTATGTGACCACCTTTTCGTTTGATGTTATTTTGTTTGTTTTGCCTGTCTACTTGACAGACCTCAGATCAATTTTTAAGCTGGCTCGTTTTTTTCTTTTCATTGGATAGCCAAAATTCATGTATAATGAAGAGTAACAATGTTAGAAAAGGAGTAATCTCATGAAATTCATATCCTGGAATATAGATTCAATAAACGCTGCTCTTACAGGCACAAGCCCCCGTTCAGACCTAAGCAGACAGGTTCTTGATACAATAGCAAAAGAAAATCCTGATATTATCGCAATTCAAGAGACCAAACTTCCTGAAAGTGGCATGAATGCCAAGCAGGAAGAGGCTTTGAAGGCATATTTTCCTGACTATGATTATGTATATGTTAGTTCAAGAGAGCCTGCAAGAAAAGGTTATGCGGGAACTATGGCACTTTATAAAAAAGATATCAAGGTAGTAGCAAGCTTTCCTGAAATAGGTGCTCCTGATACCATGGACAGTGAAGGTAGAATGATAACATTAGAGCACGACAAGTTCTTTTTTAACCTGGTATATACTCCTAACGCAGGCGATGGTCTAAAAAGGCTGAAAGAGCGCCAGGAGTGGGACGTTCAGTATACGAAATATCTGAAATCACTTGATGAAGTTAAACCCGTTATATCCTGCGGAGATTATAATGTGGCTCACGAAGAGATTGATCTTGCCAATCCTGACAGCAACCATATGTCAGCAGGCTTTACAGATGAAGAAAGAGCCGGTTTTACAAATCTTTTGGATGCGGGATTTACTGATACGTTCAGGCATGTGCATGGCAACACCCCAAATGTGTACTCCTGGTGGGCTCAGCGCATCAAGACCAGCAAGATCAATAATTCAGGCTGGAGAATTGACTATTTCCTTGTCAGCAACAGGATAAAAGATAAGGTTACAAGGTCAGACATGCTAGATTCCGGGGCACGTCAGGACCATACTCCAATCGCCCTGGAGATTGAGCTATAGTGGCTTTTCCCTGCAACAAATACTCTTGCCACGATGTATAATAGCAGTAATCAATTTCTCTAGGAGCATGTTTTATGTTTAAAAGAAAAAAATATTTGGCCCTTCTTCTGACTCTGGCTATATCTACATTCACACTATCAGGGTGTGCTGACTTTGGCTCTGATCCTGATGCAGAAACAATAACTCAGCTATTTGATGCTACTAAAGAAAGTCTTTATTATGCTACAAGTCTATCTGTTTCAGGATTTGGCCAATGTACTATAGATTGTAATTTTACGTCAACTACTGATACCAGCTCAACTAATGAAGGACTCGATGCCTATACAGCTATCGAGCATATTAATTTCTCTTTTAACCGACAATATGCCGGAACTAAAGACTATCGTAATACACTTGTAATAGATGATGCATATGAACAAAAGGACAATTCTGTAACATCAATTTTTTTAGACTACAATACATATGATAAGTCAGAGCACTACGGATACACACTGGTGCAAGAGGTAAAAAACGGTGAAGAAACCTCAGCTGGTTCATATGCTGATAGTTGGGAACCTATTCCAGATGTGGATATGATGGAGCTTTTATTTCCAGATCTTGATAAATGCTCTCTATATATAGATGAGTCAGAAGGATCCACTGATACGGTTGTGCTGAGCCAGAATCCTGAATATGGCTTTGAATATTATAAGCCTTTTTTAAAGGCTTTCAGCCAAAAGATAAACTACGATAAGATTGATAAAGTCAAATACACTTTTGACGCAAACACTCATATTTTAAAATACTTAAATATAACTGGGCATTATAGGGAGTCCAAAAAAGGCTTTCCCTCTTTTACGTATAATTCCACTTGTTATTATAGTATTGCTATCTCAGTTGATAGCTACGAATTTTAATAAAATACTAACCAAAGGTTAGTATTTTTTCTTTTAATTCCACCTTAATATTTATAGTGACTGATGAGAAGGTTTTCTTATGAGAAAGGTGGGATAAAATGAGTAAAAAATTTTTAGTTAAAGTGTTGGCACTGACAATATGTGCAGGGCTTACTTTGCAACCGGTAACGGTGCAAGCTGCAGAGACTACCGAGAAAGAAATCGGGGAAATTGCAGTTGAAGGCCAGGCAGAAGCACCGGATGAATCTACGGCAATCGTCTCAGATAATGAATCCGTTACACAGACCGAGGTCGATGTAGTAGTACCGGAGGATGAAAACAAAACACAAATAGAAACGGATAAAATGCAAAATGCAAATCCCGATTCTGATGATATGGAATGGGAAATTGAGATATTAAATATAAGCCCAGAACCCCCTTCAGAAGAAGCAGTTACAGGTGTAGCATCGCCAAATTCTTGGACATACCCGGATTTTGATTTATCTGTATCTGAGTATACATTTCCTGAGTTCGATGAATATCCTTTAGACGAGAATCGTCCATCACTTAGAGTAAACATAAAGTGGCATAGTACTTATAATAAATATTTTAATGATTCCCGCCCAGAATATGGTCGTAGACGATTTACTGTTAACTGGCCGGAGGGGAAGACCAATCCTCATTACTTTACAATAACTCCGAACCAAGAACTTGAAGCAGGTTCCTATGAAGATACACTAAAAATTTGGGCTAATAACGCATGGGGCGACCTTGTGGGTGAATATTATATAACCGTTAGGGCGAAGCTAAACTCTAAGCCATTGCTTAATACCATAGAGGCAACCAGTAATATAGCCGATATCTTTGGATACGAAAAAGAAACTAAACATCCCGATTTTACTGTGACATCAGGAAAAGAGGTCTTTTTTGATGAAACAGCTACATATCCATATGGTGTAAGCAAAAGCTATTGGAAAAAGAAAAACGGCGATAAATGGGAAAACTATACAGAGGATATATTTACCCTTGGAACTTATCAGTATTATACTTTTATAAAGTTGGACCCTAAATATATACCGAGTATGAAAATCTTGGGAGGGACCAATGTAGTAATTAACGGTCAGTCATGGAAAGCATGGGATTATTATTTTGCCGAAGGACAGATATTAGAGGTGTGTTCCCCAGAATTAGAGTGTAATTACCCCGAACTTTCCAATGTCAGACTAGAGGGAGATGTATTATCCTGGGATCCCGTCGAGGATGAAGATCTTTGGTACTATGTTGTAACTGTAGGCAAATACGAAAGTGTACAGTATGAGTGCAGTATTGATCTAAAGGAAATATGCAATGCCATAAATCTTTATGGGGGAACCCATACCGTAGAGATTGTTGCATATGATTACAATCGTGAGCCTCTCACCCAGACCTATAAATTTGAGTATGACTATGATGGTCCTATGCCAAAAGAGAGAACTACTATCAGTGACATCGTAATGACTAGTACTATTAAAGGTATGTTCAAGGAAGGTTATCCAAGTTCAAATATTATATCATCAGGCGACATGCCATGGATTGACTGTTCAGACTGGAACTGGGAAATATACGGCGAAGAAGGGTGGAGTGAATATACAGACTATACCTTCGGGGAGGGTACTTATAGGTATAAGACAAAAATACGAATTGCGCAGGACTATATCGACCAGTATATGCTCGATCCGGAGCTTAAACTGACTGTAGACAAAAATGAATGGACTGGTGGAGATACCAAATTTGATTTTAATGATGAAGTTGAATATAAAGAGTTTACATCACCTGAATATGTACTACCTCTGCCTGAGAAAAACAAGATAACCTCAGTATCAGCAAACTGTGACGATTTAAGTAATTATGTTATAAAGGACGCAGAGCTTGCTTTGCCTGAATTTACAAATATTGACAGAGAGGAAGTTTATATTAGATCAACCTGGTGTTTGCTTGAAAATGGAGAGCCTATACAGCCTGAGGGAACTACTTTTACACCAGGCAAATGGCACCTTATTGCGGCAGTGAAGATGAAAGAGGATTATGAAGAAGACTACGAGCTTGAAAAGACCACAACATTAACCGTCAATGGAATAGAATGGACCAATATAACAGGTAAAAGCGATCCATATTTCGGAGTATATTTTCTTTCTCCAGAATATGTGATAGAAGATGATGAACCAGTAATAGCAGGCGGAACCTGGTCTAGCAAGTGGGGTTCTACCTACTATGAGACAGAAGACGGCGAAAAATTAACTGGAATTCAAAAGATAAATGGAGAGTACTATCTCTTTAGCAAAAACGGCATACTTCAGTGTAATGTTTTCCATGAAGAAAATGGTCAGAAGTATTACTTTGGAAGCGAAGGCAAGATGAAAATTGGCTGGTTTGATAAGTGGGGTTCGACTTATTATGCTGACGAAAATGGCGTGATTCAGACGGGCTTTGTAGATATTGATGAAGATACCTACTACTTTAAGGCAGATGGAAAGCTTACCAGGAGTACCTGGATAACCGTTGGCGACGCTAAATACTATACAAAAACAACTGGTAAACTTGCTAAGTCAGAAACCATCACGAAATGGGGCAAGAAATATACCTTCGATGAAAATGGAGTGCTGATTCAGTAAAATATTTTTTATTCAATGTCCTGGCTTCTTTTTGGAAGCCAGGATTTTTAAGTTTATCTGAGCAAAACAAAAGACAATAATAGGAAAAAGTGATAATATTGTAATATAATATAGTATATGGCATAGGAATAACTAAATTGGATCAGGTAGTGGGAGTACTAAAGGGGATTGAGAAGCGTGTCTAGCACACGGGTCAAATATCCCCTTTTTGTTTTAAAATCAAGTAGGAGTCAGCTTACTTGATTATTGGAAAGAATAATCATGAATAAAAAGAACAAATTAGCTCGTTCAAGCATAGCGCAGATTGCCTGCATTTTCATCCTATTACTTTTTGTGGCTTTTTCTGCTGTTACAGGCAACAAGGAAATAAATACAGATAAAGCCATGCTAATGGACATTAATGAAGGCTGGGTCAATGAAGATGGAGAGGCAGTGGATCTTTATGATCTTGCTCTTGGAAAACACTTTGTCACATTGGATATTAGCAAGCACAATACTACTGGCAAAGCACTTTGCTTCAAATCTATCGATACAAATTTTAAAGTGTATGCTTCGGGTGAGATGATTTACGATTATGATCCTGTGATACCCAGGCATCTTGGTGTCTCATATGGTATGCAGTACCATACCATTGCAATTCCTGAAGGAAGTTCTTTTTTGACCCTGTATATCGAGCCTGTATTTTCAAATGCCCCCGCAGCTATACAAGACATAGCTATTGGTGATGCCGGGCAGTACATGACGAATGTCTTTAAAAGAAATCTCTTTTCATTTGGACAAGGCGCAGCCACTATACTTATCGGAATTCTTTTTGTTATAGCAGGAATAACAGGCCAAATAGTCATGAAATCAACAGGCATCGATTTTATATCTTTTGGTATAAGCTGTATAATGATCGGTTTTATAGGCTTTAATGATACGCTTCTTCTTCAGGTTCTGACAGGTCGTCCTGATCTGATCAGGGTTACTGAATATATGTTTCTCGTGTTTGTATCATTTCCTATGCTTTCTTTTTTCTCCAGTACAACTGGCGTTTCACATTCAAGGATATTATCCGGAATGTTTGTAACCTGTCTTTTAAATTTCCTTCTTCAGGTTGGCCTGACACAAAGTAGGTTATCAGATTATTACTATCTTGTGTATATTTCACAAGCTGTTATATTAGTTGGCTTTATGATAGCTGTTGTGCTTGTCATTATGGCAATGCGTCAGGGAACAATCAAGCAAACGTTGTTGCGAAGCGTAGTTTGGGGACTATGTGCTTGCCTCCTTGGTGCTGTAATTGATATGATCCGTTTTCATTTTTTGCACAGCTACGGAAGTTTAGCTTTTACGCGACTTGGAGTACAGCTGTTTACTGCATTTATGGGAATATATCTGTACATGGATCATATCGATTCTCTAAAGAAAAAGCAGCAGGAGAGTGCAGTATTTGCGTCTGAGATAGCAGAGGCTTTTGCCAAAGTGATAGATATGAAGGACACGTATACTAACGGTCATTCAGAGAGAGTAGCCAAATATACAGCTATGATCGCAAAAGAGATGGGGTATGACGCTGAGACTGTAGAAAAATATTATCGCATTGGCTTGCTGCACGATGTTGGCAAGGTCGGAATTCCCAATGCTGTGCTTAAAAAACCGGGTAAACTTACAGATGAAGAATATGATATGATTAAATCCCATACCATAAAGGGATACGAAGTGCTAAAAGATATAAGTGTTGTTCCCGAACTTGCAGTAGGCGCTCTGGCTCATCATGAAAGGCATGACGGAAAGGGCTATCCTAATGGACTTTCGGGAGATGAAATCCCTAAAGTGGCGCGTATTATTGCGGTGGCTGATAGCTTTGATGCCATGTATTCCGACAGACAATACCGTAAACGAATGGATTTTGATAAGGTTATAGCTGAGATACATGAAGTCTCCGGAACTCAATTAAATCCTGAAGTAGTTGATGCATTTTTCAGACTCGTTGATAAAGGTAAAATAAGGCCGGAATGAACTCTTTTGGATGATATAATATATTACACTTGCAGCGTATGCACATTACAGGCTGTATTTAAGATATAACGATGTGGAGGAGATATGTGATACGATGAATGCTTCAAAGAAAACACGTGGTATTTTAATTGGCCTTTTTGTAATAATCTTAGGTGCACTTGCAGTTGTAATTGGATACCTTAGTCAGCCAGCGAACATAGACGGCACCCCGGTTGTGGTATTAACTACCAGCTACTGGTCGGATATTGAAACAAAACCCAATGAATATACTAACGAATTTACAGACATAAAAAAGGGTGATGTCATATATGAATATGCCCATTACAAATTAACAGTAAAAAGAATCAGCGAAGATGCTGTTATCTTACGTTCTTCGGGTGGACTTATTGAGGCAAATCCAGATGGAACAATAAATCTTAACGATAAGGGTCCAAAAACCTTTACTATCCCTGTTAACAGCGAAATGAAAATATCCAGCCAGTCTATGGATGGGGGCGTGAGCCTGACTATCAGCTACCGTATTGAAGAAAAAGAATAATGAAATCTAGATGCGCGGAGATGAGCTATATCCTGATTGATAAAGATTGATAGTTTATCTTTATCCCCATGGAGGCAAGAGAAAGCGTGTGGCAGGGGCTATTTCATTGTAAGAACCTCATGCCGTTAGATTTTGATTTAGGGATAGTTTTTTCAACTTTTTCTATATTCTCAGCCTCTGTTTCTTTAAACTGGGCAACTATGTCTTTTTTGCAGTCAGGACATAGTTTTCCTGAGGATACAGGTTTTCCACATCTGTCACAGACAGCACCTAAATTTACAGCATTAGAAGATATCAGCCTTTCTTCTCGTACCCATTTGATCAAGGTACTAATGGGTACACCAGTAGCCAGGAATACTTCTTTGCCTTCAGCGCCAGGATACTGATCTAGAAATTTTTTGACAAGCTGAAACTGTGCTTCATCAGTACGACGACATTCCGGGCAGAGGATATACCCATAGCCCGGATATTTAAATACTTTATGGCAAGTCGAGCAGTTCTTCAATTCCATATTTTTCTACTATTCTTCGCTATATGTGAACCATTTTACATTTGTGTTTAACATAATTGTAAACAATATAATCCCATTAGTAAATGGTGTCAACTTAGCTTGACAGCTTCATAGGGATGGACTATACTGACTATAAATACAAATTTAGTCAAAAGGATGTAAAGAAATTTGCCTAAGTCATATTCGGATCAGGAAAGAGAATATATAGTTAAGAGACTCAAGGAAGAAGCTGCAAAGTGCCTATCCCAGTACGGTGTCAGGCGTACAACAGTTGATGAACTGGTACGGCGCGTCGGGATTCCCAAGGGTACCTTTTATCTCTTTTATAAGTCCAAAGAGCTGCTTCTTTTCGAGGTTATCCAGGATCAGCATGAGACCATCAATAAAGAGCTTTCTGATGCACTTTCGAAATTAGCAGGCAAGGGCTTTTCTGCAGATACTGTGACGGATCTGATCTTTGAATTTTTTAAAAAGACAGAAGAGATGCCAATCTTAAAGCTTCTTGATACTGATGAAGTTGAGCTTTTGGTGCGCAAGCTTCCGCGGGAAGTTGTAGAGGCGCATTTCCAGGATGACACAGACACTATCGAGCAGATGCTATCCATGTTCCCTATAAAGAAGGATCTGGATGTTAAGGTTGTCAGCGCTGCCTTCCATGCTGTGTACTTTGCAACACTTCATAAGAACGACATCGGCGTGGAGAATTATAATGAGGCGCTTCGCCTTTTGATTTATGGAATTGTTAAGCAGATGATGCAATGAATTGTTTTTTTTAGTCCGGTTTATGCCGGACTTTGATTAGCATTTTATTTGACTATATAATCACATATGGTCAAATAGATGCAAATGCTGAATAGAATCAATCAGGAGGAACAATGATGATAGAAGTTAAGGATCTTACTTTTAGCTACACGAGAAAGCCATTTATTGAAGGTATGAGTTTTGAAGTAAAGGAGGGAGAAATTTTCGGATTTCTGGGGCCTTCCGGTGCAGGAAAAAGTACCCTTCAGAAAATCCTTTTGGGAATGCTGCCTGGTTATAAGGGCATAGCCAAGGTTGGAGGCGTAGAGTACAAGAAATGTGGCGCTGATTTTTATAGAACAATAGGCGTTGACTTTGAATATTCAACTATGTATGAAAAGCTCTCAGCCAGAGAAAATCTGGAATTTTTCTCATCTTTATATGGCGGGAACGGGCGAAGTATAGATGAACTGCTTATTGCAGTGGGACTTGAGAATGACGCAGATAAGAGGGTTTCGGACTTTTCCAAGGGAATGAAGAGCAGGTTGAATTTTATCAAAGCCCTTGTGCATGACCCGAAGCTTCTTTTTCTGGATGAGCCCACAAGCGGCCTTGATCCAACAAACAGCCGCATGATGAAGGACCTTATTCTTGAGGAGAAGAGCAAGGGCAAAACAATTCTTTTAACGACTCATAATATGCAGGATGCAACTGAGCTCTGCGACAGAGTAGCCTTTATCGTAGGAGGAAAACTCTTTGCCCTGGATAGTCCCCATAACCTGATCATGTCAAAAGGGGCTGCGAAGGTGAACTATTCTTGGATTGAGGACGGAGAACAGATTGGCAGCTGCGAACTGGATAAGTTGTCAGAGGATAAGAAGCTTCAAGGTCTTATCGCTGAAAACCGCCTTACGTCAATCCACAGCAGCGAGCCGACGCTTAACGACATATTCTTGGAGATTACCGGGAGGACCTTGGTATGAGATTTGTAAGATTACTTAGATGGGATATGCGTTTTCAAGCCAGGTACGGTTTTTATCTGTTATATGGATTCCTTACGACCTTTTATACCCTTATTCTTTTTGCGCTTCCCGAAGTCTGGAAAGAGAATATGGCAGCAATACTGATATTTTCTGATCCGGCGGCCATGGGACTGTTCTTTATGGGAGCTATTATACTTTTGGAAAAGAGTCAGAAAGTCACTTCATATTTTGCAATCACCCCATTAAAAGTAAGGAACTACTTGTGGTCTAAAGTTCTTTCATTATGTGCGATTTCACTTATTGTTGCAGCGGTACTGGGAATTATCGCAGGTCATGAGCATATACTTCTGCTCCTTGCTGGGACATTTCTTGCCAGCGTGATTTTCACGCTATGCGGGATAATTGTGGCTACGAAGATAAGTAGCCTTAATCAGTTTATTTTATTCACAGTTCCGATTGAGATAATTGGATTTATTCCTGCGATATTACATCTATTTGGAATTGGTTCTTTCTGCAGAGGAAATTGGCTTTCTCCGGAAGGTTGGACAAACTTGTTGGCATTTTTAGTTACCTTTATGGGAAGAGTGTATCCCGCCAACGTGTGCATGGACCTTGTGATGGGGAAAGTGCCTTCAAGCTTAGGGCTTGTTGTGACTGCGCTTACGATAGTTCTTTTGACTAGGGGTGCCAACAAAAGTGTTTTCAATCTTTGGCAGGAGCAGGGAGGAATAAAACTATGAGGGCTATACGACTAAGCTTTATACAGATGTTAAGATTTGTGAGAAGAGATATGATGCTGATGGCGGCAGGGCTTGCGCCGCTTCTGATGGGAGCAGCAATCAGGTTTGGAATTCCTCTTATGGAGGAGGCGCTGATGACGATTACTGGGAGGCCACATATTCTAGCCCCATACTATAGCCTCTTTGATATATTTTATGCAGCAATCACCCCTGCTATGTTCTGCTTTATCGCAGCAATGGTGATGCTAGAAGAGAGGGATGATCATATAGACAGGTATCTGTTTGTGACGGAGCTTGGGAAAAGGGGCTACTATATATCACGAATAGTAGTTCCGGCTATGGTGGCTTTCGTAATTTCTTCGGTTCTGCTTCCTATTTTCAGGTTGGCAGTAAGTTCTTTTGTGGAGATACTATTTTTATCGCTTTCAGGTACACTTCAGGGAATAATCATTGCGCTTATTGTGGTGAACATATCCTCTAACAAGCTAGAGGGAATGGCACTTATGAAGTGTTCGTCACTTTTGATGCTAGGGGCTATGGGGCCGTATTTCATAAAGCGTCCCTTCAGCCATATTCTCTTTTTCATGCCATCATATTGGACAGCCCTAGGGATTACGGAAGGAAATGCTATTTACATGCTGCCTGTGGTGCTGGTTTCAGCAATTTGGATATGTATCCTATTTGAGCTTATCTGACTTATAAGAAAATCATAATCTGCTTCTATGCAGAGCCAGTGTGTGGATCTGGACTATGGATTTTTGACACCAAAATGGTCTAAATGTGTGATTTGATAGGCGACGATAACAAAGTAACGTTATTGCACACATTTTTTACTGCTGTAAAACAAGTTCTTGAAACTTAGCAGTAGCCCTCTTTTTTCACTACTGCTAGATTTAGGAAATTAAAAATTTTCTAGTAGCCTAAGCGATAATCTACCATATTTTAAACGGATGAGTTTAAATTTCTTACATCTATTTTTTATTTATTCATCAAAAAGGATGATAATTGTCAGATTCTTCATGAAAATGTTCAAGAATCCTATGCAATAAAAATTGCAGCACTACTATAAATATTTGAAAAATGGATATGCAGCAGTAATGAAAAATTTGCCCTACTGCTGATTTACAAAAAAGTCAAAAACACTCGTAAAAGATGCGGAATCGAGTAGAAGGCGGTCAGCCTTCCTACTCGTCTGCGAGCCGCTGGTCAGCTTAGCTGACATATTTCATATCAGCGGCTCTGCAATAAAAATACCCACCTTACTGGTTGTCCAGTAAAGAGGGTACATATCACACTGGTACTGTAATAAGATGCCTGGAATAGCATTCAAAACACCTTGTACTCATGCTTAACATCGAATTTCTTTTCTATAGCATTCATCATGATATTCATGGCCAAGTTGGCTTTTTTCTCAATATCATAATGGATGGTCTTAAGACCCTTGGAATAAACATGAAGATTATCTTCACAGGAAACTACAACTAAATCCTTGCATTTGGCATTCTGCTGAATTATCATTCCCAGCTGCATTCCATAAACAAGGACCTTTTTGCCTTTTAGCATAGAAAAGTCACTGCCTTCAAAATCTGAGAAAAAGAAAACATTTTCTCCTGGGAGATCTGCTAGCAGATAATCGCAATATCTTTTATTGTTGTACTTATCAATAACAAGGCAGTAATCTTCACCCAGAATTTCTCTGGCCTTGGCAGCGATGCTCTCCATGTCAGTATGTATCTGATAAAAAAGAAAATCGTTAATCATCATGTCAAGGCAAAGGATAGGGATGAAATACTGTCCTGACATCTGCTTGAACACAGATTCTTCAAGGTCTATAGCTATTATGCCATCAAGCCCCTCGATAGGTTTCTGATATTCTGCTGCAGATTCCAGTGGAATGAGCTGACAATTGAAGCCAATCCTAAAAAACCTGCCAGCCAGAAGATTTATAAGAGAAAGAATCTCTGCGTTTCTAGAGGGAGTATCCGCCATGAGCGTATACATAACGCCGATAGTATAGGCACCTTTTCTAGCATCTATATTCTTGTACTTCTCAGGAATACTGTAGTTGAGCAGATTTGCGACCTGTAGTACTTTCTTTCTGGTTACATCACTTATTTTAGTATCCTTTTTATCATTAAGTACATATGAAACTGTAGCTACTGATACACCGGCCTTTGCAGCAATATCCCGGACAGTAGCTTTCTTTTCGTTAGCCATGATTATAAGTCCTTCAAAATCTAAATAATATCAACGTGTTGGTACGCTGGGTTAACATGTTAAGTTAATAATAGCAGAGGTGCCAGATATTGACAAGGGATATTCAAAGTGTTATTACTAATTTAACAGTTAAGTTAACAAGCTTAACAAATTTAACAAGATATAAATGACAAAACAAAATCTAAATGAATATGTAAAGGGAGGACAAAACATGAAAAAGAATGGATTAGTAACAAGAATTTTAACCGGAACAATGGCAACTTTATTTGTATTATGCGGGCTTGCAGGATGCGGAGAGAAAGATGTGCAGGAGGCATCCAAGGAAGACATCACTATTACTTTTATGAATCAGGATACAACTCTTGGTACAGCCAAGGTAGCAGCAGGTGAACTTTTGGATAAGGCTTCTTATGAAGCATTTGAACAGACAGAAGAGGCTGAATTTAATGGCTGGTTCGAGACTCCATCATATCTTGAAACCAGCAAAAAAGATCTTTCTGTAGATACCTTTGAGAAAGACACAACTCTTTACGGAGATTTTAGAGCTAATAGTGTAGCAGAAGATACAAGACACTGGTATATTGCGGGTTCATCCAAGAAAGGTACACTTGCACTTAACAACTGGGCTGGAAGCCTTAGCGATGAAGAAAAAGCTACATTTGAACTAGTTCCAACCGGAAATGCTACTAATGAATTTGCTCTGACTATTGATCTTTTTGAAGGTGACGAATTTCAGATCATAGCAGACTGGTCATGGGATACACAGAAGGGCTTTGGTAAGTTTACAGAAATAGATGAGTCTCAGATGGAAAATGCAGGAGGCCTTGCCGGAACTGATGACAAAGCAAATGTTAAGGTTCTGACTGATGGTAACTATACAATTACTCTTACAACAAATCCTGATAACCAGGCTCAGGATACTCTTTCAATAGTAAGAAATTCTGATCCATTGACTGATGGAACAGCAAATGAGTAAAAGGAGCTGCTTAAATGAACCAGTTTGCACTTTTACACATTACAGATTCGGAATACTGTTTTCCCGTATCTGAAAATGAAATTGTCATAAGGCTCCGCACAGCCAAAAATGACATAGAAAGAGCATATATTATCTACGAGAGCAAATATGTTATTGGAAATAGTCAGCAAAAGCTTCAGATGAAAAAGGAATTATCCGGAGAGCTTTACGACTACTTTTCAATCAGTCTTAAGCTAGAGGACACCAGGCTTGCATATGTCTTTTACCTTTATGATGGAAAAGAGTATTACTATTTTTCTGAGGATGGCGCAACACTCACATATGATTTCACCAAGGGCTTTTACAATTTTTTCCAGTATCCCTACATTAACAGCGCTGATATTCTTAAAAAAGAAGAATGGTTGTCGCAGGCCAGCTTTTATCAAATCTTCATAGACAGATTCTGCATGGCAGATGAAAACAAAGATAAGAACTATATTAACCTTAAGTGGGGCGATATCCCTAATCCCAAGAGCTTTGCGGGAGGTGATCTTAAGGGAATCATCTCCAAGCTTGACTACATAAAAGCGCTTGGATGTGATGCCCTTTACCTTACACCTATTTTCAAGTCTCCTTCCAATCACAAGTATGACATTGTGGATTACTTTGATGTAGATCCAGATTTTGGAGACAAGACAGATCTTAAGAATCTGGTAAAAGAGCTACATAACAGGGAAATGAAGCTTGTTCTGGATGCAGTTTTTAACCATGTAAGTGAGCTCAATGATAAATTCCAGGATGTGATTTCAAAGGGAAAAGAGTCTGAGTATTACGATTGGTTCGTTATAAAGGGCGATTATCCTTGCGCTGAGCCGCTAAACTACGAGGTTTTTGCAGGATGCACATATATGCCCAAGTGGAATACCTCAAATATCCATGTTCAAGACTACCTGATTTCTATCGCCACCTATTATATCAAGGAGTTTGATATAGATGGGTGGAGACTGGATGTATCTGATGAAATAAGCCACGATTTTTGGAGAAGGTTCCGAAAGGAAGTTAAAGCAGCAAAAGAATCAGCGGTGATCATAGGTGAAAACTGGCATAATGCTAGTAATTACCTTAGGGGAGATCAATATGACAGTATTATGAACTATGCTTTTACTAAGGCTGCATTAGATTATTTTGCTTATGGACAGCTTGATGCTCAGGGAGTAGCCAATAAGCTTAATGATATCCTGGCAAGAAATACTGATACTGTCAATGATATGATGCTAAATCTCCTTGATAGTCATGACACAGACAGATTTTTTAGCGAAGTTCATGAAGACAGAAAGAAGCTTAAGGCTGCGCTGGCTCTTTTGTATATGTTTCCAGGTGCGCCATCTATTTTTTATGGAACAGAGTGCTATACTGTTGGAGGTTATGATCCAGATTGCAGAAGATGCATGGATTTTGCAAAAGAAAAAGAGGATACTCTTAATGATTACATAAAAAAGCTTGCTGATATAAGAAAAAAGTGCAGCTTCAAGTTCAGCGGAACCCGCATTTATGCTTCGGAGGATAAAAAGCTCTTTTGCCTACAGAGACAGGGCAGAAACGGTGACGTGATGCTGTATATAAATGAAACAGATAGCATTGGAAAAGAAAAAGATATTCAGGTAGAACCTGGAAACTTCAGATTATTTGTTTGTGGAGGAGAAGTACTATGAGAGGATTAAAGAAAGCGTTCGCGCTGCTACTTATATCATCACTTGGCGCCAGCATGACAGCGTGTGGAAGCGATAACGCAAAGGCAGCCACTGATTCTGCAAATGGTGAAGTGATCACACTTCGCATTCTTGAAAATGATACTGCCAAACAGGAAGGATACCTTGATGAACTCTTGTCTGCTTTTAATGAAGCATATAAAGATAAAGGAATTCAGGCGGTTGATGCAAACATGGAGGAATACAGCAATCTGGCAGAAAACGGCCCTTACGGCTACGGCCCTGATGTGCTTTATCAGGCCAACGATAAGTTGATGGCATATGCAGAAGATAAGCACATCCTGGCACTTAACAGGGATGATTTTGAGTGCGCAAGTCTCATCCCGGAAGAAGCATGGGATGCCTTTACCATGGCAGTCGACGGCAAACAGTACACCTGCGCCATTCCTGTCAATGTTCAGGAGCCAATGCTTTTTTATAGAAAAGATAAGCTGCCTGAAGGCTGGGAAGCCCAGTGGGATGAGGATGGAGATAAGACTCCGGATTTCCTTCAGAACTGGAGCAGCTTGTACCAATATTCACAGCAAATTGTAGAGTCCTCTGATGGCCAGAACTATGGTCTTGTTGCTTCCTGCAAAGATCTTTACATGATGGCGCAGTTTGACTTTTCTTATGGCGGATATGTTTTTGGAAAAGATGAGAATGGGCTTACAAAGGCAGAGGATGTAGGCTTTGGCAAAGGAGATGCTGCTAAGGGACTGTTAGCTCTTCGCCAGTTTGCAGGTCTTATGAATGAAGAGTGTATAGATGATTCAATTGCTCAGAATAGATATGCCAAGGTTGCTGATGGAACTTATTTTTGCTCTATTTCAACTCCAGATACCTATGTTCTTTTCCATGACAGGCTTGCTGATGTATATAAAGCTGAGGGAAGTAGTGACGAAGAAGCTGACCAAAAAGCTACTGAGAATCTTGGAATGGTAGAACTTCCTGGAAAAATGCCTGCAGATGGAGATTTAAGTAAAAAGGGAGATACCGTTGATACTGTAGTAATGGGCGGTGTTAATGGCTATGGAATCAGTGCTTATACAGAACACAGAGAGGCCTGCATTGAGTTCGTAAACTTTGCAACAAGTAGAGAAATGATAAAGAGAAGGGCCGAAATTCTTGGAATTGCGCCAACAAGGTCAGATGTAGCACAGGAAATGGGTGGAACAACAAGTATGATCTTTGATAGTCTTAACGCCGGACATATAAGCCTTATGCCGTCTGTTAAGGCTGTTGATCAGATATGGGATCCTATGGGAACCCTTCTTAGTGATGTGGCCAAGGATGCCTTTAGAGAGAAAAAAGGTGAAACTGTCAAGTATGCTGATGAAGCTTCCATGCAGGAGGCACTGGATAAAGCATCAAAGAGTATATACGATGCAATCTATACTTTGTCTAATTAAGGGAGCTTAACATGGATTCGAGAAATATTAAAACAAAATGCTCCTACGTCATCATGGGGCTTGGGCAATTCCTGTACGGACAGAGAATAAAGGGAATGCTTTATATGGCAGTGCTTGCCTTATATTTGTGGTATCTTTTTACCGCAGGATTTGGTGATATGGCAGGTTTTTTTACCCTTGGAACTGTAGAAGGTGATCCATGGCTTGGCACAAAGGGTGATGACTCTATCATCATGATGTTGAGAGGAATATTGGCATTTCTGATACTTATTTCGGTCATAGTATTTTATCTTTCTAACATAAAAGATGTCAGAAACACAGAAAAGCTAGTGGAGCAGGGCAAGCCTGTTCCCGGCTTTTTGGCATCATTGCAGCTGTTTGTGGATAAAAAATTTTATGTTGTAGCGCTGTTTCTTCCTGTTGCGGGAGTTGCACTATTCAACGTGCTTCCTATTATTTTCATGATCCTTATTGCTTTTACAAACTATGGCGGAGATATCGTGCCTCCAAAGCTTGTGGATTGGATAGGATTTGGGAATTTTATACAGATTTTTTCCCTGTCAGGAATAAAGGATACCTTTCTAAAGATACTAGGATGGAACATAATCTGGGCAGTGTGCGCAACAACGCTTAACTATTTTGGAGGTTTGTTTCTTGCACTTCTTCTAAATAAGAAATGTGTTAAGGGAAAGACCTTTTGGAGAGCCTTTCCTATTCTTGCCTACGCTGTTCCGGGATTTATTACCCTTCTGGGATTTAAGTTTATGTTCTCTTATGGTGGCCCGATCAATTACTACCTGAAAGTTATGGGACTTGCGCCGGTAGGCTTTTTGGATATTGATGCCGGATGGAAAGCCAGAATTATAGGGCTATTGGTTAATGCCTGGATATCAATACCTACTTCAATGTTGCTGGCTACAGGAATTCTTTCAAACATGAATAATGAACTCTATGAGGCAGCCAGTCTCGATGGAGCAGGCAGATGGAAGCAGTTTACAAAGCTCACACTTCCTTTTGTGGTATTTTCTACAACGCCAACGCTGATCACAAGCTTTGTAGGAAATTTCAACAACTTCGGTGTGTTCTACTTTCTAAGGGGAGGTCTTTATCTGGATGATTATTTCCTGGCAAGTGACACAGACCTTCTCATCAACTGGCTCTATAATCTGTCTATTGACAATAACTACTACGGAATAGGCGCAGCAGTCAGCCTTATCATTTTTATTATTACTTCAGTGATTTCTCTGGTGACATACGTGAATTCATCAGCATTTAAAAAGGAGGATACTTTCAGATGAAAAAAGAACGACTTTCAGAAGCTGTCGTTACACATATAGTACTTATCTTTGTATCCTTCATTTTCTTTTTTCCAGTGCTGTGGCTTGTATTGGCTTCTTTTTCGGCCTCTGGATCAATTTACGATTATGATGGATTTTTTCCTAAAAGTTATAGTCTTGGGACCTATATCAAATTGTTTACAGATACCCAGATGTATGACTATCCAAGCTGGCTTAGGAATACACTTTTTGTGGCTGTTTTCTCCTGTGTGCTATCTACAGTACTTGTGATTCTGACTGCATATACAATGAGCAGATTCAGATTCAAAATGAGAAAGCCTCTTATGAAGACAACGCTGGTACTTAGCATGTTTCCCAGCTTTATGGGAATGACGGCAGTTTATCTTATCATGATCAACTTCAATCTCATAAACAATCTGTGGAGCCTTATATTGGTGTATTCTGCAGGGGCACCTATGGGTTATCTTGTTCAGAAAGGGTATTTCGATACAATAAGTAATTCAATCTATGAGGCTGCCAGAATTGACGGAGCATCTAATCCAACTATCTTTTGGAAGGTTACAATGCCTCTTTCAAAGCCTATTTTAGTATACACAGCTCTTACATCTTTTGCATGGCCATGGAGCGACTTCATTCTTCCAAACATGCTTCTTAAAAATAGGGACCTCTGGACCGTAGCAGTAGGGCTAACACATCTTGGAGAGACGGAGTTTTCTAGATTTGCGGCAGGAGCGATATTTATCGCGGTGCCGATTGTAATCCTGTATTTCTCTTTATCAAGATTCCTTATTTCTGGAGTATCCGACGGAGCAGTAAAGCAGTAAAGGGAAAGCAGTTGACATACAGTTGTCAGAAAGTTATACTAACAACTAAATATTTTCTGAAAGCGATTTGAATTATGAAAAAACTTGATCTCGTCAATTCAATGCTAACTATTAAATCCATGAACAAATTTGATCAGGGATTTATTGTTAATGCATTTGATGGGGACGAGATAAATGCTTAGGTTTATACATTTTTAGCATTTTCATATTTTAACCGATGCCTCATCAAACTATAGATTTGATGAGGTTTTTTCATATCATAAGGAAATCGCACCCGACATCTATATCAAGAGGAGGATAGTTATGGACAAATTTGTTGATGAAAGAGATTTTAAGCTCCTAGACCAGGACAGATATACGTTTTTTGTTCTGCGTCGCATCCTTGGAGGCCCCTGCAAGCTGATCTTATCTGATCATGAGAGAGTAATAATCTGCTTCTCAAAAGAGCCATTTCCTGTATGGATCTGGACTCCGGATGATGCTACGGATAAAGATATGGCAGCTGCCTACGATGTAATTTCAGAAAACGGCCTTCTTGATGGAAATCACAACTACAATATTAAGTATAAACTGGCTGAATACTTCATAAATCGGGCTAAAGAAGAGGGGAAAGAGCTTTCCATCAGACAAAATATGTATGCCTATGACTGTCCCAAGTCCGTAGAGCCTCGGGAGAAGGCATCTGGAGAACTGCACAAGTGCACCCAGGATGACTTTGAAGAGCTTGTTGACCTGATAGATGGTTTCCACAACGCAGTAGGCATAGATATAATGGACAGAGCCGCCTACGAGCAGAATGCTGAGAAATGTATAGAAGATAGAAGGACGTTCTTTTGGCAGGATAAAGGAATTACTACAGCCTGTTGTAAGTATGTTCCAAACGGTGATATGGCCAGTATCAGCCTTGTGTACACCAAGCCAGAGTGCAGGAGGAAACACTACGCTGAGAATCTGGTTTACACAGTAACTGAACTTGCAAGAGCAGAGGGATATCTTCCCATGCTCTACACAGATGCAGATTACGTAGCATCTAATGCCTGCTATGAAAAAATTGGATATATTCGCCGGGGTGAACTCTGTACTGTCGGGTGAATTAGCAAACAGCTAAATGTTCTAGAAAAAGAAATCTATTGAGGAGAGAAAGAGTATGAGTCTGAAACTAATCAAGCTAACAAAGAGCTATGAGAAACAATTGGGGGAAATGATTGATGAGTGGAAGGAGGATCAGGAAAAGAACCACACAAACCACTCACCGTGGGCTATTTTTAAAAACGATTATCACGATTTTGATTATTATCTTGAGCATTTGGAGCTTACTAATCCCAGAGATGGCCTGGTTCCTGACTCAACCTTTTTCCTGCTTGATGACGAGAAAGATAGACTTCTTGGGGCAGTAAATATCCGCCACTATCTAAATGATGGCCTATTAAAAAGCGGCGGACATATCGGAGATGGGATCAGACCGTCAGAAAGGCGTAAGGGTTACGCCACAAAGATGATTGGTCTGGCCCTTAAAGAGTGCAAAAAGCTTGGTATTGATAGGGCACTAATCTGCTGTGACAAAGATAATATTGGCTCTGCCAAGTCAATCCAGAACAACGGCGGTGTATTGGAAAATGAGCTTGTAACTGATGATGGCGAAATAGTGCAGAGATACTGGATTTCAATAAAATGATGTAGGTGGCAAAAAATAATTGATAAGAATGGTGGCCATGATTCGACAGGATGCTGGAGGCAGGAGGCAGGAGCTGCTGTTTACGCCCAAATGCCTAACTAAATGTGTGACTTGATAGGCGGCGATAACAAAGTGGCGTTATTGCGCACATTTTTTACTGCTGCAAAACAAGTTCTTGAAACTTAGCAGTAGCCCTCTTTTTTCACTACTGCTAGATTTAGGAAATTGCAATTTTTCTAGTAGCCTCATGGATAATCAGCTATATTTTAAACGGATGTGCTTAAATTTTTTACGTCTCTTTTTGTGTTATTCACCAAAAAGGATGATAATTGTCAGATTTTTTAAGAAACTGTTTAGAAATCCTTAGCAATAAAAATCACAGCACTACTAAAAATTCTTGAAAAATGGATATGTAGCAGTAATGAAAAATTTGTCCTACTGCTGATTTATAAAAAAACCGAAAACGCTCTTAAAAGATGTATAAAATACTAACCAAAGGTTAATGTTTTTTCATTTGGTTCCATCCTATAATTTAAAATGATGAAGAGTGCTCTTTTTTGTAAAAAGAAATCTCATTAGAGCGTACCT
This sequence comes from Butyrivibrio sp. XBB1001, assembly GCF_000424505.1. NCBI lineage: Bacteria > Bacillati > Bacillota > Clostridia > Lachnospirales > Lachnospiraceae > Butyrivibrio > Butyrivibrio sp. XBB1001. Next base: position 29,392 of record NZ_AUKA01000022.1, on the reverse strand, counting down.
ATAGGAGGAAACAAAATGAAAAAAAGAAATGCATTGCTACTGTCGACTTGCCTTATGATCATCATGGTGCTGTCCGCCTGTGGAAGCAGCTCCAGCTCTAGCCAGGGTTATAGAGATATCATCACTTCTGTCAAATATGGCGATGATACAACATATGTCATAGGCCATAAAAGCCCAGACTCTGATACTGTTGGATCCACCATTGCCTATGCATATCTGCTCAATCAGCTTGGAATAAAGGCTGAAGCTGCTATAAGCGAAGAAATAAATGGCGAGACCAAGTATGCTCTTGACTATTTTGGGATTGCGGTACCAGCAGAAATCAAGGACGCAACCGGCAAACAGTTTGTCCTGGTAGATCATAGCACTTACTCACAGACTATTGATGGAATGGATTCTGCAATAATAGTGGGAATAATTGACCATCACGGAATTGGTGAAATAGAAGTAAGTGATCTGATCAATGTACGTAGTGCTCCTGTAGGTGCAGCAGCAACTCTTGTATATCAGTCATATAAAGAGTGCGGTGTGGATATTCCTAAGGATATGGCACAGGTCATGTTGATGGCACTTCTATCAGATACAAGAAATATGAAACGCGATGTTACAGGGCTTGACCAGGCAGCTTATGATGAGCTGATTAAAATTGCCAAGATAGGAGATATAAACGCATTCTACCAGAAAATGGCTGAAGCCATTGCTGATTACGGCGATATGACAGATGAAGAAATCTTCTATTCTGATTACAAAGAGTATACAGTAGGAGATTATTCCTACGGAATTGCTGATGTTATCGCTTTTGGCGAAGATAATACAAGAGCAATGGCCGATCGCATGTATGAAGTCGCAGCTGCCAAATATGCTGATTCAGGACTAGACTACCTATATGCCAAGGTTAAGAATCATGGCGATGACGATTCAGAGAACAAAATGTACACTATTGCTTACGGAGATGGTGCCGTAGAAGTGCTTGAGGAAGCCATCGGCGGCTATGATGGAACCAAGTATTTTATTCATAAGGAATCACAGTCCCGAAAGAAGGTAATGGTCCCAGCAATTGATAAGGTTCTGGAAAAGAAATAAAGATATGTTATTAGAACAAAAATCTCATCAAACAGGTAGTTTGATGAGATTTTTGTGTTATCCTAGATATGCTGATTTTCAGCAGCAATAAAGCTAGTTTTGGTTTGGAGGAGATTATGAAAAAGAATGTAGTGATAATGCTGACATTATGCAGCATTATAGGAACGACAGGTTGCGGGATTAATTCAAATGAAGGCGCAGTAAATACAAGCTCGGAGAGCACATTATTTGAGTCATTAAGTGAGGGTGTCGCAAGTGAAGAGGCAAGCACAGGAAATGAGCAAATGGAAGCAGCTTCTGACAGTACATCAGAAAATGAGGCTTCATCGGAAGATAGCTACGATGCATATCAGAAATATATGGATTATATTTCACCCAAGGACAAAGCTACTGTAAAGCTTGACGCAGAGTCTGAGAAACTATATCAGGCATTCATAGATGGCACAGAGCCAGCGCAGTACGACATTGACGGAGATATTGCTGAGTACATATGCCTGTCTGAAGCTTTGGAAAATGGTAAGAGCTATACACTAAATGAGATAAAAGAAAAACTTTCATCAGAGGGCCAGTATGGCGAAGGCTGGTTGTATGAGATTCAAAGTGAAGGATATATAGATCTTGGTCTTGATGAGAGCTATGAGCTATGCATGGATATTGGTGCGTCAGAGTTTAGTCTTACTCTCGTTGTAAAAAATATTGATGGCAAGCTAAAGATTTGCTTTGCAGGTGATTCCTGGAGCAGAAATAGTACGGTTGTAAAATACTCCGGATATGTTGAATCTTATGGTTCAGGCGGAGCCAACTATCACGGCGGTCAAACAGGATATATTGATGCAAACGGCAAGTACCACTTCTGGTATAGATCAACTGAAGAGGGTATACTTCCAGATGATGATGGCAAGCTTACTTATAATGATCAGCTTATCGGAGAAAATATCGGAATGTATCTTGAGAGTTTCTCCTTTGATAGATCCTATGAGGGCAAGGAATATCAGTACGTCTACATAGTAGATTCTGAAGGCAGAGAAGACGTGGAGGTTGACCTTTCACAACCAGGTAACGCTTACGAAATGGCGCAGAAAGCTATAGAGTCAAGTGGCAATACCTATGTTTCTGACACCGAAGCGAAGGCCCTTATGGACGAGCAGAGGAAAACCATAGGTCTTTCCGATGAAATCTACAAGTATGGAGAGGAACTATATCCTTACTAAAAAAGAATAGATAGGAAAACTAATGAACAGCAAACAAAAGAAGTCAGGAAAATTTGGAAAGCTAATAATAGGAATTCTTGCTGTATTAGGCATATTGTTTCTGATCTTCATGCTTATTCCAGATGATGAAACTGATGAGTCTTATACAGAAGAAATAAATGAAGAAAACACAGTAGTAGAACAGCATGAAAAGCCGGTACAGCAGGCTTTCGGTCCAGCAGATACTGTTGAACCGGTATCCATCGGTACAAACGCTCAGTCAGCTACTGTCATGATCTATATGAATGGGTCCGATCTTGAAACTAATGCAGGAGAAGCAACTACCGATATTGAAGAAATGATATCCTCCGGCATTGGCGAAAAAGTAAATGTTATTATCCAGACAATGGGAACCAAGGAATGGCAGGATTACGATATATCATCAAAATCAGCCCAGACCTATAAGATAGAAAAAGGCGGCCTTTCCCTTGTGCGGGATAATCTGGGGCAGCTTGACTGCACAGCAGAGGACACCTTATCTGAATTTATAGGATTCTGTAAGAACAATTATCCTGCTGACAGATACATCATTGTGTTCTGGGATCATGGCGGAGGCCCTGTTTATGGGTTTGGCTATGATGAGTGGCAGGATGATGAAGAAGCTGGTCTGACAATCAGCGAAATGGCAAGCGCTTTTTCGAAGAACAGCGATATCAATTTTGACATTATCGGTATGGACTGCTGCATCATGGCAAGCATGGAAACCTGCTATGCCCTTGAACCTTTTTGCAAATATGCATTGTTGTCTGAGGATTTCGAATCAGGATTGGGCTGGAGTTACAAGGGATGGATGAATGCTTTAGAAAAAGATCCCGGAATATCGACACCGCTTCTTGGTAAATATATAGTTGATGATATCATTACAGATAATGAAAACAACTTTGGAGGCGACTCTGCCTGTATAGGTTTATTTAATGTCTCTACTGCCAAAGATCTTTTTAATGCATGGAAAGCTTATGCTTACAAAAATGAAGATGTCCTTTTAAATACAAATTACAGCAGGAAACACAAAGCCAAAGGCAGAAGCCAGAACTTTTGGGGACTCTGGGGCTTGGATGAAAGTGATGTAACTCTTTCTGATTACTATATCAGTGACATTCTGGCACTTATGGAAAGCATAGATAACACAAGTAAAGAGGCACAAAACCTCACATCTGCACTGAAAGCTGCTGTGGCATACTATGGTCATACATCTGACAAGAATGAGCTGACAGGACTTGCGGTATCATTGCCATATGGTGATCCTGACTTTTATGATAAGCTGAAGAATGTGTACAAAGATATTGGCTTTGACGATGAATATATCGACTGGCTAAGCGGTTTTACGTCGAGCTATGGGTACGAGGATTACTATGATTTCGGTGATTTCGATGACAGCTGGGGCGGATGGGAATCATATGAAGAAGAATATGGCAGCAACATAAGTGATGGCAGTTCCTGTGAATATGGCTATGACTATGAGAACGAAGATTACAATGATGGCTGGATCTATGATTTTGAGGAAAAGATCTGGTACATGTATGAGGACGATATTCTCTATCTGTATGATGATGAGACAGGCACCACCTTCTATTATGATGAACAGGACGACAAAATCTATTATTATGATGAAGAAATTGACGACTGGCGCGAAGTAGAAGAATGAAAGAAAGCTTTTAGTCTGAATTTATGTTATTATAGAAAAGAGGCAAAGGTGCTGATTATGTAGGCGTCTTTGTCTCTTTTTCTTTGAAAAATTTGCAGTAGATGTATCTGGAAGGGGGAGTTTGTGGTGTATGGTTACGCTAAATGACTATCTTTACAATGGAGATACTGTACTAAAGATAATACAGATGTATTCCAGGGATTTAAAAGAATCCTCGCTAAAGACCGGGAATACAGTAGATATGTTTCATAGCAACTTCCTTCTACGTATGGAGGAATTGCTTGTTCACAACGACTTCCTGACCTCTCAGTCTCAGAGAATAAGGGAACTTTATAAATATATGACCAGGCAGTATCCGCAGCTTGCATTCACCTTCAAGGGACGGATCAAGTCGCTGATCAGAGCTGAAGAGAAGTTTAATGCATATATAGTTGAAACAATCTACAATTACTATAAGAAAAACGGATCTTTTCCTGAGCCTACACTGGTTAAGAGTAAAATTGAGCATTTCAGGGATCTTATCGCTTATAGGATTGTAATTTCTATGCCTAAATGCCATGTGAATAACTCTGATGAGAGAAAAGAGATAGAGCTTCAGTATCTTTATGAGATAGCCAATATAATCCCTGATTTCCTGGAACAGCGAGGGTTCAGCCCGGAAATATCAGCTATTGATAATGCAGTTTCATCAAATATGCTAAAAGAATCTGTTCGTCCTTATTTTAGAGACTATATCAGCAATCCAAGTTCCTATGGCTACGAGTCTCTTCACATAACGCTTTATGACAATGAATCCCGCAGTTATGTCGAGGTGCAGCTTCGTACAAAGGATATGGATGATTACGCGGAGATAGGGCCTGCTAATCATTTGGGATATGAAAAGAGGCAGCTAAAAGAAAGGACTCGAAGGAATAAGATTCCAAAAGGAGAAAGTATTTATTTCGATGAAGCCTTTGAGAGAGGAATGCTTCTTCAGCAGCTTGAACTGTCAAAGGTCGATGTAAATATGTTTGGTGCTATTGATAACAGTCTGATAAATGACGGCTGTGGACTGTACAGAGGTCGTTTAATTCTTCCCTTTGAGCACTTGTCCAGATTTCAAAACGATAAAATTGATTAAACTTGATTTCAATTTTTAAATAAAGATGCCGGTTTCTTATCCGGCTTTTTTTGGAGGTAATATACGTGGCAGAACAGAAGAATTTTACAGAAGGAAAAATACTAGCTCCGCTCCTTAAGTTTGCAATTCCTGTACTTTTTGCATTATTTTTGCAATCTCTTTATGGAGCTGTTGATCTTATGATTGTAGGTAAATTTGCAGAACCTGCAGATGTATCTGGAGTGTCAACAGGGTCACAGATCATGATGACACTTACAAACCTTGTAAGTTCTCTATCTATTGGCATGACAGTGTTTTTAGGACAGAAAATAGGTGAAAGAAAAGCATCTGAAGGAGGAGCAATTGTAGCAAATGGAATAATGCTGTTTATGTCGATAGGTGTTTTCCTTACACTATTCATATCTTTATTTGCCGGAAATCTTGCCGGTATTATGAACGCACCAGTAGAAGCTTATGATCTAACAGTTACTTATATAAGGATATGTGGAGCCGGAGCAGTTGTCATAATATCTTACAACCTGATAGGAAGTATTTTCAGAGGTCTTGGAGATTCCTTCACTCCGCTTGTAACTGTGCTTATAGCGTGTATATGCAACATCATAGGTGACTTAATTCTAGTCGCAGGCTTTGATATGGGAACAAAAGGTGCTGCCATAGCAACGGTAGCAGCACAGCTTATTAGTGTTTTGATATCCTTGTGGCTGATCAGTAAAAAAGAACTGCCATTTAAACTCGACAGGGCAAGCTTTAAAATGGAAAAAGGAATCATTAAAAAGATAGTCTTTATCGGAACTCCTGTTGCATTACAGGACTTTCTTGTAGGCATTTCTTTTTTGGTTATTCTGGCTATTGTTAATTCCCTTGGCGTAATTGCCTCTGCAGGTGTTGGCGTTGCTGAAAAGGTTTGTGCTTTCATTATGCTCATACCATCAGCATTTGCACAGTCAATGTCAGCATTTGTTTCGCAGAATAGAGGAGCAGGCAAGTATAGCAGAGCATTCAAGGGACTTAGATATGCCATAGGTGTATCTTTCATATTTGCTGTATTCATGTTTTATATTGCCTTTTTCCATGGTGATTTTTTGTCTAGCATATTCGCGAAAGATCCAGCAGTTGTCGATGCTTCATGGGATTATCTCAAGGCATATGCTATTGATTGCCTGTTTACGTGCTTTCTTTTCTGCTTCATAGGTTTTTTTAACGGAATGGAGTATACAAGATTTGTCATGATACAGGGTATAATTGGAGCTTTCCTAGTGAGGATTCCGGTGTCATATATCATGAGTAAGCAAGAGCCTGTATCGCTTTTTCATATAGGACTTGCAACACCGTGCTCCACAGTTACTCAGATTTTAATGTGCTTTGTCTGTCTTTATTCTTTTTTGAAACCAAAACTTGCGTCAGGTGGCCCTTATTGTGACTGTGGATATAAAAAGAAAGCATCAACCAGTTCTGTAGCCTATGATAAAGAAAACAAAAGGCCTGTAATTAAAGCAAGTATCTGCAATGGTGAGATGGTGGCAGGCTTTCAAGATATACATACAGGCGCATTTGAGGAAGTGCAACTTGTTAGGAATGATGATGAGATTAGGGATTTCATGCACCAGTATGGAATCACTGAAAAGGTAGAGAAGATTTATTGATACCTTATTAAAATAATAGTTATTTTGTTCTAGAAGATACCCCTGTTGATTTAATGCTTATTTAAGATAATTACATATCTATTAATGATATCATCAATGTGTAGACGCTTATAAATTATCGTTATCAAGATATATTATCACAGGAGGGTTCAATTGAATAACAAAACGCGAAAGCATTCATTATGCGAAAGAGCACCCTATATCTCAGTTATACTAAGCATAATCTTCTCTATGCTTTTGGTGGGAATAGGAGGCTCATTATTTGATAAGGTTTCAAGTAATGCCGGATATATTGGAGCATGTATTTTGGCAGTAATAACAATGATTGTTTTTTGGCTATGGTTTTCACCGGAATTTAAAGGCTTTGTAAAACCCGGGTGTTCGGCAAAGAGTATATGCATCTTAGTGATTCCTTTCGTGCTTCTTGAAATCTTCACACTGATCGAGCCTTTAATCTTGCAGCGTCCATTCTATTTCAATCCATCTCTTAATGCGGTTTTTATGGCGTTGGCTGCCGGGTTTGGAGAAGAGACAATGTTCAGGATATTGTCCCTGGCTATTGTCATGAAATATGTTAAGAAGGAAAAGAGATTCGCTGTAATAATTATCCTTGCTGTGATATTTGGACTTTCCCATGCTGGCAACGTAACACAAGGTGCAGATTTAGTAATGACAGTCGCTCAGGTGATTCATTCAACATTTATGGCATTTGTGTTTACCGGTTTATATCTAGGAACAGGCAGTGTAATATTTCCTATATTTGCGCACGGATTACATGACTTCATCTCTTTTACAACAGATCCGTCAGTCTCCGGGGACGGAATAATCGTACAGCAATATGGCATGGGACAACTTTTGTATGAACTAGTTTTAGCTATGATCATCGGAATTGCTGTACTCTATTTGCTCAATAAAAACAAACTTGCCAAAGCCAATGAACTATGGAGCGAAAAATGGTCAAATAACTGAAATGGTGAGAAAACATGAGGTCTGAGGGATTTTTTTACGGATGTATTCTTCTAATTATTTCACTGGTTTTTGCATATGTATTATGGCAGATTTGGGGCGGCCCCAGTCAAGTCTCTAGCACAGATGATGAGGATGAGACACAAAGCGGCGATCAGATAGTACGCATCCTACTGCCGATTGTTATCGGTATGTTTGCGCTTTCATTTATTTTGATAAGCGGTGTTTATGTATATTTTAATTACGTCGGCGCAGGTATTGCCGCTGGCGGAGCATTGTTTAGCTATATTGGTATTTTGTTCATAACATCTGGAAATAAAAAGAAAAAAAGGTGCACTGCCAGTTGCTTGGGATATGTGTCTGATCATTTGGAACAAGAAGATTCCGAAAATCGTGTGAGCTATGTACCAATCATCACTTATACTGTGAATGGCAATAAATATACCTTGCAAGGAGATTTCGGCGGTGGTAAAAAAGCAATTCCGCAGATTGGTGACGCTATAGAAGTTTTTTATGATCCAATGTCCCCCAAAGTGGCCCAGAGCGTACATGACCGTAAGGAAAGCAAAGTGTTTGCTATTTGGTTCCTGGCATTTGGCATTCCGATGTTTCTGATTGGTCTTGAAATATGTATACCATTGGAGCGCTTGTATTGGATTATACGAGCTTGGTTTTTGGCAAAATGGCGTTAGGAGAAGATTAGCTAATGATAGGCAAAAAATGGATTGTAATTAGAAAAACTACTTCAGTTATACTTTTGGCCGCTCTGGCTGTAATGTCTGCTGGATGTGGAAGCACAGCCAGCACGGCAGACTCTGGAATGTCTTCTCAAAAATTAGAAAGTACAGATCTTTCCGGAGTACCTGGAGGAGGTAAATGGGTCGATTCTGACGTTTATGGCATGGTGAAGCCTGAAGATAACATACGTCTTCAGGACGACTTTGCTGCAGCCGCTAACAAAGACTATATTTTGTCTGCAGTTATGGATCCTGCTTATGAAGAAGCCAGTATAGTTCTTGATGCATCTAAGCTGGTATATGAAAGATGCATGGCAATTGCCTCTGACGATACCATGACAGACGACAACGCCTCTAAATACAAAACTTTGGTAAAGCTGCACTCTAATTGGGATGAGCGAAACAAGCTTGGAGTGGAACCACTAAAAAAATATATTTCAGACATACAGAGCATATCATCTATAAGTGATCTTACGGAATATCAGGGAAGTACCAGTAGAAATCCTTTTAAACTTGGGTTACTTATGCCGGAATCCGTAGGAGTACAAGTGCAGTTCCCGGACAGGAGTACATTAAACCTTACGGCTCCAAGTCTTTCCCTCGGAGCTGTCTCTTCATATGTGGAATATACAGGTAAAACATTATCAGCCAAGGAAAGATGCGATGATGTAATTGGATATTTTCTTGGAAGAATTGGTTTTTCTGAAAAAGAGATCAAAGATACTTTAAAAGGCAATTACAGAATAGAAACTTTTATCGCCAGAAACAGTAATATAGATTACTTCGGCGTAAAAGAAATGTTTACAAAGGCTCAAAACAACAGAGAAGGGATAGATGCCCTGCAAGGGGATTATCCGCTCTTGCAGATACTAGATAGCAGAGGCTATTCCGGATGCGATAGTTTTTATGTGGATTACACATATCTCAAATCCCTGTCTGGGATTTATACAGAAAAGAATCTTAAGGATATCAAGTCATTTCTTATAGTCCATACCATCAATTCGACCAAGTATCTTCTTGACCGCGAATCATATGAAAAGATGGTTGCGCTTTATAACCAGGGCGCCGGAAGCCATGAGGAATTTTCAGATGGCCAGCTTAGCGTCCTCTTTAGAAATGATATGAAAATCTGTGGTTTTCTTCCATTATTGGATACTTTATACCTGGAAAAATATTTTAAGGACAGCGAAAAAACAGATCAGGTAAAAGAATTTACTGACGCACTGATAAAGGCTTATTTAAAAATACTGGATGAAGAAGACTGGATGTCAGATAGTACAAAAACTGCAGCAAAAGAAAAATTGCAAAATATGGCTCTACACCTCATAAAGCCAGATAATGTCGCTGACTACTCATCAGCAGAAATAAAATCCTACGAAGAAGGTGGTAACCTGGTTGAAGCTGCTGCTGAGGGCAGACGCATGCTGGAAGCTCACATGGCAGATAAAAGTAAGAGTCCGGATTGGGACAGGTTCAAATGGGATATTTATGATGCAGGTAGAACTACTACCGAGGTTAACTGTGTATATTATACAAACGAAAACGGCATCTATATAATGGCGGGTTATCTGGCCATGTGCGATGCCGCATTCGGAGATGCTTCATCACTTGAACAGTTTGCGGGAATCGTAGGAACTACTATAGGTCATGAGATAACTCATGGATTTGATTCTAACGGAACAAAGTTTGACCTGTACGGGCGCCAGTTTGATGAAAATATAAATGCCATCGACTGGATGGCTGTAGAGGACAGGTCAAAGATGGATGAAAAGGCATCAAAACTAGCAGGCTATTTCTCACTGGCAAGACCTATTCCCGGACAACAGAAAGTAAATGGAAACAGCATAAAAGATGAAGCCATAGCCGATATGGGAGGCGTCAAGTCAGTTCTATATGTGGCGAAGGATTTGCCTGATTTTGATTATGACGAGTTTTTCAGAGCCTTTGCAAGGCAATATGCGCTACAGACAACTAAGGAAAACGAACTTGGCACAATGAAAGTTGACATGCATCCACTTCCATTTCACAGAATAAACATTATGCTTCAACAATATGATGAATTCATCGAAACCTATGATATTAAGCCAGGAGATGGAATGTACTTAAGCCCGGAAAAAAGAGTATGTGTCTGGTGATGTCTTATTCAGGAAGGAGACTAATTATGGGATCAGATAGTTCAAAAGCAGCAATAAGGCTTGATAACATAATCAAAAGCTATGGCAAGCATGACGTTCTAAAAGGGGTCACCATGCAGGTTAATAAAGGTGACATCTACGGTCTTGTGGGCAAGAACGGTGCAGGAAAAACCACAATATTTAAGATGATCCTTGGATTGTCGGAATATACTTCCGGCAGTGTTTCCATAGCTGGTTCACAAAATCGAAAAGAACTCTTTGCAAACAGGTCAAAGGTTGGATTTTTTGTAGGATCTAATTTCTACGGTTATCTTTCTGGTAAAGCAAACCTTGAATACTATGCAGCTGCAAAGGGGCTCAAGGGAAAAGCGCTAAAACAGGAGGTTGATCGTGTTCTGAATGTTGTAGGCCTTACAGGCGGTAAGGAAAATCAGAAAGCCAAGGGATATTCCCTTGGAATGAAACAGCGTCTTGGAATAGGCAATGCAATCCTTGGTAATCCTGATATACTCATCCTCGACGAGCCGACCAACGGTCTGGATCCTCAGGGTATAGCCGATATCCGTCATATGATACGGCGATTCAGGGATGAGTTTGGTATGACAGTCATAGTGTCAAGCCATATTCTTGGTGAACTGGAAAACACCGCAGATCGCTTTGGCATAGTACACAATGGCGTTATAGCAAAAGAGATCACACAGGATGACCTTTCTGCAAAGCGCCCCGAAGTAGAACTTACTGTTTCTGCCGGAAATTTGGAAAGAGCCAAGAGCATTCTTGCAGAAAATGGTATTGATGTCCTAAAAGAAGGAAAAGAGAAAGTTACTCTGGAAGATTATTACTTTGAACTCATTGGAGGATCAGCAGAATGAGAAATTTGTTAAGAGCAGATTTGAAACGTATCTTTCGGGTTGGCCTTATCTATGGGGGGCTTTTGCTTGCGCTGATCTATATCTCATATGCAGTACTTGAAGGTGTAGTAAATGATGGCTCAATCGGACTTATAAATGGAGTGCAGAAATCACTTAGCGGAGCACCTATGGCTCTTTTCATAGTATTTCCTACATTCTATGCTGTTTTTGCACATGAGTTGTCTTCCAAATCCATGCAGACTGTGCTTGGTCATGGTATAACCAGGAATAAGCTCATAATCGCCAAGCTCCTTGATGCTGCCATTTTACTTCTTTGCCTGTATCTGGTCATAATTACAGCGGCTCTCATTGTTATAAATACAGAATCGGCAATCGTATTAAGCCAGCAGCAACAGGTAAATCTCATTATATATATCATCCTGAGGTGGCTTAGGCATTTTGGCTACATTGTCTTTTCTGCCATGATCATGTACATTTCCGGCTCTACAGTTCTTGGAATCATCGCATGTATAGCATTCACAGTTGTGTTTAAACTGGTATTTAACATAGTAGAATTTTTTTCTTCCCTTTCATTATACGATTATACCTATGATGGGTTGCTTGATTGGGCATATACCGGAATAGAAGTGGGAACAATCCCATGGCAGCTTTTGCCGGCTATCTGTTATCTTTTGGCAGCGCTAGCGATTACGACTTATTTTTTCCGGAGAAAGGAGTTTGACTTTTGAAAAATCTTATTTTCGCAGATGTGAAAAGAATCCTGAGAAAGCCGTCTTATTGGATCGTACTTGGAATATGCCTCCTTATTTCACTCTTTTGGACTATTCAATCAAACAATAGCGGGAACTTAAGTGGCTTTTCATTTGCTTCTAGTCAGGGAACAGCTATAAACACAATGAATCTGTTTATAGGAATTGCAATATACGTGAGCGTATATGCCGATGAGTTCACATCAAATTCTATGCAGTGCCTTATTGGAAGAGGGATTTCAAGAAGAAGGCTCCTTATTGCCAAGTTCATTAATTGCGTGATCGTAACCTTTATTTCATATGGAATCTATACTCTTTTTATCACTGTTACAGGTCTGATAGCGGGAGCAAAGATGAATGTGGCAGAAAGCAGCTTTTTATATAGCACGATACTAACCAATGCTTTTACTGTTCTGGGCTATGCAACAATATCCATGATCATTCTTTTCTGGAGCAAGAACGTTGCCTATGCAACACTTGTGGATGCATTCCTTCTTTTTGCAGGAGACACTCTGCTGAGCGGTCTGAATGCTATTCCTGTAATCAATCTCTGGCATATAGACAGGCATGTTTTTTCTCATGCCCTCGCATGTGCAAAAGTAGATTTGCTTCTTACCGGTGGCACGGCAATCTTTACACTGATTTGGCATGTTGCAAAGATCTGCGCTATTTCCATTATTTTGGCATATTTGCTCTTTAGAAAAAAAGAACTTGATTTTTGACTTTTTTTATAGGCAGGGTAAATACAGGTATAACCTACTAAGGAGGTGTTCACTATGACAATCGCAATGGCAAACGATCATGCCGGTACACAGATGAAGGAAGAAATTAAAGCTTACCTTTTATCGCAGGGCTACGAAGTAAAAGATTTTGGCACATATGATGAAAAATCATGTGACCTGTCAGATTTTGTTTACCCAGCGTCTCTTGCAGTTGCCAGGGGAGAATGTGACAGAGGCATTTTTTGTGATGGAGTCGGCTACGGAAGCGCTCTTATAGCCAACAAAATTAACGGATGCTATGCGGCTGTATGTCAGGATCCTTTGTGTGCGACACTTGCCAGAGAGCACACAGATTCCAATATCTTATGCCTCGGAGCCAAGATCATTGGAGGTCTTATGGCTATGGAGATAGTTAAGACATGGCTGAACACCGAGCCTCTAATGGAAGAAAAATATAGACGAAGAGTGCAGAAAGTCTGCGAAATCAACGATAAGCATTGCGTTCCAGTTAAATAATCCTATCAGTTTGTGATTGTACCACGGATTGTAGTATGATTATTTGCATATATCGACCATTTTGGAGGAATACTGATCTAATGAATATACAGATTTTTGGGACAAAGAAATGCAATGATACAAAGAAAGCGGAGCGCTTCTTCAAGGAGCGGGGTATCAAATACCAGTTCATCGACATGAAGGAGAAGGGCATGAGCAAAGGTGAGTTCACCTCTGTTGCCCAAGCAAACGGTGGTATTGATGCCATGCTGGATCTTAACTGCAAGGATCAGGATACTCTCTTGTTGATCCGGTATATCGCAGAAGAGGATAAGCTTGAGAAAATCCTTGTGAATCCGCAGGTGATCAAGACACCGGTCGTCAGAAACGGTAAGCAGTCCACCCTCGGCTATCAGCCGGATGTGTGGAAGAAGTGGGAGTAGGGAAGTTTCTTACCGGGGTATAGTGGTGGTCATATCAGTATTCAATATGTCAGAGACATGAGTATGGGTTTTTTTTTGAGATGATAACGCTAGAAAGGAGCAGAAATCTGGGGGATTCTGCTCCTTTTCGTTTAAGTAGGGGGTGTGTATGTATTATCCACGGGAGTCATATACATGTGTATGACGATCAGAATATTTCGATATCCATGGGAAGTAGTGTCTTGAATTTCTCCATCCATGCTGGGGTCTGAAGTGTGATCATGCAGATGTTCCAGCTTCCGAATGCCATGAGTCTTTTTTCAATCTTCTGGTCTTCAAGAACTGAGTTTAAGAATGTTAAGAACTTGGGATCAAACCAATCATAATTGAAAACAGCAGTAAATGAATAGGGTTTGCCATTACATTTAAAGGAAATCTCACATGTACCCTGGCCGCTTTCTTCAACTTCAGGATCAATTTTAGTAACGGCATCTTCAAAAACAATTTCATTTCCTGAAAGCTCCTGGACCTGCTTTACAAAGAATTCATATCCGAGGCCTTCAAAGTCCATATTAAGAGCATCAGGAGTCTGGATAAACATAAAAAGAAAATCCAAAAGCCATTTCTCATCTTCAGATTCCAGCATGCCATCCTCATTAAAGCCTTTTAAACCAGATATAACTGAGAACTCAGTACTATTGATTGTAAGACCGGTTTCTTCGATCTTTGGATAATATTTTTTTACGAATGCTACAACGTCTTTCATTGGAAGTTACCACCCTTTTTGTTTTTCATAAAAAGAGTATACGCCAGGCAAGGCATTGTATTAACAGGCATTTGAGTGAAATAAATGTATCTAATTCATCAGTGATAGCAAACTGTAGTGGAATGGCTATTATTTGTGGCAAAAAATTTTTTATAAGTGACTAAAATATATAAACACGAATATACCAAGGCAAATCATGATCATTCCGCCAAAAAGTGTCTTCCATTTGCTTAATAGAACATGTTTTTCATTGGCGGAAACATAAATACCATATTTTTTATGCTTCTTCATATTATTGCCTACCCAATAAAAAACATTGTCTATCGTGTACTTTTTTGCCTCTTATTATTCTATCTTGAACGAAAAATATCATGGCTTGTTACGGTTTTGATTCTCTTTTTCCTAATATGACAGTAAGAATCAAACAAAACCTTTTAAATTTTACTTCAAAAACAGCTTAGGGTTACTAAAAAAATAGCTATTTTATCATTCTAGCAGTAATGATTTTTATGGTTTACGGAGATATTTATTGATTTAAAAAGTAAGCAGTAAAAACCGCACTATAAAACGCTAGATAATTATCGATAATAGCAAATGGCAATAAATAGATTGGCAAAAGTGCAACTTCAAATTTAACAAAATCACTGCACACAGCCTAGGCAGGCCATCGCGCAGCGATTTTGTTCAATCGTGGTTTTCGAACTGTTACTATAGCTGACAAAACTACGCAAAGTAGGAAATGTAACATTTTTTCATCCCATCTATAATTGCATCAACAGGAGAAAAAAAGTATGGAGTGGATATCGTCATTGCAAAAAGCAATTACCTATATGGAAGAGCATCTTCTCGAAGAGTTCAATTATGAAGATGTTGCAAAGCATGTGCACATTTCAAGCTACGAGTTTCATAGAGCTTTCAGCTTTCTGACAGGAATCACAGCGAATGCTTATATCCGAAATCGAAGATTATCTCTAGCCGGAAGTGAAATAGTAGATACTGATATCAGAATCACCGATATTGCACTGAAGTATGGGTACGATACACCGGAAAGTTTCACCAAGGCTTTTACCCGTTTCCATGGCATATCACCCAGTGTTGCCAGGGAAGGTAATGCCAAATTAGTACTTTTCAATCCTCTTGTAATAAAAATTACAGTAGATGGAGGAAAAACAATGGAATACAAAATCGTACAAGCAGAAGCGAAGAAATTTATAGCATTGGTAAGGAGTTTTAAAACAGAAATCATAAATGATGAGGCCAATCATGATGTGGCGGATTTCTGGGCAGAGTGCAATGCCAAGCAGATGCTTGCTCCTATATGGATGCTTAGGGAGGATGGAAAACGTGACCTATACGGGCTATGCTCACCAACTACTGAAGACTCTGATACTTTTGATTATGGTATTGGAATCATCGTTGATGAGGATACTGCCGATTACAATCCGGAAGAAATCAAGAAAGCAGGCTTTAGAATCTGGGATGTCAATCCAGGTACATATGTAGTTTTTGAGTGTAAGGGTGAAAACGGAGACTGCATAGCTAAAACCTGGTCTCAGTTTTATAAAGAGTTCCTTCCACAATCCGGCTACGAAGCATCTGAAGAGACTGATTACGAGCTGTACTTTGATAGTGAGCATAAGGACCTCTTCTGTGAACTTTGGATTCCTGTAAGAAAGAGGTAATAGATGGATAGACCAATCACAACATTGTTCATGCTTATGTCTGTTGATGGGAAAATAAGTACCGGAGCATCAGATCTTTTAGATGTGGATAGAGACTTTCCAATCATCGAAGGCTTGAAAGAAGGACTGCATCAATACTATGAGATAGAACAGACAACAGATTTATGGTCACTTAATACCGGAAGAGTACAGGCTAAGCTTGGGGTTAATGAGAAAGCTATGCCGGTAAAAACACCAGTTTCATTTGTGCTCATAGACAATTCTCATTTGGACGAACATGGAATAAAGTATTTCTGCGAATTATCAAAAAAGTTCGTGCTCATAACGGCAAATCGAAATCACCCGGCATTTAATGTAGAAGCTGATAATATGGGGATTATTCTCCAAGAAGAATTATCACTTGAGAGGGCGCTTTCTGAACTTAAAGATAAATATGGATGTGAGCGAATCACAATTCAAAGCGGCGGGACGATAAATGGATTATTTCTTAGGAATAAGCTATTTGATTACGTTGATATAGTTGTGGCACCTGTCCTTGTCGGAGGAAAAGCTACATCAACCTTGATAGATGGAGAATCAATCACTGACAGAAAAGATTTGGATAAACTTGGAGTATTACGCCTTGTGGATTGTGAGAAACTTGAAGATTCATATATCAGGCTAAAATATGAAGTGGCTAAATAATGGTGGACAGATGGATAGTATCATTGAAAGACGTAGCATCAGGAAATACAAGGAAGTGGAAGTTTCAAAAGATCAGATAGAAATGCTTGTAGAAGCAGCTTTGAAGGCACCTTCTGCTAAGAACAGACAGCCCTGGAAATATATTGTATATTCTGAATCAGCCCTCTAGTTGGTTGCTTACAAATGAAGTACAAAAAGAAAAGACTCAAGCTTCGTAGAAACTTGAGCCTTTTCTTTTTATTCCTCGCCCGTATATGTTCTAGTATAGTGTATCATGCTTACTTTCTTGGCAATCCCCAGTATAAACAATGCTGCCATAATAGCAATTGCTGCTTCAAAACTGAAAAAGCTTACTACTATTGCAAATAATAATAGGAAAATAGCTGCAAACTTTACTGTAAACTTCCCAGATAGTGATTCGATATGACACATACGCTCATCATGCATTTCGTTATAGATTTGTGTAAGTTTCTTATCATCCTTAAGAGCATTTGAATACTTTACAAGATGATAAATACTTATGATGTCCAATACGATTACCATTCCTATTACAAATCCCTGCATGAAATCAGCATAATTAGATGTTGCATACCTTGCAGTTATAGTTGGTCTCTGTGACACAAAATACAATGCTGCACTAAGTAGTATAATTCCAACATATGCAAAATTCTGTTTTTTAATTGATTCTCTCATCTGATTCATTTTTTTGTTATTCATTAGTCTTCTTCCTCCAAGCTCTCAAAATCAAATACTTCCTCAATGTTCATATTGAAGTGATGTGCAATCTTATACGCTAATATCAGAGACGCTGTATATTTTCCTACCTCTATAGAGGTAATTGTCTGACGCGTAGTTCCAACAATATCAGCTAGTTCAGATTGCGAAAGTTTATTCACTTTCCTTAACTCCTTTATTTTGTTTTTCATGACAGCCTCCATACTCTTGCTAAGTTCACTTTGCAAATTCAGTATAGTTTACTTTGCATATTATGTCAAGCTAACTTTGCATTATTTTTTATATGATAATGAATTCTTATTGCTAACCATAATAACTACTTAATTGTGCAATGCAACGGCTCAGAGTATTGTCTTCTTAACAACAAAACAAGTTGCTGACTGGACAACCGGAGGCGAATGACTACTATCATCGGGTAGCTCATTTTCCTTCGGTTTTTTCAGTTTACGGGAATAAATGGTCAGCAAAATTTAAGGTGGTCTTATGAATTTTGGGGGAAATGAGATTCTATCGTCCGAAGGAGGAACGTACACGACAGTTTTTATCCAGGATCATGCCGGCGGATTCCTATGTGATCTAATAATTTTTAAGTCCAGGGAGCTTTTCGCAGCTCCCTTTTTCAATATCATTGATATGTTCTAACGGGAGAAAAAATGAAATATGACAGGAAATAGAAAACTGGTTAAGGAGATAATCATCCTTATCATACCAGCAATTATTGAATACTCGTTCCAGGCACTTGTCAATTATGCCGATTTTATTATGGTGGGGAAGCTTGGTATAGAGGCATCGGCAACTATAGGAATTACAAATGAAGTTACATTTTAGTAAGCTTTTCAGTAATGGAAATAAATATCAGAAGAGGCAATCTTGGTGTTATGGGAGCAGCCTATGCAACTGCAATTGCCACTATGACAGGCGGAATCCTTATGCTGTTTTTCAATGAAAAGCATAAGGATACTGCGATGATAGCAAAGGCTGATATCAAGGACAATTTTCTGAGGGCTGAAGGAAAAGAAATTATAGGGCAGTATATTTTGGTTGGCATACCTGCTTTTCTGACATCTGTAGTTACAAGCCTTGGAAGAGTCATTTTTACTGCTATGGTAGTTCCTCTCGGAACAGAAATATACGCTGCCCACTCTATTGCATTTACGGCCGAATCGGCTTTTTACATCCCTGCTGTCGGAATGGCCAGCGCTGTTGCATCCCTTTCCGGCAATGTAAGAGGTGAAGGAAATCTAAAAAAACTAAACAGGCAAACCAACATGGTCTGCGTGATTATTGTATTCATTATGATGATAGCAACAGGAATATTACTGATATGTGCCGATGGAATTATTTCATTTTTTACAAATGATGCAGGTGCACTTATTCTGGCGCTGAAGCTTCTGCGTATTGTTGCAATAAATGAGCCTATGTTCGGAATCTCCATAGTCATGCAATATGCATTTAATGGAATTGGGAAAACCAAGATTCCATTGGTGGTATCAGGATTTACGCAATGGTTTGTGAGAGTCCTGGGGGTATTTATATTTGTTCATGTATTAGGATTTGGAATAGAAATAGCGTGGATATGCATGATATCGGATAATATCCTTAGAGCAATACTGCTATATGGCTGGTATTGGGCAGATAATAAAAGGATATTGGCGTGATGTGGAGGTTCGCGATTGAGGTGGGAGATTTTTGTAGACAATTTTTGATATGATTTAGGTGTCAAACTCCCGTGCAATAAAAAACAGACGAATTTAGATTCAAAAAATGCGTTTATTTACGCAAGTTTAACAAAAGTTTAATTATGGTTAAATTTATTATTTATATATATACATGTAAAATATATTTGTATATGAATCTACGTACAATAATGTTTATTAATACATTTATAAATGGAGGGTAAAAATGGGAACAGCTTCAACTATTGGAAATAATGGAAAAAACAATTCGAGTGTAAAAAAAAGTATTGGAAAAACATTATTGATGTGTTTACTGCCTGTGATTATCATTGGAGTAGTTGCAATTATTCTTATTCTATCATTCAATGCTAAAGCTACAATTGAAGATGTATCTCTTATGGATCTTCAGGCTGAAACACAGGCTAATGCTTACAATATAGGAACCGGATTCAGAATGCTGTTGGCAAAATTTGGTCAATATTGTGATACCATGGAACAGGTTCCTTTTGAAGATGAGGAAGCAATTCTAAAATATATTGAGCCCTCTACAAATTACACAATCATTAACAATACAGGAATTTACATTGGTTATGAGGATGATACTTATGTTTTTGCCAATCATACCATACAGGCTCCTGACTGGAAGCCTACACAAAGAGATTGGTATAAACTTGCACAAGGACATGAGACATTTATTGAATCTGACCCTTATGTTGATTCATCTACCGGGCAGCTTTGTGTCTCTTTTGTAAGACAGAACAGTTTTTATAATGGAATGGAAGGAGTTTGTGCTGTTGACGTTTTCCTTGGTGATATTCAGAATGAAGCATCAAAATATACTCCCATGAAAACAGGTAATTCTATGATACTTGCCGGGGATTACATTATCAGCTATGTTAATCAGGATTTAAATGGTAAAAAAATATCTGAATCAGGAAATGCTTTTCTATCTAGCGTTAAAGCATATATTGATTCCGGTAGTACTGCGGTTACAAAAATAAAAAATCCGTTAAGCGGACTTGAATATTATGTTTGCTACTATAATATTCAGGGTACAAGTTGGAATATGGTTTCTTCTGTTCCTGTAAATGATGTTTTGGCATCATCCAACAGATTTATGATTATTGCAATGATTGCTATGATTGCATTGATTTTCATAATCACAGTTATTATTTTGATCACAATAAGCAAAGTTATTACTAAGCCTGTTAATAGTCTTTCTAATAGTATACTTAAGATTTCATCAGGGGATTTTACTACGCAGATGCCTCAGGATAAAGGTGATGAAATTGGTCTTATTAGCAAAGAAATGGAAAATTATGTTCAAGTAATGAATGATACAATTTCTAATATACAGGAGAGAGCGGAACAACTACAATTTGACTCAAACTCTTCAAAGGATGCTTCAAGTAAGATGACTGAAGGAGCTAATGAGCAGTCTAAATCGATGGAACAAATCCAGACAACAATGGATGATATTTCAAATGCAGTAGGAGAACTTGCTAATAATGCAACTATGCTTGCACAGTCAGTTGCAGAATTAACCGATAATGGAAATAAGACAAATGAGATAATGCTAAGTCTTGTAGATCAGGCTGAAGTTGGACAGAATGATATGAGCAATGTTCAGAAGAATATGGAAGTAATAACATCTTCCATGAGTGATATGAATGATGTGGTTTCTACAGTAGGAGATTCTGCAGATAAGATTACTGAAATAGTAGGGATGATTGATTCTATTTCTGAACAGACAAACCTTCTGTCACTTAATGCAAGTATTGAAGCTGCAAGAGCCGGAGAAGCCGGAAAAGGCTTTGCTGTTGTTGCTGATGAAATCGGTAAACTTGCTCAAAACAGCCAGGAAGCTGCTAAAGAAATCAGCGATATTATCGCAGAGATCACAAATCTTATTAAAGATCTTGCCGAGAAATCTCAGGCAAATATGGAGGCTATTACCAATAGTAGTGGAGCAGTTTCAAAAGCTGGAGATAGCTTTAGTAAGATCAATCAGGAGCTCAATAGTACAGCAGACACAATGCGCAACATGATTGGAATGATGGCAAATGTAAATGATATAGCATCAAGTGTTGCCGCTATATCTGAGCAACAGTCAGCTAGTTCTGAAGAAATAACAGCTACTGTAGCCAATTTGGCAGTAAGTGCTCAGGAGATTGCTGATGAATCAAAGGGTGTTGAGAATGTTGCAAATTCCGTATCTGATTCAGCTATATCCATCAATGAGCTGCTAAGCAGATTTACCATACGATAAGAAATGCAAAATCAATCGTGATTTAATAGTAATTTCACTGATAAAATCCTGTCTTTGACAGTTTTAATACCAACTAAAGACGCCAAAAGCCTTAATATATCAGGCTCTTGGCGTTCTTTTTTGGAAGTTATTTTGAGGTATAATACTATAAAACAGATGATCCGAAATACATAATAGTTAAGGGATTATCCGGATATCAATGGACTGAAAAGACCATGGTATCCGGATTTTTATATGAGAACATTGGAACCCACTCATTTAGGAAGTAATTCGCTACTGAGATATATGAAAACAATGATCACGATATTATCCTCGTGCAGCGATTATTGCAGCATAGTTCAGTTTCAACTGCTCAGACGTATATTGGACTGTATACTGAAACGATAGAAAAAGCGTTAAATAGACATGTGCAATTATTTTAGGGCAAATTTCCCTTTAGGCGTAGCATAAAACTAATGTTTTTCGCTTCACTTTACTACAACAAAACATACTGTAATGATGTATTATGAGTAGGTACTAACTTACAGATCGGACTGCATACGATGGCAGGAGTTATAAGGTATGAACAACACAAAATGGAATGAGATTTTCAGGGCATTCTACTACGACAATGAATGTCATAAAGATAGCATCTTAATCAGATGGAGAACTAAAGATATAAATGGTTATTTATGCTCATGGGAAGGAACTTGGTCACACTTTGGATGCGAACCCAGAAATTGGGAAGACATAGATTATCTACAGATAGAGCTTACTTTTGAAAATAAAGATTATGTCTTGGAAAAATTACGTTCTATTCATGTACCCGGTGAAATCAAGGACGACATTGTCACGATATATGGCTACAAAACAGATGTGGACTATATTAACTAAGTGAGAATAATTATGAACTTTTTTGATTTGTTTAGAGAAGAAAATAATCAGGTATGGGGAGCAATCCTTGAAGGAGGAAATAGACGATATACCTTTTTAAGAGAGATATTTTCTGCAATGGGCGATTTTCAGAACCAGTACAATCTGCTGATTACAGATATAGAAGCCTGTCCAAGAAATGATGAGGTCTATGTTAGACTCAACAATCCTGATAGGCACGTATGGATAAGCGGACAGGAATTAACAAAGATTGTTGAAGAAGATGATTTTCAGTGGATATGGGCTGTTTTGTCAGGATTTAAACCTGACGTTGAAGAAAAAGAAGTACTAAGATATCCAAAGCCTTATGCAGACGGATACAAAGGTTTTTGGTTGCCGGAATTGTCAATACAGCATCCATTGGCAGTTTTTGAGCTTGTGGCATGGGATAGTGGATTATTGCTGTTTTTCACCAGAGATCACGAGCTATATCTTGAATTTATGAAGCAATTTCCAGATGCAAAGAATCTGCAGAAATATAATACAAAAACGGATGATGGCGATAAGTATACGAAATGGCTTGAATCACATTCAGAATGATGTCATAGGTGAGATAAATAAATGGAAGAATTATATGTTTATGCACTACTTTATATAGTGGGATTCGAGTATTGGGATGAGTACTCTAACAAGCTCAATGATTTATTTCTTAAAGATTCTGAAAATGAAGAATTGCTTAATTTGGAAGAAGTAGGTAACTCTAAAAGTGCCATACTGCATATCCTTTCATTGATGGATTCGGCAAAAATCAATGAAAAAGCCATGAAGTTCTATAACAATTAAGCGTAAATAAAATGAGTAATTAAAATCTTACAGTTTTATGTTCAATTTTGGGAGTAAACCGCGTGAAGTATCATATAGATGATTCTGAAGAATACGTTATTGATAATATAAAGAAAATTGAATTAGGAAATGGAAAAACGTACATTATCTATAGTGGCAAGGAACCCGTTGTAACAGTAGAAATAAACAGATATGATTTCTTTACTGATGCTATTATTTTCAATGATTATGCAATCATAGGAAATTATTATGAAGGAATATATGTAATCAGCCTTAGCGATTATTGTGTCAGAAATATTAAAATAAAAGGCTATTTTGGATATTTTGAAATTGATAAAAATGCCTTGTACGTTCTTGGTTGTGAAAACATCGTGGCTTTTAGTCACGATCTCGAACAGCTATGGGAAAGTGATTCAGTGGCAGTAGATGGCGTGGTTTGTAATTGTATAAAAGATAACACTATGATGATTTTGTGCGAGATGGATCCGCCCGGTGGGTGGATTGAGAGAAAGATATCATTAACTGACGGTACGATTATGGAATGATTTAATACTGTTTAGCAGATTGTCATGATGATGATATATTTGAGTATTTTAAGGAAGTATGAAAAAAATAAAGGAGAGAAAATACATGAAAGAAGACCTGACTTTCGAAGATGTGTACAATGAGGCTAGTCGCCTGACCAAATCTAATCCATTTGAGATAAGGGATGCAGTGGTCAAAGAACTTATTAAGCCTATGTTAAAAGAACATGGTTTTACTGTAGGTGGAAATACCTGGTGCAGGAAGTTGTCTGACGGAGAGAAATTGGTCATCCACATGGATGGAAACAGATTTAACAATATATTGTCTGGAGTATCCTTTGGTTTTCGTATCAGTTTGCATGATGGAAGGAATGGAGCAAAACCAAAATACGGAATAGGTGAGATGAAGATAGATAGCAATTATTTCTTGCCGTATTTTGGAATGTGCTCACCTTTGTATAATGTTGAAGGCTACAATATAGGCGGGTTCAGGGATGGAATGCCCGTAGATATGCCTGTTGAAGAGATCAAGAAATATATAAGAGATGATTTCGAGCAGTATATTCTTCCGGAGTTGTTAAAAGTTGATAGCCGTGAAGACTATAAAGAAATGTACGGCAGATTCTGCCAGGAAAAGCGATCTAAGGACCTCGATGTAAGAATAGCATGGTTTATCAATAGTGTGCAATATTCGTTTATTTCGTATCGTGCGGATGGCAAAGTTCATGAAGACCTGATCAAGAGCAAAAGGAGCCTGAAAATAACAAAGGAAGAGATACTTTCCAATCTTGATCTTGCAGACAAGATGAGATGCAATTTGAATGACACCAGTATCGATGCCAAGCCTATTTTGATGCAGCTTGCTGAAGAAGAGTAGTTCGCATTCTAATCTTTGAATGATTTTGAAATGATTATGATAAAGCGATTTTGCTTGGGTCAGCAAAATCGTAGAGAAGGAGTATGAAAAATGGGGACTAAACTTTGCAATCTACACATCTATAATCCGGACAAAAGAGCTTATTCCGTAGCGCCAGGATATTCCGTAGTCAGGGTTGCTGATGGTTGGGATACTGTTTACGAAGATGAAATGACCTTGAATTTTAACAAGCTGGCGAAAATGGCAAGGGATCTTTCCAAGGAGCTTAATACGCCTGTCATTTCAGTGAACTATTTTGATGACGATGTTTTTGAGCTGAACGTAAACGTGGAAGGCAAAAAAGCTGCATTCTACAGCATAAATTATGGAAGGGTCTTTTCCAAAAAGGTTCCTGTCATGGTTGATGCCTTAAGGCTCGATGACAAGGACGCCAAGGCCTTCAGATATCTCGTCAAAAAAGAGATGACAGCACCCGAGGCAATCGACAGTATCAGCGCTATATGCGGACTTCCGCTTTATTCGGATATGCTTATGTATAAGGAAATGCCTGACAAGTTGATCCCGGATAAAGAGGCAGTTCTTAGCGATATCAAAAAGGAAAAAGCCAAGAATAAGATTTCATCAGAGAAAGCTGAGCTTTTGGAGGAATTTCCCGGAGCAGCTGTCTTTTACTACGTCGCACCTTCACCGGCAGACAATTATGACGGAATCATAAGAACCGTTGAGCCAAGCGAAGGAGAGCTGGACTACGGAAGAGTAAACTGCTATCAGATCGCCGAAGGCCCAGTTCCTTATCTGAAGAGGGTGTACAATTATTACATACCGATCCATGATTATACGAAGAGCCCGAAGAACACCAATATCTGGATAATGTTCCACCAAAAAGGTTCTGAGGACATGTGGCTGGATTTTCTTGAGCCGCCTGCTTATTGCCATTTCAGCACAAAAGATAAAAATACGATAGAAAAGATTAACGGACTCGGGATCATTCCGGAAGAAAAGCTTTCCAATCCACCCTACGAATTTGGAGAGTTCTTTTCCCGAATCGACAGTAGCAGACTTCCGAAGTACTATTTCCAGGACGTCACAAAAACAGATAAGGGCGTCTTTGTTAAACGCTACGAGGCGACACAGGAGAAAAGGCAGGGAGATTTTATCATTCGCCCTTCCTACTATACGGAATACGGAACCGGCAGTAACGAACAGTACGCGAGATTTGAGTTCTGGGACAGCAACTACGAGCTTGTACGAGATGAGATGATTCCGATAGATTTTTTGAAAATGCCTTTCCCTGTGTTGTTTGCAGACTTTGCATATATCGAGGAGAAGGACATAGTGGTGTACGGGGATCATGTCATTGATCTAAGCGAGAAGATCATAACCATAGACGACAGGCTTCCTGATAAGTGCACTTTTATTGAGAAAAGAACTGTCGGCGGCAGGAAACTTTTGATAATCGGAACCAGCAGATATGTGCATGTTTTCGATTATGACCTAAACCGCCTGAAGTCCTACAGCATTGTCGGCAAGTACGTGAACTGGTTCTTTGATGCAGATGATAATATGTACGTGGTGACCAGTTCCATGATGCACGGAGCTGATAACACCAGAGGTATGAAGCCTGAAGATAAGGTTAGGCTCTACAAGATCCATATCAGCTTATAAATTGATGAGGTATTTATGATTACTAATATACATAATTCTGCAATGAAAGAAAAGATGGATAAACTTAAAGACCTGAGCAACAGCATCGAGATTAAAGGCGAATTATCTGTTCTTTGGCCTGAGTTCTATGAAGCATCAGGATTTTATTTTATGCGCATCCGCGATGGGGAGAAGTATGCCAATCTGGATCGTGATAGAATGCTTGAAATGCACGATTATGCTACTTATCTTGAGGCCGGATGTAGTGATTGCCGTATTAATGATTTTTTTGAAGTGGAAAACGATGACGAAAGACTCAAGCTGGCATTCACTATAGCAGACATGTGGGCTATGAAGCTTAGTAATTTATTTCCCCGAGAAGAGTTTCATATTGTAATCGCTGAAAAGGATGGGAACATCACCATGAGATTTCACAAGTTCCGCGATGATGAACCCACCTGGCTTGAAGAAGATGATCTTGACGGTTATGAGTCAGAGGCAATCTGTGTAATGATTGTTGGAAAAAAAGAGAAAGATGACTGAGATTGTTACAGGATTACTGATAAATAATCCTGTTTAGAGATTCCGAGAGCTTTTATCTGCTATTTCTGAAATTCTTTTAGAAAGCGGCTCCTTTTTTCTTTTACGAAAATGCTTTGAATCAAGATATATCCCTAAGTCGTCCTGAGTAAATTCTTTAATACGTTCAAGGCTGGTTATACAGTACTCTTTAGAAAGCCCAGCGTCGACGCCAATTTTAACTAGATTTTCATCCATGACATCCTTTCCTTTTCCATTTACTGAAGTAGTCTGCTCACCAAAATAAGTTGTGCTGTATGTCAGATCGTATGCCGGAGCAAGCCTCCAACTATGGCCTTCAGTATAGATAAATGAAAAATTCTTGGTGTGGTCATCCCTGTTATGGCAAAGAGTATTAAAACACATGGTAAGGAACATTTGCTCTTTATCATGAGTGTTATCCTTAGTTAGAATCTGGATAAGCCGCATATATGCGGAATAATCACAGGATGGAGCTCTAAAATCCGCTTCTAAAAGGGCGGCGAATGTTATGGAAAAAATCTTTTCACCAGATACTCTGTCGAAACGTTTAGTCTTAAAATATCCCTCGCACATTTTGGAAGGAACAAGATATGTGTCAGTCATTTCTATTCCGCATTTTTTTGCACATAAAGAATAGTCATATTCTCTTTTCCCGCATACGGATGGATCCTTAGCAGCAGGAAATTTGATGATATAGTATTCATTATCTTCGTGCATAAGAATTTTAGGTCTGGTACCTCCGCTAGAACCAGCCATCTTAAATAATAGATCAAGCTGATCAGACGGCTTGGATGAAATAAGGTTTGCACAGGCAACGGCGAGTTCATCATAGTTAAGATCAGCATTATTTATATCAAAATCAGTTTCTCTGGATGGATAATACTCAAGAGCTCCCATTCCCGATGTACCGACATATGCAAGCCTGTCCAGTATTGTGAGCTGATCTCTATATATGCCAACAGATGAAAGATACCTGTCAAATAGCAGTTCTCCCCATGAATCAGGTAGACTATCAGCAAATACTCCAAAAAGCCCATGGAAGATGTCACGATTTTTTTCTGGTGGAACATACACTATGTTTGATAGTGGAAGAGAGCGTGGGCTTATTGAAAAGCCATCACGAACCCAGTCATCACTATACTGAAACGCAATACGCTTGTCTGGCATCTCAGCTAGCGTGCCTACAAGCTTATTATGATAGTAAACATCAAGTTTTCTGTTATTCATCGTTTAGAACCTCATCAATATTAAGATAGACCGGTTTGGAGAAAAGAGCCTTAATTTCATCTGCCATTCCAAGTTCCATTGTGATTTTTACCAGTGAAATAAGTGATATCTGACCGGTCTGTTCAAATTTTTTGAGAGTCGCGTAGCTGACATTACTCCTGTCAGCAAGCTGCTTCTGTGTGATTTTCCTTCTTTTACGGATTTTCTGTAACTTTTTTGCCAGATCAAGTGTTATCTCGGTCGGAGTTTCCCATATAAATTCTGCCATAATTATTCTCCTTCTATTGCTATTATTATAGCAAATTTTATATATTATAGTCAAAATGACTATTATAATATCTATTATCTTTAGTTGTATCATAAAACTAATGTTTTTCGCTACACTTTATCTCACCAAGTATATGGGACAATTAGCAAGGAATTATTGTATTATTTGATAGACGGAAAGATAATATTTTTTCGTCATAGTACGTGGGATAAGCAGGAGAGATAAATAAAATGAATGAAATAATACTGTTTGTTACAAAGACTCTGATGGCAGCATTTTTCATCATACTAGCACCATTTAGATTATATACTTTGTGGAATTGTAAGGAAGCGGTTATTGCTAGATTAGATGAGATAGTCTCGCATAAATCATCCGAAGCCTTTGTTTTCAGCTATATTCTCGATGGTACTGAACATCAAGGAACCGCAATGATATCTCTGATTTCATTAATGTTTGGTAAATTCAGAAATTATAAGGTTGGAGGTGAATATACAATATACGTAAACCGCAAACAACCTAGACTTGTAAATGTGAGAGAACATATTACGATTTGTGATGTTCTGCTTACAGCAGTAATGATGTTATTTGGAATTTTAATATTTCTAGTATTGAAGATTAATTGATATTTCTAGAGTGCAGAGGATGGTACGTGAGGCAATAATAAAATGCAAAACTACTTCTTATTAGATCCAGTAAAATTCAAAATTGAACAGGCTATTGAGGATGAAGATAAAAATGCCCAGTGCTGTAAAAAGCTGATAGAAGAAATAAAGCTATTAAGAGAAATTACTTCTGGTGAAATCAGGGAATTGGATAGAAAGCTAACTGAGTTTTACTAAATACAAATCGAAGTTTGTCGAGTCGCCCGGTTAACAAAGATGGATTGGCATCGATGGCGTGTGAAAATAACCGATATAACGTGCGGGTGTTACTGCCGGATATAGA